>NZ_JBXWQK010000002.1:0-495825 GCF_059612345.1 Ruegeria sp. CDSA020
CCAATCTCCTGAATCGGCTTCTTCTTCGCCTCACGCGCAATTTCGATGTCAGATTTATAGCTCATTGGGTTTCGGTCCCTGATTGAATTCCGTGCAAACCCGACGCAGAACGCCGGCGCTGCTCACTCCATACCGTTGTGTACCAAATTGGTGGCTATGGATTCCGACATAATTGCGCCTTGAAACGTCGTAGCGTCACATCGGCACCTTCCGATCGGAAATTGCGGTCCCTTATGGTGTCCAGGCTCTCTGATCGGGGACAAACAGTGTAAGCTCATCGCCCAGATTCAGCTCTCCGGGTCTTTCGACCCAAGCCGTGACCCCACGCCGTCCCTGCGCTGCGGGCTTGAAGGCCGCACCATATCCGGGCAAGTCAGTCTCGATCTCGCGCCCCGGCAGGATACAGGGCCGGTTTTCCATGTCGATCGTCAGCGTCACGCCATTTTCCACCTGCAAACGAGACGAGGGCGGAACATGGGTGAAATCCGGAATGCCGCGCAAGACAATGCTGACCCCCAGATGGGACGGGTCCAGCTTACCCAAGCCCATTTCCTGCGCGATGGCATCAAGTTCTTCTGCGGACAGGATCGATAACTGCCGCACATTGCGAATTTCGGTGCCTACCGGGTACAGGTTTTTGACCCGCACGCAAGAAGTACGATTCACCCCTTCGTGACGCGCGCCTTGATCACCCGAGAAACCCAAATCCAGACTGTCCACGGCATTGGCCCGGAGAGTTTTACCTGCTGGTACGTGGCCCAACCAAACAACTTCGCCCGTGAATTCGGTTTCGCGCAATACCGGCATATTTATCCCTATTTCAGAACTGACATCTGATGCGGAATAAAGGGCAAACCTTCGCGATTGAAAAGAAAAAAACCCGGGACAGGCCCGGGTCTTTGAAAGTCTAAGCCGTTGGTTCTGGCTCCATCCCGCCATCGGGCGGAGTTTTCTTAACCTTGGTTTTCGGAATGGCTGTCACGCTGGGGGCGCTGCCCTCATCAGGTTTGTCGCCCTCGTCATCGCTTTCGCTGGGCGGCTCGCCATTCATGACGCGTTTGATCTCGTCACCGGTCAGGGTTTCATATTCCAGCAGCCCCTGGGCCAGACGTTCCCATTGCTCGTTCTGTTCTGACAGGATCTGATGCGCACGCTCATATCCTTGCTGGATCAGGCGCTTGACCTCTTCCTCGATCAGTTCCTTGGTATGGGCCGAGACCGAGAACCCGGCAGTGTTGCCAGAATAGCCATCATGCGCTTCGGCATAGTCGATATTGCCGACCTTGTCCGACATGCCCCAGCGCATCACCATCGCCCGCGACAGTTGGCTGGCCTGCATGATATCGCCCGCCGGACCGTTCGAGACATGGTCCTCGCCATATTTGATCACCTCAGCCGCCTTACCGGCCATGGTCATGGCCAGCTTTTGCTCACACTCATCGCGGTGATAGTTCAGGCGGTCCATTTCTGGCAGTGACACCACCATGCCCAGCGCACCACCACGCGGAATGATCGTTGCCTTATAGACCGGATCACACAACGGCAGCGTCATACCAACAACGGCATGCCCTGATTCGTGATAGGCAGTCTTTTCCTTCTGGTCCTGGGTCAGCACCATCGAGCGGCGCTCGGCACCCATCATCACCTTGTCCTTGGCATTCTCGAAATCTTCCATGGTAACAAAGCGGCGACCGACGCGGGCGGCCATCAGCGCGGCCTCATTCACGAGGTTGGCCAGATCAGCACCCGAGAAGCCCGGAGTCCCGCGCGCGATGATGCGTAGATCGACATCAGGTCCGAGGGGCGTCTTGCGTGCGTGAACGCCCAAGATCTTCTCGCGGCCTTTGATGTCGGGGTTGCCGACAGTCACGTTGCGGTCGAAACGGCCCGGACGCAGCAGCGCAGGGTCCAAAACGTCCTTACGGTTGGTGGCCGCCAGAATAATCACGCCCTCATTGGCCTCGAACCCGTCCATCTCGACGAGCAACTGGTTGAGCGTTTGTTCACGTTCGTCATTACCCCCGCCATAACCGGCACCACGATGGCGGCCAACGGCGTCAATCTCGTCAATAAAGACGATACAGGGAGCGTTTTTCTTGGCCTGTTCGAACATGTCGCGGACACGGGATGCACCGACACCGACGAACATCTCAACAAAGTCCGAACCCGAAATGGTGAAGAAGGGCACACCCGCCTCACCCGCAATGGCGCGGGCCAGCAGCGTTTTACCGGTCCCCGGAGGGCCCACCAACAAAGCGCCTTTTGGAATCTTGCCACCCAGACGACTGAATTTCTGCGGATTGCGCAAGAATTCTACGATCTCTTCCAGTTCTTCCTTGGCCTCGTCGATGCCAGCGACATCATCAAAGGTTACACGGCCATGCTTTTCGGTCAGCATCTTGGCCTTGGACTTGCCAAAGCCCATCGCGCCACCTTTGCCGCCACCCTGCATCCGGTTCATGAAGTAGACCCAGACACCGATCAGCAGCAGGAAAGGAAGAAGAGTGACCAGGAAAGACTGAATGCCCGATTGCTGTTGTTTCACAGCCTGAACCGGGATGCTTTCATCGATCAGCAGTTTGGTCACCTCGGCATCGCCGGGCTTGATCGTGACATAGCTTGCGCCGCTTTGAGTGGTATAGCGAATTTGCTCGCCATCCAATGTCACGTTTTTGACTTCGCCGCCTTCAACAGCGGTCACGAAATCAGAATAGGTTCTTTCATTGCTCTGAAGCGTTCCACCTGGTCCGCTGAACAGATTGAACAGTGCAAGGATCAGCAAAAACAGAACGACCCAAAAGGCGATGTTACGAGCGTTGCCCAAGAAAAATCTCCCAAAAGATTTCGGCAGATGGGGATCTGCCGGGTTGCTCTTTAAAATAGAGATGATTCAAGCAGGTTCAATGCGATAAAACCGAAGAGTGAAACTCGGGCTCTTCTGGCGTCAGTTCTGCAAGCCAACCATTTGAGAAACCCACCATAGGTGCAGATACCAAGACCTCTCCACTCCAGACGGACGGAGACGCCAGAAGCGCGGCGCGCGGTTTTCCAAGTGCACGCCAATCTGGCACGGCCTGCAAACCAGCCGCACCTAACGGGTGAACCTGTGCGTCGGGAATCGCCGGACCAGACAGAATCCACCGTTCATCCCAAATCTGACCGGGTGCGCCGGGTTCGCTCTCAACGGCATTTAGCTCTCTGCAAACCCACATTTTATCGGCTTTTGGGATCAAGAGGCATCCACCAATCGTTGCCGCCTCACCCTGATCAATCGCGAGCAGCGCCCGGTCTGTTGCAGCCTGACGCGGTGGATATCCGCGGCCCGCAATCCAGCGGACACAACCTGTAAGAAGACGACGTCGAATTTCCGCAGGCAGAGTGGAAAATTGCGCGCGATCGACACAGATATCGCCGCCATCGACACTCAGGACCTGACGGGCGGATTCCTGCGTAATCTGCTCTAATGCTTCACGGGCTTGAGTAAGATTTTCAGCAACGCGGGACAGAGAATGCACCGAAATCCCAATTTCGGATAAGCCGGTCAACGCGTCGCGCGCCTTGATACGATCAAACCGCCGGTCGTGATTCGATGGATCCTCGATCCAATCTGCCCCAATCTCGGTAAGATAATCGCGCAGTTGTTGCCGGGTAATCCCCAACATCGGTCGCAGCAGCATGATCCCTTGATAGTTCCGCATTGCAGGCATGCCGGACAATCCCGTCACACCAGCAGCGCGCGCCAATCGCATCAGCATGGTTTCGGCTTGATCATCGGCGGTGTGTCCTAGGGCAATCGCGCCGATCTGCTTGTCACGCGCCCAGTCTGACAGCAACTGGTACCGGGCCTGCCGCGCCCTATCCTGCAGGTTACCTGTCTGGTCCCACCCCTGCCAGTGCAACGTCTCATGTGGAAGGCCCAGACCCTGGGCAAGCTGCGCCACCCAATCTGCCTCCGCCACCGCTTCGGGGCGCAGATTGTGGTTCACCGTGGCGACAAACAGCTCAACCTGTTCCTCTTGGGCGATGTGCTTCAACAAACTCAGCAAAGCAACCGAGTCACCGCCACCGGATACCGCAACGCCTAGACGGCGCGGAAGGTTTTCCGGCAATCGCGCGCGGAGTTCGGATTTCAGGAGTGTGCCTTGTGTGGTCAAGTACAACCCAGTGACGTCATTTCCTGCGTAGCGCTGGAGACCAATGCCGAGGCCGGGAACCGGACGCTGACCTCGCTCAGTGTTATACACGCCTGTTCGGTCTGTCCCAGACGACCCAGCGCAGCACCCAGTTCGAACAAAGCCTCAGGCGCATAGGCGCCTTCGGAATCACCCGTGAAGCTGGCCAGAAAAGCCCTTGCAGCTTCGCGGGTGTCGCCAATGCCTTCCAACGCCTGCCCGCGCTTTAGGTGTGCTTCGGGCGCAAGCGGGCTTCCGGGATATGATGTATCGAATACTGCGAACTGATCCGCGGCGGCCTGGAAGTTTCCATCGGCCAGCGCCTGAGCAGCAGCATTGAAATCCGCTTGCTCGCCTACTGCCAACTCACCCAGGTCGGAATCGGTTGGCGCTGTCGGAGCAGCAGGGGCTGCGGATGTGATGTCCGTTTCTCCGCCCAGGGTTGTTGTATCACCGAGCGTACTCAGGTCGCCGCCTTCCAGTTCGACCAAGCGAAACTCAAGATCACCGATGCGGTTGGTGCCGTCGGTTACAATATTCTGTACACGCTGGTTCAACTGCTCGGTCTGGCGCGTCAGGCGCTGCAACTCGGCCTCTATGGCATCAACGCGTTCAAGTATCGAACTGCCGGACAGGTTCGGGGCCGGAGAGCCGGTTGTTGAAAACTCGCGCTTGAGCCGCTGAATTTCCACATGGAGCACCGTCAGTTCCTGCCGGATATCCGCCAAGGTTTGCTGATCCTGTGCTTGTGCCAAACCGGCGGTCGCCAAAACTGCGGCCAGAACCCATCCTGCTAGTTTCATCGTCTTATCCCAAAGTTGATCCGGTCAGCACCGTCACCGCGCGACGGTTTTTCGAATAGCAGTCCTCGGTGCTGCAAATCTCGATCGGACGCTCTTTGCCAAAGCTGACAGTTGTCAGCCGGTTGCCCGCTACTCCGCGGGAAATCAGGAACTCGCGGGCGGCATTTGCCCGACGCGCACCCAGTGCGAGGTTATACTCACGCGTGCCCTGCTCATCCGCATGGCCTTCGATCGTTGCCACAAAGTCGGGGTTGGCCATCAGCCAGTCGGCCTGCCCCTGCAGCACTGACTGCGCCTGCGGAGTAAGCGTCGACTGATCGACCGAAAACAGAACCCGGTCACCAACAGTTTGCTGGAAATATGCAGGCGAGCGCGGATCACTTGGAGAGCCAGCGGCAAGCCCGCCATTTGCGCCATTGCCAAAGCCGCCGCCCAGCGCGGAGGGGTCGTTATTGGTGCAGGCCGCCAACGCGCCAAACACACCTATTGCAAGGATTTTGCCCAATACGTTCATCTCAGGTGCCTCGTTGTTTTTTCTCTTTATTGCCGTCTCTGTAGCATAGTGCAGGTTCCTTGTGAACTTTTCCTGCCAGCAGCCGTGATCAATTCTGCAGTGGGCCCCATGACGGATCGCTGCCCCCGTCCGGGGTGCGGATCGGGCGCAGGTTACGTCCCGAGATGTCCACCGAATACAGCGTCGCCCGGCCACTTGCGCCCTGGGTTTCTCGGGTGAACATGATCACGCGACCATTAGGGGACCATGTCGGTCCTTCGTCCAGAAACGACGAGGTCAGCAAACGCTCTTCGCTGCCATCTGTTCGCATGACACCGATATGAAATCGGCCTTTGTTCTGCTTGGTAAACGCAACCAGATCGCCACGGGGGGACCAGACCGGCGTTCCATAACGGCCCTGACCAAAGCTGATCCGCGTCGCCTCGCCCCCGTTTGCGGGCATGATGTAAAGCTGTGGTGTGCCCGAACGGTCGCTTTCAAACACGATCTGGGAACCGTCCGGCGAATAGCTGGGGGCGGTTTCAATCGCGGGCGTATTGGTCAGCCGCACGCTTTGCCCGGAAGCCAGATCCATTTTCCACAGGTCCGTATTGCCGCCCTGAATAAGCGAATAGACGATCGACCGTCCATCCGGCGAAAACCGGGGCGAAAAGCTCATCGTGCCGCCCTGAGTGTTCAACTCGGTCCGCCTGACCCGTTCAATATCCAGAACATAGATGCGCGGCTGACCGGATTCGTAGCTGGTATAGAGCAATTGATCACCGGCAGGTGAAAAGCGTGGTGCCAGAACAATGGCGGCGCTGTCGGTCAGGTACTGCACATTCGCGCCGTCATAATCCATAATCGCCAGCCGTTTCAGGCGCTGGTTTTTGGGGCCGCTTTCCGAGACAAAGGCAACGCGACTGTCGAAATAGGCGCCCTCGCCCGTTACACGGCTATAGACTTGATCCGCCACTTTATGGGCCATGCGCCGCCACCCTTCAGTCGTCCCGGCAAACTGGAGACCGTTGCCCAGTTCCTGCCCCGAAAACACATCCCAGACCCTGAACCGCACCGTCAGGCGATTGCCCGACACATTCACAGCACCTGTCACCAAAGCCTCGGCATTAATGGCTTTCCAATCCGCGAACCGAACGGGATCTTCAAAGCTGGCCACTTGGCTGATGAAAGCATCAGACAGAATTTCGCGGAACAGCCCTGTTCCGGTTAGATCGGCGGCCACAACCCGCGAGATATCCTGGGCATATTGCGCAGCTGCTGTGCTGTCCGGCACAAAATTCGGAACCGAAAAGGGTAAGGGTTCGATAATCCCCTGATCCAATTCCAAGCGAAGCGGTCCACTTTGGGCGTGAACAGGTGCCGACACAAGTGTCAGGCCAAGCAACAGGCTGGTCAGAAGTCTCATCATTTGATCCGCATCCTCTCGGGATTGAATGTAATCTCAATATCCTGCCAATGCTCGTATTTATCGGTTGGCAGGTCATATCCTTTGGCTCCACAGCGCAAAATGGCACGTCGAGCGGCCTCATAGGCTTGTCTGGCTGCGCCGTCAGAACCGCCTGAGCTGTCGATCATGCGCAAGCTGCCGCCAACCACCTTGCCATCAGGGGTCAACGAAAATCCGACAACAACAACTGTCTGCAGAGCATCCGTGGACAAGGACCCGACGTTCCAGCATTGGGAAACGGCCAATCGCATCGCGTCCTTTTCGCCGCTGGTCAAGGGCGGACCAGAGGGTTCACTCCCTTGTCCCAACGCCTCGGCCAGCGCATCGTTGATGGCTGTTTCCGTCTGCGCGGGCTCTGTGGGTTCGGGCTCGGGCGTCTCCGCCACTTCGGGCTCGACCGGTGGCGTCGGGCGGTTGGGACGGATCCGCGGGCGCGGCGATGTTCGGGGAGCGTTTTCTTTGGGCTCTTCCGCTTCGGTCACAATCTCGTCAGCCTTTTCCTCGGGGGCGGTCTGATCCTGCTGTTCCTGCTGGGTCTCGGCTCCCTCGTCCAAAGATACGGCCGGGGTTTCGATTTCATCAGGCGCGGCCTCGGGCGGAGGCGGCGCAACCGGCACCGGCGCAACATTCTCGGCCGGGCTGGGCTGTGCTTCTGGCCCAGAAGGCACCGTAACGTCGACAATCTCGGGGGCGGGAGTGTCCAACACCGGTGGCTGTTCAATCACCACCGGCTCTGGCGGCGGCTCAACCGGTTCAGGCTCAGGATCCGGGTCCGGGTCGGATTCAGCAGGTTCCGCCTCTTGCAACGAAGGCTGCTCTTCCACTACCGGTTCCGACGCTGGATCCTCTTCTGTTGGGGCCTCAGGCGGCTGCAGCGCTGTTGGCGTCGGCACTTCGGGCGCATCCCGCTGAGCGGTCATTGCCGCAAATTGCTCAGCCGAAATGACCGAGACATCCTGCACGGCCATAGGTAATGGTTCGGACCGGAAGGTGCCGCCGAAAAATGCCCAACCAATCAGACTGACATGGGCAATCGCCGAGATCTTGGTGCCGGTATCCACCGTGCGGCCTCACTCTCCACCGTCGTCCAGTGTCGGGCCGCCCGTATCGGTCACCAGCCCCACATTGGAGAACCCACCCGCATTAAGCGCGCCCATTACCTGCATCACCTGCGCATAAGGGATCGCACCATCCGCGCGCAAAAACACTCGGTCGCTACTGCGTTCTGCTGCGATGGCACGCAGTTTTCCAATCAACTCTTCGCGCAGAATATCCGTGGTTTGGATTTGCACCCTGCCATCCGCGGTCAGCGTGACGGTCAAAGGTTCCTCGTTATCGCCGGGCAGCGCACTGGCCGCTGTTTTGGGCAGATCAACAGGCACACCAACAGTCAGCAAGGGCGCGGCCACCATGAAGATGATCAGCAGCACCAGCATAACGTCCACAAAGGGTGTGACGTTGATCTCAGCCATCGGCTGCGCGCGACCGCGACGCCGACCCCGCCGGCGTCCATTCCCGCCCGAGGATTGCTGAACCGCAGCCCCCATCTCAGCTGTCCAGCTGGCGCGACAGAATGGTGGCGAACTCATCGGCAAAGGCTTCATAGCCTCCAACGATCCGATCACTATCTGCGCTGAGTTTGTTATAGAAAATCACCGCCGGAATCGCGGCCAACAGGCCCAGGCCGGTGGCCAGCAACGCCTCGGCAATACCGGGCGCGACAACAGCCAGGTTGGTGTTCTGCTGCTCGGCAATCTCGATGAACGCATTCATGATACCCCAAACCGTTCCGAACAGACCAATGAAGGGTGCAGTTGAGCCGACAGTGGCCAGAATGGGCAGGCCCTTTTGCAGCGCCTCGGCCTCTTTCGCGATGGCCACATCCATCGACCGATCAATGCGTGCGGTGGCACCAGCTATCAGCCCGCCATCAGTGCGGTGCGAGCGGCGCCATTCGATCATGCCCGAGGCAAATATCTTCTCCGAACTGCCATCGGGTTGGGTACCGATCTGCTCGAACAGTTCATCCAGGGGGTTCCCGGACCAGAAAGCCTCATCAAAAACCTGAGCTTCACGCCTTGCAGCACGGTAATTGATCAGTTTCTGGATGATGATCCCCCAGGACCAGACTGATGCGCCAATCAGCATCAGCATTACCAGTTTAACGATAAAAGTCGCGCGGGCAAAAAGCCCCCACATGGAGAAATCGATCTCCTGCGCCAGCGCCAGCGTTTCAGCTTCCATGAACCTGCTCTTTGTTTTGCCTGACAGCCTTACGGCCTTGTTTTGTCAAACGCTAACGCAGATGGGGGCGAATTGCCAACAGAACCACCCGGGCCCTGCAAATTGTTACAACAATGCGCGAATCTCTGCCGGAAGGCGTACGGGCTTGCCCTGCGCATTCATACAGACGGCGGTAACGATGGCGCGAAAAATCTCCTCTTCGCCCCGTTTGACCACTTGCGCCATGATCAGACGGACACCGGACAGAGACTTGATTTCGGTCTCGATCTCCAGATCGTCGTCAAATTTGGCCGGGGCCAGGTATTCCGCCTCGATCCGGCGCACGACCCAAACGATACCTGCGTCACGCATGGCATTCTGGTCATTGCCCAGGCGCCGCACATAGTCCGACCGGGCGCGTTCGATGTATTTCAAATAGTTAGCGTGATAGACCACGCCGCCCATATCGGTGTCTTCGTAATATACTTTAACGGAATAGACGTGCTTCATTGCGGTTGATCCAATCTGGCAAACAATCTCAGCGCATGAGAGGCATCTTGCGCCGCGCCCGGCAGGACAGGATCGTATGCCGCCCGGATCAACCCGGCAATGTCTGGTCGCAATATCGTCGCGTCACCCGCCACTGCCAAGGGCGACTGGTTGCGAAAAGCGGTATCGGACCAGAGCAGCACCGTTTGCACCACCTGGCTGAGCGCAAGCGTTTCAGCGGGGACTTGCGACAATTCATTGTCCATCCGCAAAAACACAAAGGCCGCACGAATGGCGCCGTCTTCTTCAAAACGGAATATCCGGTACTGGTTGGCATCGGCCGCGATCAACCGATCAACCAACGGCCCCAGATCAGGGACCAAACGGTCCAGATCGGGCACTTCTGTCAGTTCTTTCCAGTCGCGGAAGAAAAAAACCATGCAGTTGGCGCCAAGCTCGGAGTCGGTTTCTGCCATCTGATGCCCTGCCAGTGTTACCACTGCCTCGAACGCGCCTTTGACCGTGGCCAAACTTTCATCTTCGACCCCAAAGACGATCGGCACGATGGGGCGGCCCCACCGCGCAAACAGGAACTCTCCGCTTTCGCGGGTGAACAGGGCTTGAATGTCGTCGGGTGTCACGCGCAATCCTCGGCAATCGGACAATGTTTGGCGAAATCCTTAAAAGCTCGCACGCGCGGCTTCAACCAAACAGATCATTTTGCCCCTTGGGTGCGGCCATGCTCAGATGCGTCCACGCCTTCTGCGCCAGCATCCGGCCACGCGGTGTGCGTTGGATCAGGCCTTGCTGCAAGAGGAAGGGTTCGATCACCTCCTCCAGCGAGTCCCGGCTTTCCGACAGAGCTGCCGACAAGGTTTCGATACCTACCGGCCCGCCCGCGTAATTCTCGGCGATCAGCTTCAGATACCGGCGGTCCGCGCCGTCCAGCCCCAGATGATCGACCCCCAGCCGCGTCAACGCCCCATCAGCCAAATCGCGGGTGATCCGTCCATCGCCTTCGACGATTGCGAAATCCACCACCCGCCGCAGCAGGCGCCCGGCGATCCGAGGTGTTCCGCGTGACCGGCGCGCGATCTCTCGGGCACCACTGTCATCAGCCGGTGCTCCAAGCTTGCGCGCGTTGCGGGTGACAATCTCGTGCAATTCATCAACGGTATAGAACTGCAGGCGTGTCGGGATGCCAAAGCGGTCGCGCAGCGGCGTGGTCAGCAGCCCCATCCGGGTTGTGGCCCCGACCAGAGTAAACGGCTGCAACTCGATCCTCACCGTGCGCGCGGCCGGGCCTTCACCAATCACCAGATCCAGCTCGAAATCCTCCATCGCCGGGTACAGGACCTCTTCGACCGCTGGATTCAATCGATGGATTTCGTCAATGAACAGCACATCGCGCGCTTCCAGATTGGTCAGGATCGCCGCCAGATCGCCCGCCTTTGCCAGAACCGGGCCAGATGTCATCCGAAAATTCACGCCCAACTCACGCGCGATGATCTGCGCCAGCGTGGTCTTGCCCAGACCGGGAGGGCCATGGAACAGCGTATGATCCATTGCCTCACCCCTTTGGCGAGCGGATTGGATAAAGATACGCAGATTGGCGCGCGCCTCGGCTTGACCGATGAATTCGTCCAGTCCCTGCGGGCGCAAGGCGCGGTCATTGTCTTCCGGCAACGGCTCGGGGCGCAGGGTGGGATCGGCATCTACCATTCAATCACCCTTTCGGAGCCAATAGTTTCAACGCAGCGCGGATCAGGTCCGCCTCACCCGCTTCGGGCAAGCTTGCCGCGGCTTCGGCCACGGCTGACGCGGCCTCGGACGGGCCGTAGCCCAGATTGGAGAGTGCCGACAATGCCCCGGCAGATGCTGCTGCATTACCTGATGCGCTTATGGTGGGCCGCTTTGGCACAGGTGTCGGTTCAGTCAGTTCCACCACATCCAGCGCGGGGCCATCCATTGCCTCGGTCACCGTGCCGCCCATGGCCATAACGCCGGGCGCCTTGTCTTTGAGGTCCAGCACGATCCGCTGCGCGGTTTTTGGGCCCACGCCCTTGGCTGCCTTGACCGCCCCCCAATCGCCCAGAGCAATCGCCCGGCTAACACCATCGGGGCCCAAGGCGCTGAGGATTGCTAGCGAAACCTTGGCCCCGACCCCTTGCACCGAGCACAGCAGGCGATGCCACTCCTTCTCGACCAGCGAAAGGAACCCGTAAAGCTGCATCAAATCCTCGCGCACCACCATGTCGGTGTAGATCGAGATCGCCTCACCCACGCCCGGCAGCGCAGCCATCGTACGGTCCGAGCAATAGACCAGATAGCCGACCCCACGCACGTCGATCAGCACGTGATCCGCCGCGCGGTAATCCAACCGGCCTGTCAGCTTGCCAATCATGCCCACACCTGTTTCATCCGCGACTGTGGCGTTGCCCCATAAAAGGAATGACAGATCGCTATCGCCAGCGCATCCGCGGCATCCGCGCCCTTGGGCTGACAGCCCGGCAGTTGCAACTTGACCATATGAAGAACCTGTTCCTTTTCGGCATGGCCCACGCCCACAACCGTTTTCTTGACTCGATTGGGCGCATATTCCCCCACCGGCAACCCGGCCTGCGCCAGCGTCAACAGTGCCACACCTCGTGCCTGACCCAGCTTAAGCGTACCGGCCCCGTCCTTGTTCACAAAGGTCTGTTCGATGGCGGCCTGATCGGGCTGATGTTCAGCAATCACTTCGACGATCTGATTGTGGAGCGATAGCAACCGCTCTCCCAGATCATCCCCGTCCGATTTACATAACCCATTGGCAACATGACTGAGACGGCTGCCATGTGATTCGATGACGCCCCATCCCAGGGTCCGTAGCCCCGGATCAATGCCCAGAATTCGCATATATAGCCTCGGCCTGCTCGGGTTTGTGTGTTCTTTTTTACCGACTAGCACGAAACAAGAACATTTTCCAAGCGAATTGACCAATGGTCAGATTGCGACACGGTCGTCCTGTCTCCGACAGAATGAGCTGATTACGACCGGAAAATGTCGGGTTTCGACCAGTTTGATGAAGGCAAAATTGCCAATAAATTAAGGCGTTTTCATGTTTTTCGAGCATTGCAAAAAACGCATAGGACACATGCAATTTCTATGCTTGTGCAGTCAGAAAACCATCCCTAAATGCCCGTCAGATCGCAAGATCAGAGTTTAACACAAACCGGAAGGAAACAGGATATGGCTGCACTGGACACAACCCGCACCACCACTGGCTCATTTGGCCTCGTCGGCCGTATCGGCGCGACTTTCGCAATGGTCGTAAACGCCGTTGTCGAATGGAATGATGCCCGCGTTACACGCAACGCGCTGAGCGGTCTGTCGGACCGCGAGCTGGAAGATATCGGCCTGTGCCGTGGCGACATTGAAATCGTCGTGGAAGGCCGCCGCTAAGGCAAAGCAAACTTACCGTTGATTTTCCCCTTCTCCCTCGGGGCAAAGAAGAACGCCGCGTATCCCCAGATACGCGGCGTTTCTATTCAAAACGGAAGAAACTTAGCGGAGAACTTTGCTGAGTTGAGACGAGAGGGCCTGTGATACCGGGTCGATCTGCATGATCCATGCCCCCGCCTTCTCCACTTCGGTCCCTTGCGCAAGGCTATCGACACGATACTGGTAGGCCGACGACCCCAAGCTGGTCAGCAAAAGCGTTTTGAAGGCGAACAGCCCAGCGAAGCAGATCAGCAGAGCCTTTGCAGGCACCGCGGACTGAACCCGCTGTGGCTTCATAACAACCAGGCCATCTTTGCGCATAGTCGCACGATAACCACGGGTCATCTTCGAATGTTTCTTGTTCAGCCGATGAACGCGCTGATCAAATTCAATTTGTTTTCCAGTCATGGCAGCCTCCAAATCAACCGCCCCCCAATTCCACGTCATTGACGGTAAAAACAGATTGCGACAAAAAAGAGGCGAAACTCCACAAAACTCCTGCAAATGGCCCGATTTTAGCCCTGTTTGGTTAAGACTAGCGACGTCCATTCACCAATTTGGTCATTTCTAGAGGCATTGAAACCATTTTGGAGATAAACGGAAACAACGTCCTCGGCTTGCTCGTTAAGGATTCCCGATAGAATCGCCTTACCCCCAACCCGCAGATTCGCTGAAATTTCGGGCGCCAGGGCCACCAATGGGCCTTTGAGGATGTTGGCGAATATCAGGTCATAGGGCGCAAGAGATTTCAGCTCCGGATGATCGAACCCCGCAGCCTCGACACATTGAACCTTCCCTGACATGCCGTTTGCCTTCAGGTTGGCTTCAGCAACTTCGACAGCAACCTGATCAATATCGCTGGCGATGATGTCCCCCTCCCAAACACGAGCGGCGGCCATCGCAAGAACGGCGGTGCCGCAACCGATATCTGCAACTTTTGTCGCGGTAAAACCCTGATCGAGCAGAAAATCCAGAGCCTTGAGACACCCAAGGGTGGTGCCGTGATGCCCGGTACCGAAAGCCATTGCAGCCTCAATCAACAAAGGGATACGGCCTTCGGGCAGCTTGTCGGCATCGTGACAGCCATAGACGAAAAAGCGGCCAGCCTCGACAGGCGCCAATTCACGGCGGACATGGGCGACCCAGTCGGTTTCGGGCAGTTCCGAGATTACAAAGGGTTTGGATCCGAACGCAGCCGCCAGAACCGCCAGTGCCGTTTCATCCGGCGCTTCGGTGAAGTAACCGCCAATCTCCCACAGGCCCGAGCCATCTTCGACTTCGAATACGCCCACGCCCGTGGGTTCGGGATCAAGACGCTCCATGGCTTCGCCCAGACCATCGGCTGATTTTTTGCCGGTCAGGGTGGTAAGCGCGGTGAATGTGGGCATGGGAGCCTCCTGTGTCAGCTGACACAGCGCCTAGGGTGCGGGCCCGCGAAGGTCAAGCATTGGCAGCTATTCCGCCGGAGCGGGCGCGTATTTCGACAGTATCGTCTCATTCCCAAGCTCTGGGTGGCGCGGGATCAGCAGCGACAGCGATAACGAAATCAACGCCATCGCCGCAGCCACCGCAAAGACCGCTCCGGGCGAGTACACCCAGAGCAGGCCCAGAAGCGCTGGTAGGAATACCGCGGCGATATGGTTGATCGTAAAGGCAACCGCTGCGGTTGGCGCAATATCTGCCGGATCGGCGATTTTCTGGAAATAGGTTTTAAGCGCCAGAGCCAGAGCGAAAAGCACATGGTCAATCACATAGAGAGTAGCCGCCAGAACAACGCCCCAACCGAACCAATAAATGCCGCCATAGGCTGCAAATACAACGGCCAGGCCTGCATATTCGAAAATCAAAGTGCGACGTTCACCGAATACGGACACAGCTTTGCCCAGCATCGGCGCAACCGAAATGTTGATAACCAGGTTGATCAAGAAAAGACCGGTGAGTTCGTGGACCTCAAACCCGAATTTCTCGACCATCATGAAACCGGCGAAAACGACAAAGATCTGACGACGCGCGCCCGCCATGAACTGAAGCGCATAGTACAGCCAGTATCGGCGGCGCAGCACTATTTTTTTGGTTTGCGGAGTCGGCGCGTCGAACTGCGGATAGGCGACCAGACAGAACAACGCCAGCAAAGCCGTCAGCCCGCCCGCAGCCATGAATACAGTGTTATAGGACAGATCGAACCGATCCCACGTCAGGACAATCAGCCCATAGATAACCAATGTCGAAGCTGATCCCATGGCGACCATCCAGCCCAGAAATTGCGGCGCTCGGTCCTTGGGCAACCACTGCAGCTGAAGGGATTGGTTCACGGTTTCATAATAGTGGAACCCGATCGAGCTCAGCAGTGTGACGAACAACAAGCCGCCAAGGCTTGGGAACCACGCTGTCACCGCAGTCGCAACACCCAGCATGATCAGCGAGATCATCGCCAGCACCTGCTCCCGAACAAACAAGATCACGGCAATTACGCCTACAGCCAGAAAGCCTGGGATCTCGCGCACGGTATGCAGCAGGCCGATGTCGGCACCGTCGAAATTCGCCACTTCAATAACGAAATTGTTCAACAACGCGCTCCATGCGTTGAAAGCAATGGGCATGGTCAGTGCCATCACGAATAAAAGCGTGATGGGACGGCGCCAGAACGGAAGGCTTTGCGCCTCGGAAAGTGGCATGGGTTTCAGCATGAGAGTCCCTCTACGCCCATTTTCAGGTTTTGGCGAGTGGGAAGAAGGGCATGCACATTGGCTCTGCATGAATGCAGAGGTCAGTAGAAATTTTGCGGGTCAATATCAACGGTCAGCCTGAGGTCACCCTTCAGCCGCAGCGGTGCTATCCAACGGGCGATGGCATCCTGAATTGGCGCCCCTTTGGGGGCTTTGACCAGCAGCCGCACCCTGTGTCGCCCGCGGATACGCGCAATGGGCGCAGGCGCTGGACCAAAGACCTGCGCACCGATCTGCCGCAACGGGGCGTCGTTGCGGGCCATGGCGTTGCCGATGTCAAAAACGGGACCGACCTCGGGGCCAGACAGAACGATACCGGCCATGCGTCCATAGGGGGGAACTCCGGCTGCCAACCGCCCGGCCGCTTCGGCTTTCCAGAACCCCTCTTCATCGCCCGACAGGATGGCGCGAATGACGGGATGTTCCGGCTGGAACGTCTGCAACAGCGCCTGTCCGGGCTTATCCGCGCGCCCGGCGCGGCCAGCCACCTGCCGCATCAGCTGGAATGTGCGTTCGGCCGCGCGCAAGTCCGCCCCATGCAGGCTGAGATCGGCGTCAA
Source organism: Ruegeria sp. CDSA020 (assembly GCF_059612345.1). Classification (NCBI taxonomy): domain Bacteria; kingdom Pseudomonadati; phylum Pseudomonadota; class Alphaproteobacteria; order Rhodobacterales; family Roseobacteraceae; genus Ruegeria; species Ruegeria sp. CDSA020. The sequence goes on from NZ_JBXWQK010000002.1 coordinate 16,417, forward strand.
TGACACCCACCAATGTCAGTTTCGGAAAATTGTGCCCCTTGGCCACCAGCTGCGTACCAATGACGATATCGGCGTCACCGGCAGCAATCTCTTCGATCTTTGCTTTCAATGCGCGCGCCGATCCAAACAGATCGGATGACAGCATGGCAATATTTGCCTCGGGAAATGTTGCCTCAGCCTCTTCAGCCAGCCGTTCGATCCCCGGCCCGACCGGGGCCAGCTTGCCCTCGACCTGACAGGAGGGGCAGACCTCGGGCATGGGTTTGGTCTCACCGCATTGATGGCACATCAGACGCTTGAGAAACCGGTGTTCAACCATGCGCGCATCGCAGTGATCACAGGCAACCTGCTCGCCACAAGCCCGGCACAGGGTGACCGGCGCATATCCCCGGCGGTTAATAAACAGAAGGGATTGTTCACCCCGCTCGATCCGCTGATGGACGGCCTGCCGCAGCGATGGAGAAATCCACGTCCCCGGCTGCATCTGTTCGGCCCGCATGTCGATGGGCTTCATCTCGGGCAACACCGCATCACCAAAGCGCGAGGTCAAATCGAGCCGCTCATACTTGCCTGCTTCGGCATTGGCCCAGCTTTCCAGTGACGGCGTCGCACTTGCCAGAATAACGCGCGCGCCGCAAATGGCGGACCGCAGCACAGCCATGTCACGGGCGCTGTAATGCACCCCGTCTTCCTGTTTGTACGAGGTGTCATGTTCTTCATCGACCACGACCAACCCAAGATTGCGAAACGGCAGAAACAGGGCCGAGCGCGCGCCGACAACCAGCTGTGCATCGCCCTGCCCCACCATGCGCCAGACTCGGCGGCGTTCGGTCATCGTCGCGCCCGAATGCCATTCTGCCGGGCGCGCGCCGAACCGTGCCTCAACGCGCGTCAGAAATTCGGCGGTCAGGGCAATCTCGGGCAGCAGAACCAGCGCCTGCCGCCCCTGGCGCAACGCTTCGGCGACGGCCTCAAGATAAACCTCGGTCTTGCCCGACCCGGTGACGCCTTTCAGCAAGGTCGTGCCATAATCACCCGTTCGCAGACCAGATTGCAGGGTTTCCACTGCTGCGGCCTGATCATCGGTCAACGCCTTGCCCGGCAGATCCGGATCCAGATGTGGATAGGGCAGATCGCGCGGGCTGTCTTCTTCGCGAACCGCACCGAGTTTGACCAACCCCTTCACGACTGAAGAGGTCACACCCGCCTGTTCGGCCAGTTCCTTCAGCGTAAAGGCCAACCCGCCGTAGTCGCGCAGCACCTCCAACACACGGGTCCGCGCGTCGGTCACCCTGTCAGGGTCCCTGTCGCCAAGCCGATAGACCTTGCGCATCGAAGGCGGATCGCCCAATCCGGGCGCGCGCGTGGCCAATCGCAACATCGCAGGCATCGGGGTCAGCGTGTAATCGGCGACGCGCCGCAGAAACAGGCGCATCTCTTCGCGCATCGGCGCGACTTCAAGCACCCGGATCACCGAGCGGGCCTTGGCAAGGTCAAAGCCACCCTGCCCCGGCCCCCAGACCACGCCCAAGACCTTACGCGGGCCCAGCGGCACCTCGACAAAAGCGCCCAGAAAGCACCCGCCCTCGGGCGCCTTATAGTCCAGCGTCCGGTCCAGCGGTTGGGCGGTCAGCACCGCCACCAGCTCACCTTGGTCGAAAAACTCCTGAGTGCTCAATGCATATCCTTGGCAAGGGGTTCCAGCATGGGTCTCTTTGAGGTAAAGCCATCCGCGACCAAGGCCAACCCATCAAAGGACTGCCCGCATGAAATTCTTCGTAGACACAGCCGAGATCGACGCAATCGCCGAACTGAACGATCTGGGCATGGTGGACGGTGTCACCACCAACCCTTCGCTGATCCTCAAGTCAGGCCGCGATATTCTGGAAGTGACCAAGGAAATCTGCGATCTGGTCGACGGACCGGTCTCGGCCGAGGTCGTGGCAACCGAAGCCGACGACATGATCGCCGAAGGTCGCAAGCTGGCCAAGATCGCCCCGAATATCGCTGTCAAAGTGCCGCTGACATGGGCGGGCCTGAAAACCTGCAAAACGCTTAGTGACGAAGGCCAGATGGTCAATGTGACCCTCTGCTTCTCGACCAATCAGGCGATTCTGGCCGCCAAAGCCGGCGCAACTTTCATCTCGCCCTTCATCGGACGTCTGGATGACATCAACCTAGATGGCATGGACCTGATCGCTGATATCCGTCAGGTCTATGACAATTACGGATATGAGACCGAAATCCTCGCCGCATCGATCCGCACCGTGAACCACGTGACCGACAGCGCCCGCATCGGCGCTGATGTCATCACCGCACCACCCGCTGTGATCAAAAAGCTGGCCGATCATCCGCTGACCGATAAAGGCCTTGAAACCTTCCTGTCCGATTGGGCCAAAACGGGTCAGAAAATCCTCTGATTCTGCGCGAACCCGCGCGGCGCCCCTGGCGCCGCGCTCGGCCCAGCTGCTTTGAATCTGATCTCGGATCAGATCTCTGCAGACCGGAGTTTTCCCGACCACATTCCCCGCGAAATTCAAATTGACGCTCATTTTTCCCGAGGCAGATCCGGCAAGCCGTGCTATAAGGCCGAAAAATAAAAAAGACCGGACAGGACATGAGCAGCAACACCATACTCAAGGACACCTTGCGCGAGGCGATTCTGGCCGAACCAGATGCCATTCTGGATGACAAGGACCTGATGCAGGCCCTCGTCACCGCAAATGAGCAGGCGCGCGGGAATAACGTCATCGACCTGCGCGGCATAGCCATGCAACGGCTCGAAGCCCGGCTGGACCGGCTGGAGGATACGCACCGCTCGGTCATTGCGGCAGCCTATGAAAATCTGGCCGGCACAAATCAGGTTCACCGGGCCATTCTTCGGCTACTTGAACCGGTCGGATTTGAGGAATTCCTGCACATACTTGGTGCAGATGTGGCTGACATACTGCGTGTCGACCGCATTACGCTGGTTCTTGAAACGACGGCAGTCCAGAAAGACCCGGCAATCTCAAGACTTGCAGGCGTGCTGGCCATCGTCGAACCCGGTTTCGTCGACAACTATCTGACCTTTGACCACAGCGGCCCAGCACGCGAGGTCGTCTTGCGTGAAATCATCCACCCCGCACACAGGATATTCGGCAGTGATGCGGATCACCTGCGCTCCGAAGCTTGTCTGAGGCTGGATTTGGGCGAAGGCCGCCTGCCTGGCATGATCATCATGAGCGCAAAAGACCCCAGGCACTTTACGCCAAAACTGGGCACGGATCTTCTGACTTTCTTTGCTGGTGTCTTCGAACGGTCGATGCGCCATTGGCTGTCGTGAGCCTTATTTCTCCGGCTTGTCGTGACGCACTGCAAAACTGGCTTGATGGCCTGGGGGCCTTGTCAGGCCGGTCCGAAAACACGCTTACCGCCTATCGGGGGGATGTGTCCGAATTTCTGTCCTTCATGACACTGCACCATAGCGAAAGTCAGGGGATGGCGGCGATTGCACGGATTACAATCTCGGACATGCGGGCATGGATGGCCGATCAGCGCGCATCCGGCGTTGGCTCGCGCTCGCTTGCGCGCAAACTTTCCGCCGTAAAAACCTTCTACCGTTGGCTTTCCGAGCGTGAAGGGTTTGAGCCGACCGCAGTTCTGTCGACGCGCGCCCCCAAATTTACCCAAAAACTCCCTCGACCCATGGCCGAGGATGCCGCACGTGCGATAATTGAGACGGTCGAGATGCAATCAGCCAGCGACTGGGTTTCTGCCCGCGACGTTGCGGTCGTTACTCTTTTATATGGCTGCGGCTTGCGTATTTCCGAGGCTCTCTCACTGACCGGAGCGGATACCCCTTTGCCCAACTCGCTGCGGATCACCGGCAAGGGCAACAAAGAAAGGGTCGTCCCGGTCCTGCCGGTCGCGCAAACAGCTGTAGATCAATATGTAAAGCTGTGCCCCCACCCCCAATCCAGGGAGAAGGCACTGTTTCGCGGGGTTCGCGGAGGCCCCCTGAACCCCAGAGCCATTCAAGGTGTGATGGCCAAAGCACGCCAGCAGCTTGGGCTGCCCTCCACTGTAACACCCCATGCCATGCGCCACAGTTTCGCGACCCACCTGCTGTCTGCGGGCGGTGATCTACGCACCATTCAGGAATTGCTGGGCCACGCATCGCTGTCCACCACCCAAGCATATACTGCGGTCGACACGGCGCGCCTGATGGAAGTTTACAACCGCACCCATCCAAAAGCCTGAGCAAACGCTATCCACATTGACCGGGCTTTTGGTTTGCATCTGGCCCGCGCATCATTCAAGAGACACCATGACACACAGATTCAAAGCTCTTTCCGTACATCTATTCACCGCGACCGGCGCCGTATTTGCAATGCTCGCCATGCTGGCCGCCGTCGAAGAGAAATGGAGCCTGATGTATCTGTGGCTGGTCGTCTCGTTTATTGTGGACGGTATCGACGGGCCCTTGGCGCGGCACTATCACGTCAAAAAGAACGCCCCGGAATTTGACGGCGTGCTTTTGGATCTGATCATTGATTACCTGACCTATGTGTTCATCCCGGCCTTTGCCCTGTTCAAATCGGGCTTGATGGACGGCTGGACCGGCTGGTTCGCCATCATTGTCATCACCTTTGCCAGCGCTATGTATTTTGCCGACACTAGGATGAAGACGAAGGACAATTCCTTTTCCGGCTTTCCGGGCTGCTGGAACATGTTCGTCATTGTGATCTTCGCGCTCGAGCCCAATTTCTGGGTTATCCTGCTGCTGGTGACGCTGCTTTCGCTGGCGATGTTCCTGCCATTGAAGTTCATCCACCCAGTGCGCACAGAACGCTGGCGCAATGTGTCATTGCCGATGGCATTTGCCTGGACCTTCTTCGCCGGATGGGCTGCCTGGGTCGATTTCCACCCCGAAAGCTGGGCCCATTGGGGTCTGGTGATCACCAGCTTGTATCTGGTGTTCGCAGGAATTGCCCAGCAGGTGATCCCGCCACGCAAAGCATAAGGTCACAGGACCTCCTGCACCTCGAACTCGGTTCCGTTATGAGCGAACACATCACCCTGTTGCAGGCCGGCCATCGCCAGATAAATCGGGCTTTGGGTTGAGATGCCCATATAGGTTTTGCCGTCCACTTCGAACCGCGTGGTCGAGACGCAGACCACAAAGCGCCGGTTGTTGAACTTGACCACCGCACCCGGTTGCACCCTGTCGGTCAGATCAAAATCCGTATTCTCGATCACATCGATCTTGGCATGATGAGCATGAACCGGCGCATCGAAGGCTGCTGCCAGATCGGCATTCTCACGCGAGGCTGCGATGTCATCCTTGTCATGCCCTTCCCGGTCATCAAGCTGCGAATCTTTCAGGAAAGCGTCGTAATGCGCCTGTGCGGTCGCAAGCTCTTGCTCTTCAAGTGACATAAGGCGGTCGATGATGGCCTTTTTACGAGCTGCCAGGTCTGGTTGATCGGTCATACCATGCGATCCTTTGAAATCTCTATTTGAAACAAATTGGGCATCAACCAGCGGGATTGCAACAGAATTCCGCTTTCTAGATCAGCAGACCGGCGGCGCGTTCATGGCGCAACAGCGCGACTTTGGTTTCAATCCCGCCATCACCTGAAAACCCGCCCAGCCCGTTTGCGGCCAGCACCCGGTGGCAGGGGATAATCACCGGAATGGGATTGGCGCCACAGGCCTGCCCCACCGGTTGCGGGGGCTGACCGAGCTCCTTCGCGAGATCACCATAAGTTCTGGTTTCGCCCAGCGGAATGGCAAACATCAGGTCGCAAACCTGACGCAGAAATTCCGACCCCTCGACACGGTAAGGCAGATCGAACCTGTCCAACCGCCCCTGATTATAGGCGCGCAGCTGCGCGGCGGCCTCCTGCAACAGGGGCGTGACTTCGCCCTGATTGTCGCCATTCCAGATCAGGCGCGTCACCGCGCCATCTGTTTCTTCAACACCCAAAGTCCCGAAACGGGTCTCAACCGCAATCATTCCCATGCGAACAGGCTGACAGAAACCGCGCGCATCACAACCCGAATTCTGCGGATCCGGATCTTCATCTGGCCAAAAATACCTCGGAGCGCGAGGCAGAGCCTCGCAAAAGACTCCGCCTCAGCCGCAGAACACTGATTAGCTCAGCGCGTCGTTACAACGCCCGCACACGCCGTCATGCGCATGGCGCCCAACATCAGGCAGGATTTTCCAGCAGCGCTGACATTTCTCGCCCTCAGCCTTTTCGAACACCACGGCCACGCCCTCGATTTCCGGCAGGCGGAACGCCTCGGCCGGGGCCGGATCTCCGGTGACGGTCAAACCGGACGTGATGCACATGTCATCGACGTCAAACGTTGCCAGAAGATTGCGGGTTTCACCATCTTCGACATGCACGATCGGTGCGGCCTCAAGGCTGGAACCGATGACCTTATCCTGTCTCTGAACTTCGAGCGCGGCAGTCACAGCGCGGCGGACCCGGCGGATCTTGGCCATGCCAGCCTCAAGCTCGGTATTGCGCCAGTCGGCAGGCGTATCCGGGAAGTCCACCAGATGGACCGAGCTGTCGTCACCCGGAAAACGCTCCAGCCAGACCTCTTCCATAGTGAAGACCAGAACTGGGGCCAGCCATGTGGTCAGACGGTGGAACAGTATATCCAGCACGGTGCGCGCGGCACGACGGCGCAGATTGTCGCCGTCGCAATACAGCGCATCCTTGCGGACGTCGAAATAGAAGGACGACAGATCAACGGTTGCAAAGGTGAACACCGCACTGAACACGCCCTGGAAGTCGAAAGACGCATATCCTTTTCGCACCTGTTCATCCAAATCGGCCAGACGGCTGAGCACCCAGCGTTCCAGGCGCGGCATATCCGCAGGGTCCACCCGGTCGGCCACAGAAAAATCAGCCAGCGAACCCAGCATGAACCGCATGGTGTTGCGCAGCCGGCGATAGCTGTCAGCAGTGCCCTTCAGGATTTCCGGTCCGATCCGCTGGTCAGCGGTGTAATCGGTCTGTGCCACCCATAGACGCAGAATATCGGCACCATATTGCTTGATGACCTCTTCGGGCACGATGGTGTTTCCCAGCGATTTGGACATCTTGTTGCCCTTGGCATCGAGCGTAAAGCCATGGGTCACCACGTTGCGATAGGGCGCGCGGCCCTTGGTGCCGCAGGCCTGCAGCATGGACGAATGGAACCACCCACGATGCTGGTCGGTGCCTTCCATATATACATCGGCGATGCCGTCCTCGGTGCCGTCCTCACGGTCGCGCAGCACAAAGGCATGGGTCGAGCCCGAATCGAACCAAACATCCAGAACGTCGAACACCTGATCCCAGTCATCCGGGTTATAGTCATTGCCCAGGAAGCGCTCTTTCGCGCCGTCAAGATACCAGCAATCGGCCCCGTCCTGTTCAAACGCTTCTTTGACGCGCGCATTCACGCCAGGGTCGCGCAGCAGAAAATCGGGATCGGTCGGCAAAGCGCCCTTCTTGGTAAAGCAGGTCAACGGTACGCCCCAGGCGCGCTGGCGCGACAGAACCCAGTCTGGCCGGGCCTCGATCATGGAATACAGGCGGTTGCGGCCGGTCTGCGGGGTCCATTTCACCAACTCGTCGATCGAACGCAGGGCGCGTTCGCGGATGCTATCGCCCATTTCGCCCATGCCGTCGTCCAGTTTGCGGTCGACCGAGGCAAACCATTGCGGCGTGTTGCGATAGATGATCGGAGCCTTCGAGCGCCAGGAATGCGGATAGCTGTGCTTGATCTTTCCGCGCGCCAGCAACCCGCCAACCTCAACCAGCTTATCGATCACGGACTTGTTGGCATCACCCTCACCGCCCTTGCGGGACAGGATGTATTTGCCGCCAAAGAACGGCAGATCAGCGCGGAACGAACCATCGTCCATCACGTTATAGGTGATGACCTGCTCCAGCATGCCAAGATCACGGTAGAGCTCAAATTCCTCCATCCCGTGCGACGGCGCGCAGTGAACAAACCCCGTTCCTTCGGTGTCGGTCACGAACTCAGCCGCGCGGAAGTCACGGATGTCGTCCCATTCGCCATTGCCGCCCTTGGCCCCGGCCAGCGGGTGGGCCAGTTGGACAGATGACAGCTCATCTGCTGTGACATCACGGACGCGGGTCCACTGGTCGTCGTTCAAGCGGGCGCGGCCCAGCACATCAGCGGCCAGATTGTCCGCCAGCAGGAACTTGTCGCCAACAGCAGCCCAGCATTCCTCTGGCGCATCAGTGACTTCGTACAGCCCGTAGGAGATGTCCTTGCCATAGACCACAGCCTTGTTCGACGGCATGGTCCACGGGGTTGTCGTCCAGATCACAACAAACGCGTCATCCAGATCGCCCGCATTCACAACCTTGAACTTCACCCAGATGGTGAAGCTTTCCTTGTCGTGATACTCGACCTCGGCCTCGGCCAGGGCGGTCTTTTCAACCGGCGACCACATCACAGGCTTGGACCCCTGATACAGCGTGCCGTTCATCAGGAACTTCATGAATTCATCCGCGATCACCGCCTCGGCGTGATAGTCCATGGTGATGTAGGGATCGACCCAGTTGCCGGTGATGCCCAGACGCTTGAACTCTTCGCGCTGGATGTCGATCCAGCCCTCGGCGAACTTGCGGCATTCCTGACGGAAGTCGACAACGTTCACCTCGTCCTTATTCTTGCCCTTCTTGCGGTACTGTTCCTCGATCTTCCATTCGATCGGCAGACCGTGACAATCCCATCCTGGCACATAGCGCGCGTCGTGGCCCATCATCTGATGGCTGCGCACGATCATGTCTTTGATCGTCTTGTTCAGCGCGTGACCGATATGAAGGTGACCGTTCGCATAGGGTGGGCCATCGTGCAGGGTAAAGGGCGTGCGGCCCTGTTTTTCACGCAGGCGGTCATAGACACCGATCTCTTCCCAGCGTTCCAGCCATGCGGGTTCGCGCTTGGGCAGGCCTGCGCGCATGGGGAAATCGGTTTTCGGCAGGTTCAGCGTGTCTTTGTAATCAGGTGTTTGGGTCGTGTCGGCGCACATTGGGGGCGTCCTTTGGATGATCTGGTCGTATTGGGATCGAAGCGGTCGGTGCGAGTTCTCAAACACCTTTGCCCGGCGTCTCAGTGGTCAGAGCGCCGGGGAAATAATTCGAATAATGATGGCCAGACGGGCATACATGGCCGCGCTTATAGGACGCCCACAGCTAATGGTCCAGAGGTTCCGCCCCTTGTGGCGATTGGCGCAGCTTTGCCCAGCGATTCAGCCACGCCAAACCGGCCAGTGCAAGCCCCAGCGCCAGCAGCGAAAAGACCCGGATCAGGCCGCCCAGCCCGGCGATGTCGATCAGAAATACCTTAGCCACGGCCAGTCCGATCACAGCCAGCCCCACCTTGCGCAACAGGTCGGACCGACGGGCCAAAGATTGATAAAACAGCGCCGCGCCTGCAATCAAAAGGGCCAAGGTATAGGTGTAAAGCTCTGGTTGGCTGACCCCAGCCTCGGCATACATGCCACCGGGACCCTGCCAGAAATGACGAATAGAAGCACCCAGCCAATATGCTGCAAGCGCACCCGCAAGACCGAAACAGCCCTGCCGCAACCAAACCGGCATCTGTTCAATGCGCCAGGCTGACATGGCAAGGACCCCGGCAGGAAGAAGGTATGCTATGGCAAGCGTGTTCATCAGCGCAGGCCCCAACACGGGATCACTGTGCACATAAAGAACGGGATTTGCCTCGGTCAGCGCTTGCGCAAGTCGGAACAGGGCATGGGCGGCAAAGAACGTCGCCAGCCCATAGCGGACATAGTTCAACGGCCCGCCCAAATCGAACCGCCGTATCTGTGCCGCCGCCAACAGCAGCCAGATCACCGCCATCAGGCCCAACCCCCAATGGCTATCCTCCATCCCGCCTTGACCGAACCCTTCCAGCCAGCGCAGCAGCAGCAATGACAGCAATATCCCCGCGGTTGCCCAGGCTGCGCTTTCCAGCAGCAAGATCGCAACGGGGCGGTTCAATTCCCGGATCAGGCCCCAGGCGAGAACATATCCAAGGGTGGCGGCGCCATAGACCAACGTCATTTCACCGACCGGCACCGTATTGGCCCAGTACAGGCCCGGGTTCAGGATTAGCCGCACAGTCACCGTGAAGACCCCGGCCCAGATAAACCAACTGAGCTGAGGCAGGTTGAACCGACGATCCAGCGCGGCAGCGGCTACAACGGTCACAACCAGCGCAATCGTCAGGGCGCCAGAACTCAGCACGATGACACAGGCAAATGCAAGACAGGACAGCGCGGATAACGTGGCCAGCGCAGGACGTATACGTTGTTCACCATCCACGCGCGCATAGCGTTCGGCCAAGACCACCATCAAGGCACCCAGAGCCATTGCGTGCAGCCCCCAGAAATACGCGCCCAAAACCTCGGCCGGGCGCCAAGCGATCTCAAGAGCGATGGCAAGTATCGGTGCGGTTATTACCGCCCCAGCCGCCCAGACCACGCCATGGCGCCCCTGCTGCATCGATCGCCACGCCGCCGCAACCGACAGGGCTGCACCCAGTGCCACAAGCAATGTCACGACAAAGGGAAAATCCGCCTCGGGGGTTTCGGCATAGGTCTCAGCAAAACGCTGTGCGACCTTGCCCCGATCCCACCCCTGGAGAAATACGAGCCAGACAAGGCCAACAATCGGGAAAACACTGATGTCCTGAAGTGCCCTCGCCCCGCTTGTCCAAACGATCATCGCAAAGGCCAGACCAGCCAAAAGCGTCAGGCTCAACCAGAACTCACCGGCGGAATCCGGCCAGTGCAGCGCCAGGATGGCCGAGCTGACCGCAACCGCACCGAATGCCAGACGCGTCGGAAACTCGGGCCATGCCTTACCGCTTTGGCGTCGGATCATTTCGCTGACCATCGGGCCGGTGTGATCAGGACAAATTCGCCGGACCGGAATCGCAATAGTGATGAGCGCAAAGGCGGTGATGCAGGTCAGATAGCCCGGCTCTGTCATCGGTTCCGACAGGACCAGCAGCAGACACGAAGAATAACCTCCGACCAGTGTCAGAACCGAAATCCACGCCCATCGGCGGACGGTGTCTATACCCAGGCCCAGAACCGTTATGGTCAGGAAGTAGCCATATAACCAGGTCGGATCATCCGAAGAGCCACCGACCAAGAATGGGGAGGCAAAGGCACCTGTCAGCCCGACAGCTGCCAATAGCGGACCATGGAACCAGCCCAAAACCAGCCCGACAGATGCGACGCCAACCATGGCGACAAGCGCAAATTCAGGGCCGATCAAGCCATATAGTTGCCGCGCCGCCAGAACGCCGCCAAACAGTGTGACCAGCCCCGCGCCTGAGAACACCGAGGGCAAATAGGCGCTCGCGGAGTCCACGCCATCGCCATAGCGCCTGCGAATGACCTCTCCGCTGACAATCAGCGCCGCGCCAAACAGCAATGCGGCAACGACACGTGCCGACGGCGGCAGCAACCCGTTCTCGACGCCGTATTGCACCAAGAAAATTCCCGCCAGTGCCAGCGACAGTGCCGAAACGACATAGAACCAGTTTTCCTGCAGCCATTCCTGCAGCAAAGCAAAACGGTCAGAGCTGAAAACCAGTGCTTCTTGAGGAGATTGCGGGGGGATTGGCTGTTCGGTCTCAGGTTGGTCGGCTGTCGGCCACACTGGAGGCGCTTTGGTCGGAATAGCCTGCGCCTTGGCCTCGGGCTCTGTCGCGGGTTCTGGTTCAGTTTTGGTGCCTTGTTTCAGTGACAGGATGTCCGCCTCTAACCGGACGACCCGCCGCCGCAACCGAACCTGACTGACAAGCAGCAGCACAATGGTCAAAGGAATAGCCAGCGCAACCAACGCAAGAAGGACCAGAAGGGATTCCAACCTGTTTCTCCTATCAAGTTCTCTGCAGGCTAACCTGATGCATCAGGTAGAAACAGTCCGGAATACCGTCCTGCATACCGCGACATGGCCTGAAATCAAAACAGGTCTATTGAAGGGCGGGAAATCATGAGCCAGACTATGGCCAAAACGGCCAGAAATGCGGGGACCCCACATGCAAACCAAAGCCGGAACAATATGAAATACGAACGCGGCAGAGCAGTATCGCGATCTGCCGCCTCTTGCGCGAGGTTCCGCATCTTTATCTGCAGCCAGACGACCGGCAGCCAGAAGACCCCGGTCAGAACATAAAGCAATAGTGACAGCAGCACCCACCCTTCGACCAGTGACCAGCCCAATCTGAAGGCGAGCAAGCCACCTGAAATTGGCTGCAAAACAACGGCGGTTGTGGTGAACAGCATATCGGCCAGCACCACGATTGCCGCCGTCTGGGCAATGAAACGCGGGTCGCGTGACCGATGGGCCATCAGCATGAAGAATGCGATTCCGGCCCCGGTTCCCAACAAGACGCAGGCCCCGATCACATGAAACCAGCGCAAGATCGGATCCGGGTCCATCATCGGCTTTTCACCATTGGCAGTGCGACCAGCGACAACATGATCGCGGGAATGACTTTAACAAGCGGTCCAAGCGGGTCGAGCCACAAAGCAGGAACCATAAATGAGGCCGCCAACAGGTAAAAGATCGACACACCGAACTGAGCCATGCAGGCGCGTTCTGCCCAGGGACGCCAAAGGATCGCAAGCCCCAGAAAGATATCGACACATGACCAGAACAGCACACTGACCACAGCGGCACCACTGGTCCAGCCTGCGACGGTTAGGACTTGTGTGGCTTGCGGCAGGCTCAGCAATCCGAAAACACCTGAGAGAACCCAGAAAAGGCTGAGCACCGCAACCGTCAACGGCATCAGCAACGACATCCGTGCAGCCAACCTGTGTTCGCGGGAACAGGCCATGCTGCGATAAATCTCGGGCATTGAGAGCATGGATTGACCCGTCGCCATGCGATAAGGGACCGGGTCACCAAGAACTCCGCTCGCCATGACTGTCATCGCGTTGCTGCGAAGGGGCGAACGCCACCCCAAGCGCCCAAGTTGATCGGCGCAACCGGCGGCGAATTTAGCAACCACAGCCGGTGCCGTTATCCGAACACGTGCCTTAGGGAACCCCATCCAATGGCGGGTTTCGTCCAGAACCTCGGACAGCGAATGAGCCTGATCCTCGACCAGATCATAGGTTCCCTGTGGCAACGTCTCATCAATGGCCGCCGCCACGGCGCTGCACAAATCGGCCAGTCCAACACATTGAACCAGCGTCTGCGGAAAGGCGATCGGTTGCACAAGCGGAATTGCGGCCAGCATGCGCAACAAGGTCGTTCCACCATAGTCAGTCTGCCCGATCACAAGGCCCGGCCTTAGAATCCACAGCGGCACGCCACTGGCCTGCAAGGCGGCATCCCCGGAGGCTTTGGTGCGCATGAATTCCGTGTCTGCCTCTGGGCTGCTTCCGGTTGCAGAAATCTGAACCAAAGCAATCTCGCGCGCGGCGCAGGCCTGCCCGAGGGCGGCAATCGCAGTGTGATGCACCGCCTCGAGATCGTCCTTTGGTCCGTCCTGCAACGCCCCGGCGCAGTTCACGATACAATCAAAACCTGACAGAATTTCCCGCCAATCGTGTGGGTGCGTGAGCTGGCGCAAATCTCCCTGAGCCAAAGACATCCCGGGCAGGATTTTCTCACCCAGGTTTGTATCGCGCACAAGGCCGCATACATTGGCACCTCGATCCGAAAGAGACCGCATCATCGCCGCGCCGATAAACCCATAAGCGCCTAGAACAAGTATATTTTTCCCAGAACCTTGCATCGGGCACCTTACCTGCTGAAGTTGCGCCCCAACCTAGCGGGTCGAGCGGCAGCCGTCTGCGGCACCGGGCAAACTGCGACAATTCCGACCGCTAGGGGTGAAACAGTGAACCGACGAAATAGGCGATTGCGGCAGCGGCCCCACCAATCAGCAGCGTTTCGATCCCTGACCGCCACCACGGAGCCAGCGACCAGCGGCTTTTGAGGGCACCAATGGCAAAGAAAACACCCATCGTCATCCAGGCCGAAGCAGCAAATGCCCGGTCCACCGAAAACAGAAACGGCAAAAGCGGAACCATGCCGGCCACAAGAAAGGCAAAAAACGTCGCCACCGCAGCTTTGCGCGGATGCGGATCGACGCTGCCCAGGCCATATTCTCCCTCGATCATCAGGTCGATCCAGTTGTCATGGTTTTCCGTGATCGCATCGGTGGCTTCGTCCAGCACACGGCCCGACAGTCCTTTCTGGGCTAAAATCTCGCGCACCTCGTTCCGTTCACCATCGGGATAAAGATGTATATGACGCTCCTCGATCGCGCGAATGCGCCGGATGTTATCCAGTTCAGCCTTGGTGCCCGAGTAGTTACCCGCCGCCATCGAAAACCCGTCAGCCAGCACATTGGCCAGCCCCAGCGCGATGATGATGAACGGTGACAGCCCCGCCCCGGCAACGCCCGCAACGATGGCAAAAGTGGTGACTGATCCATCGATCCCGCCGTAAACCACATCACGCAAAACGCCACGCCCCGGCGGCGCGTTGATACGTGCCGCGATTTCTTGCTGGCTGTGTCCATGGTCTGTCATGGGTGCCTCCTGCTTTGTTATGATGCGCGGCTGGCAGGAACGCTTTGTCTCAGGTCAAGTTTTCGAAAACAGCCCCGCCAGCGCACGCTTGATCATCGACCGGGTCGAGGGCTTGTGACGGTCCGAGAACGGTAAAGGACGGCAGACCTCCATCGCGGCCACGCCGACGCGCGCGCTAAGCGCCCCGTTAACCAGGCCTTCGCCAAACCGCCGCGACAGTTTGCTTAGGACAGAGCCGCCCAGCACCGGTTCCAGCAAGTCGTCGCCCATAGCCACGGCGCCGGTTGCAACCAGATGCACAAAGACCGCCCGGGTCAGGCGCCAACTGCCCAGAAAACCGGCCCGCCCACCATAGATCTCGGCAACGCGGCGGATCATCCTCAGCGAAGCGGCCAAAGCCGTCGCCACATCCGCAAGAGCCAAAGGAACCAGAGCGGTCACCGTCGCGACCTGACGCGCAGCGGCCTCGACTTCTCGACTGGCCGCGGCATCCAGAGGGGCCAGCAGCTCATCCTCGGCCAGAGCCATCAGATCCGAGGCATCGAAAGGCTCAGCGATACGTTCGGCCAGCCTATCGCGGCCCCATCGAACGTCCTCGCGCCCGTTGTAAAATGCCAACAACCGGTTGGTTACAGCGCGGGCTTGCGTCAGATCCGCCTCCGCCAACGCGGTGTCTGCGGCGCGACGGATGCCATCCACACGCGAAAGCCGCCCGATCGCAGCAAGTTCCCGCAAAGCGATGATCAGGGCAACCAGCAGCAACGCGCCAATCAGACCAGTTACAACCCATCCCAAAACCGGCGCGCGCAACAGCAAAGCGGTCACAAAATCCCATGCCGCCACCGAGACAACCGCGCCAATGACCGCCGCCGCCAGTCCCCAGAACCAGCGTGACAGGGCCGACGGTTTCCGTGCAGCCAGACGCGCGGCGGCCTGCATCGCCTTCCCCTGTGGTTCGCCCGCATCCGGAACGGGCGGTGCCAAAGCGACATCCGCAACAGGTTCCTCGGGATCAAGATCGATCAGAACCGGACCCTTAGCCATCAGCAGCCCTTTCTCTGTTCCAGACAAATTTGATGTCCGGCAGGTTTTCGTCATTATCGGCTCCGTCACCGCGGGCGACCTCGGCAAACCCGTTGCGCTCGTAGAACCTTCGCGCGCCCTGGTTGGCCTGAAAGGCGAACAGGGACAGCTTTTGTCGGCCAGATTTCGCCTGATTCAACAGGCGCTGCCCGATCCCCTGATTGCGCGCTGACGCACGCAGGTAAAGCGAATGGACCTCTGAACCATTCAATGCCAGAAAACCAACTACACCATCCTCGTTTTCAGCAACGGTGATCCAGTCGCGATCAATCATCACGCCGCAAAAGGCGATGGTTTCGGCACAGGAATGCAGCTCTGGCATCCACTCATTTTCACAAGCAAAACCATGCAGGATTTCCCCCGTCGCGCCAGCATCCGTGCTGCGCGCAGGGCGGAGCGTTACGGTCATAGCCGGTCTCCGATCAGGAACTGGGCCGCGCGATCAAGCCGGATATGGGGCGGGCCGTCACCCGATCGCAGGGTCAGGTTCGCAGGCGCAAAACTCATGAACCCATAGTCTTCGCCCAGCCAGCTTTCTGCTCCGCTGCGGGCTGGCCCCAACAAATGAGCTGGGTCTTCGGGCAACTCACCGGGGTAGAAGGCCGCCTGCTTGCCGTCAAGCAAAGTGCCCCGCACGCAGGCAAGCGGCACTCCTTCATGGGTTCGCATCTCTTCGGTTGTTGCCCGCAAAGCCGCCAGTGACACAGCCGAGGTCTCGGCCCCGGCAAAACTGGCGCGGTCACGGGCGTCGCGTGTCAACGCCTCCATGATGCTGGTCAGACGCGGATGCTGCAGGTGGTGCAAATGATCGGCCTTGGTGGCGGCAAACAAAATGCGCTCGACCCGCTTGCCCAGAAGATACTGGCTGAGCCACGCGTTGCGCCCCGGACGGAAGGCCGACAGGATATCTCCCATCGCCCGGCGCATATCCTCAATCGCTTTCGGCCCTTTGTGAATCGCACCCAGCGCGTCGACCAGAACAACCTGTCGATCGATCCGGGCAAAATGTTCGCGAAAGAACGGTTTGACCACGCGCAATTTATAGGCCTCATACCGCCGCGCCATTTCGCGGTGCAGGCTGTTACGGGTGGCGACCCCTTCGACTGGCAGCGGCGCGAAGGTCAGAACCGGTGATCCCGCCAGATCACCCGGCAACAGGAACCGTCCCGGCGTACAATCGTAAAACCCGGCATCGCGCGCCGTGTTCAGATAGCCCGAGAACGCCTGCGCCAAAGATTGCGCCACCGGCTCATCATGTTTTGCCTCTGGCGCGACCGCTTTGGCCTGCGCCAGAAAATCTTGTGCCTCGGCCCGCTCTGTGATGCGGTTCAGCGTTTCGGTTGACCAGTCGTCATAGGATTTGTCCAGCAGGGCCAAGTCCAGCAACCATTCGCCCGGATAATCCACAATATCCAGATGCACGGTTCGCGGCCCTTTCAGGCCAGACAGCAGACCGGCAGGGCGAACCTTGAACGACAGGCGCAACTCGGACACGGCGCGGGTGCTTTCGGGCCAATGCGGATTTGGCCCGGTCAGCGCAGCAAGGTGGTTTTCATAGTCGAACCGGGGCACGGTATCATCCGGCTGCGGCTGAAGGTAAGCTGCGTTGATCCGTCCCTCATGCTGCGCAACAAGGCCCGGCATTCGCCCACGGTCCAGCAGGTTTGCAACAAGCGAGGTGATGAACACCGTTTTGCCCGAACGCGCTAACCCGGTGACACCAAGGCGGATGACCGGCTCGAACAGAGCTTCGGAAACGCTGTCGCCCACGGATTCCATGCCGCGCACAAGACTGTCTGCCATAGATGAGATGACCAAGCCGTCGCCCCGCTTTTATCGTTTCGCTCAAGATAGGTAGCCACCGTCCGACATGCCAGCGCTTTCCGGCCCCTTGCCCGCCGCCGCGCAGCACGGTACCAGCAGCCCATGCCCAGATACGCGTTGAAAGTCGAATATCACGGAAAGCCGTTTGCCGGGTGGCAAAGGCAGAAAGATCAGCCCTCGGTTCAGGGGGCGATCGAAGAGGCATTGTCGCGGATACAACCGGGGGATCACACGATCGCTGCGGCGGGTCGCACCGATGCCGGTGTCCACGCGCTGGGACAGGTAGCCCATTGCGACCCGATCAAGGAATGGGACCCTTTCCGACTGTCCGAAGCGCTGAACTATCACCTCAAGCCGCAACCAGTGGCTATCGTGAAAGCCGCACGGGTGGACGATGACTGGCATGCGCGGTTCTCGGCGCTTGAACGGCAATATCTGTTTCGCATCCTGATGCGCCGCGCGCCTGCAACCCATGACGCGGGGCAGGTTTGGCAAGTCAGTCACCCGTTGGATATTGATGCGATGCAGGCCGCGGCGGACATGCTGATCGGACGGCATGATTTCACCACGTTCCGGTCCACGATCTGTCAGGCCGCCAGCCCGGTCAAGACGCTGGATGAATTGCGCGTGGAGCAGGTACAGGGCTTTTCAGGCCCCGAGGTTCATTTCCACGTCCGGGCACGGTCGTTCCTGCACAATCAAGTGCGAAGCTTTGTCGGCACGCTGGAACGTGTCGGCGCCGGTTCATGGACGCCTGAAGATGTGCGCGACGCGCTGCAAGCTGAGGATCGTGCCGCCTGCGGGCCGGTTTGCCCGCCACAGGGGCTGTATCTTGCGCGGGTCGGCTATCCGGACCCGGTGTTCGACTAAAGCGCGCTCAGCAACAACCCGCCAGCTATCACCGCTATCAACAACCCGGCGACCAGCTCGATGGTTGGGGCCAGCACCTGTGCAAACCGCGTCGCTGAGGCCGAGGCCAGCATCCCCCCGCGCAGACCGAATGAGGTCCACCCTACCAGAGTGGTGACAGTCGCAGTGCCCAGCGCCATGCAGAACGCCCCGGCGATGCCAACGATGGCGATGCCCATCTGCCAGGTCAGGATCAACACAAACAGCGCCCCGGTACAGGGGCGTGCGGCGATTCCAGCGATCAGCAACGCCGCCTCGCGCAGGCTACCGACCTGCGCCACCTCATCCGCAGACGGACCATGCCGGTGGCCGCAATCCGAACAGGTTTCGTGATCGTGGTGATGATGATCTGCGCCGTGATCCCGGCTGCGTTTGGCAAAGCTCCGCAAGGCGCGAAACACTAGCCAAAGCCCGATCGCAGTGATCGCCCCATAGCTGACTGGGGCCATGATTTGCTCCGTTGTGTCGACCAGTCTTTCCCGAGACATCTGGAACACCAGCACACCGGCATAGACCAGAACAATCGCGGTTACGGCCTGTCCAAGGCTGGACAACACACTGATCGCTGAAAGCCGCCAGAACGCCACACGCCGGCCAAGCCCATAGCCACCGATCAGGACTTTGCCATGCCCAGGACCGATGGCGTGGAAGAACCCGTAAGCGAAGCACACCGTCAACAAAGTCATGACCGCCTGAGGTTGTTCGGCGCGGGCAGCGCGCAGAGACCGCGCAATCTGGTTCTGAAATGCACGCTGTTCACCGGCAGCCCATGCCGCAAGTTGGTCAAACCCGCCGCTGAACCAGAACCAGAGCAGAACTCCGACCGCCAGAACAAACGGGACAATCAGGTATTTGGACATGAAATTCGGATCTCGGTTGCAAAGTTTTCGCCCACCATCGGGATGTCATTTTCCTCAAGGTCGTAATTGGCATCCAGCGTCAGCAGAAACGCCTGCATTTGGGCAAGCTGTCCGTCGACATCTGGCTCGACGCGGTCAATCTGGCAGGTCTTACTCCCCGAAACCGTCACCGGACGCGTCAGGTCATATGCGGTGTAATATGTCTCATCAAACGCCTTGGCCGATAAGGCGGTGGCCGGTACAGGCCCCCCTTCGACACTGCGCAGATGCGAGGTCACGATGCGCCCGTCCTCCATCAATGCTTTCGGCTCCAGTGGGCCAGAAAGCGGCAATACCTCAGCCTCGGACCAGACGACCAGATCACCGTTATAGCCCTGATCCCACTGCGCATCGAACCCGGACAGGAAATCCTGTTCGCTTTCACTTAGAAGACCGTCGCCATCCTGATCCAGCTTCATGTCTTCGAGGACAAGCAAAGAGTAAAACTCGTCATAGGCCCAGGTCACACGGACATGGGTCAGCTGCCCGGAATCGTCCACAATGAATTCCAGCCCCGTGTCGATAAAGACATGCGGGTGCGTCATCGCCGGGATCGGCAAACAGCAGGTCACTAGGGTCACAAGCCAGCGCATGGGCGAAAGATAGGGTGTCGGCCTGCGCCCGGCAATCCCATTTGGGCCGGGCGCGCAGAAGCTGGCCGATGGCTCAGGCAGGTGGGAACAAAACAAGGGTCTGCAGGGCTGTTCCAACCGGCCCTTCGGTGTCATACAAAACCGATTGCGACATGCCGATACCCGAGGGCTGCCAATGGCAGACAGACTCGGAGGCCAGCCAATCCGAGACCGGCTCGCGGTGCACCTGAATCGTCAGATCGGTATTCATGAACCCCATCTCGGTTGTGGGGGCATTCCACGAAATGCCATTGCCGCAATCTGCCAGTGGACACAGCGCCTGAATCGGAGATTGCACCTCGTCCCCAAGCAGCGGAGGCGTGCGCATCCATATCGTTTTGGGACCGACACCCTGATTTCCACCCTTGGGATAGAGCACATCTGAATAGGTCGCGAACCCAGGAAGATCGTGCCGAATTTCGCCGATGGGAAATGGGCCGTCCACCGTGTCCGCCAGTTGCGGAGATGAGAGAGCGACATTGGGAACCGGGCCAAGGTCGCGGCGGGCAAGGTGCATAGTTGTGGCTACGGCACATAAAGTGTTGTCCAGATCGTGCACAGTAACCCGAGTGGTCGCCAGCGTTCTGGTGTGCCGCGTCGTCTCGGCCGCAACCCGCAACCCGGACAGGGGCAGCGGGCGCAGCAGATCGACCGTCAGCCGGGTCAGCAACTTGTCCGGACCAATTTCAGATTCCGCGGCGCGCACGATCAGACCGCTGACCGGACCAGCATGGCAATGTTCGGCAGACCACGGACCCCGCGCCGGGTCATTGCCGACAAAAACCCCATCCGCGCGTAGTCTGAAATAGGGCAACCTGGACATATCAGATTTCAAGACCACTTGGGACCTCAGACCTTTTCCTGTGTATGTTTTTTCAGCTCGGTCCGTGCGACCTGACGTCGATGCACCGCGTCCGGCCCATCGGCCAGCCGCAGGGTCCGTACATGCGTCCACGCGGTCGCCAGCGGCGTGTCCTGACTTACCCCTTGCCCGCCATACATCTGCACCGCCTCATCAATCACCTTCAATGCGACCCGCGGGGCCACGACCTTGATCTGGCTGATCCACGGGGCCGCCGCGCGCGCATCGCCCTGATCCATGTACCAAGCAGCCTTGAGGCAAAGTAGCCGGGCCATTTCGATCTCCATCCGGCATTCGGCTATGATATCGAAATTCGCCCCAAGCTGCGCCAGCTTCTTGCCAAATGCTTCGCGTTGCAGCGACCGTTTGCACATCTGCTCCAGGGCCATCTCTGCTTGCCCAATAGCACGCATACAGTGGTGAATACGTCCCGGCCCCAATCGACCCTGAGCGATCTCGAACCCGCGTCCTTCGCCCAGCAGGATACTCTCGGCAGGCACCCGGACATTGGTAAAGCGAATATGCATATGCCCGTGCGGCGCATCATCATGGCCGTAGACTTCCATCGGGCGCAGCACTTCGATCCCCGGCGTTCCCGCCGGCACCACGATCATCGACTGGCGTTTGTGAACAGGCAGGTCATCACCGCCCGTCCGGACCATGACGATATAGACCTTGCACCGCGGATCACCGGCGCCTGAGGCCCACCATTTCTCGCCATTCAGAACGTAGGATTCGCCGTCCAGCACACAGGACATCGAAACATTGGTGGCATCAGACGAGGCGACATCCGGTTCGGTCATCAGATAGGCCGAACGGATTTGCCCATCGAGCAGCGGCTTGAGCCACTCTTGCTTCATCTTTTCGGACCCGTACCGCTCGAATACTTCCATGTTGCCCGTATCCGGGGCCGAACAGTTGAAGATTTCGGCACCCAGCGGGGTCTTTCCCATTTCTTCAGCAAAAAAGGCGTATTCCACAGTTGTCAAACCCAGCCCTTTTTCACTGTCGGTCAGCCAGAAGTTCCACAATCCCGCCGCCTTGGCCTTGGCCTTCAACCCTTCAAGGATATCCGCCTGCCGGTCGGTATATTGCCAGCGGTCACCTTTGTTGATTTCAGCATGGAACTCTTCTTCCAGCGGCATGACTTCATTTCGGATCATCTCTGTTACGCGGGTCAACAGTTCGCGGTTTTCCTCGCGCAGGCCGAATGACATGTTCATGAGTTTTCTCCTCCGCCCCGACACGCGGGCATTACCTTTGGGCCGAGAATGACTTAGCCACCGTCATAATGTCCAGTTGGGTGACGGGACGTCACCCAACCCTATATGAGATTAAACGAGTGCAGTAACCGGAGACTGGCGACCGTATAGCCGTCAATAACCTGCGTCGCGCGCGGGTGTAGCAACCCAATTAGGGTGTGAAAATCCAGTTACCATTGGCATCCTGGCACCTGCGGGTTCTGATCTCACGGGTCTGCTCGGCACTCGGAGGTCGGATAAAATGCTGCAGATGCACGCAATTATCGCGGACCTCGCGCACACGGACGGTGCCCTTGGCCCCGGTCTCGGTGCTGATCCATTCACTTTCGGCACCAACCTGCGGCAAACCACTGCCCAGCATGGTGTCTGTGGTTGCACTCAGCAATGTGAAATCATCCGGGCTCAACCCCGACTCTGCGATGATGCGAGACAGCGGTTTCGCGCTGCCGGCAACACCAATGCTCAGCACCAGAACACCTGCAACTAATAGTGATCCCCAAATTCTCATACCGCCTCGCAATTCTGCAACCAATTTACATTCAAGGATATACCCGGGAAGGCACAGGGCCAAGCCCTAGTCTGCAACCTTCAAATTATCCCGAAGAAACCTATTGCAACTCTGACGCTAGGCCATGCCGAGCGTCCCTCGCATAGTGCACGAAACACGAACCAGAGGCATTTGATGGCACACCCGACTTATTATGCGCCCCATGGCGGACACCCCGGACAGGACACCCTGTTAACAGATCGCGCCATGTTCACCGAGGCCTATGCCGTTATACCCAAGGGTACGATGCGCGACATCGTCACCAGCTATTTGCCCTTCTGGGAAAACACCCGCCTGTGGGTTTTGGCACGCCCCCTTAGCGGGTTCGCCGAAACCTTTTCGCAATACATCATGGAGGTCCAACCCGGTGGCGGTAGCGATACGCCCGAAACGGACCCCGCAGCGCAGGCGGTGTTGTTCGTTGTCGAAGGGGCGGTCACATTGACGCTTGAGGGAAGTGTTCACGTTTTGGAAACTGGTGGATATGCCTATATCCCCGCTGGTTCCAAATGGGCGTTGCGCAACCATACGGAGCAGCCAGCGCGGTTTCATTGGGTTCGAAAGGCTTATGAGGCAGTGCCCGGCCTGCCCAAGCCGGACCCGATCATCACCAATGAACAAGAGGTCGCCCCGATCGAAATGCCGGGCACCGAGGGTCGCTGGGCCACAACACGTTTCGCGGATCCGCAAGACCTGCGCCACGATATGCATGTCAACATCGTGACTTTTGAACCCGGCGGCGTGATCCCATTTGCCGAAACCCACGTCATGGAACACGGGCTGTATGTGCTGGAAGGCAAAGCCGTTTACCGGCTGAATCAGGACTGGGTCGAGGTCGAAGCCGGAGACTTTATGTGGCTGCGCGCCTTTTGCCCTCAGGCCTGTTACGCAGGCGGTCCCGGGCGGTTCCGGTATCTGCTGTACAAAGATGTGAACCGCCAGATGCCTCTTTCACCAGGCGGGCGCTAGGATAAATTCGGCCTTGGCGGAACTGGGCAAGCGCGGTAATCTGGTGGAATAACAAACGGTTTTAGTTCAGGAGATTGTACGATGGCACTGCGCAATGTAACGCTGGCACTGGCGGCTGCAATCGGCCTGACGGCCCTGGATGTGACCCCTGCAACCGCCAAAGAGACGAATACCGTCAACGTCATGAGCCGCACCTGGGCCATTACCCAGGTTTCGGAAGCTCCGGTCGTATACCGTGCCACACGTGATAACAACAATCTCAACCCATTCGGCCCCCCGCCCCGGCTGCGCACTATTCAGGCCATCGCGGCTATTCAGCAGGCTACCGGGTGCAAGCCGATTGTGGCCAGCATGTACCAGAACATCTCGGGCCAGTTCTTTTCACAGGTCAGCTGTAACTGATCCGGACAGGAAACTGGCATTGAGGTTAATTCAAGCCCCTGCCATAGCTTGCGCATGAAACTCGCAATTAACGGATTCGGCCGCATCGGCCGCACGATTTTGCGGCAGCTTCTGGCCATGCCGCTCGGTCACGACATCGAACTGGTGCTGATCAACGACATCGCACCGCTAGAGACCTGCGCCTATCTGTTCAAGTACGACAGCACTTTTGGGCCCTATCCGGGCAAAGTGGAACAGGGAACTGCGCAACTGGTTGTCGATGGGCACGCTATTCCTGTTACACACAGCCCCAACCTCAGCCGGGTTGATCTGTCCGGTGTAGATGTCCTGATGGACTGCACCGGCGTTGCCCGGACATCGGATGTTGCCAGTCAGGGCCTGACCGCAGGGGCAAGGAAAGTACTGATTTCCGGCCCATCGCCTGCGACCGAGGCCACAATCGTTCTGGGTGCAAATGAGGATCAGCTGGGCAATGCGCGGATCGTGTCAAATGCCTCTTGCACCACCAACGGGCTGGCTCCGCTGGTCAAGGTTCTGGACGGGATCGCTGGTGTCGCGTCGGGCCATATGACCACCAT
Source organism: Ruegeria sp. CDSA020 (assembly GCF_059612345.1). Lineage (NCBI taxonomy): Bacteria > Pseudomonadati > Pseudomonadota > Alphaproteobacteria > Rhodobacterales > Roseobacteraceae > Ruegeria > Ruegeria sp. CDSA020. The sequence continues at coordinate 40,977 of NZ_JBXWQK010000002.1, forward strand.
CCACTGCTACACCAACAGCCAGCCGATGATCGACGCTCCGCGTGGTGATCTGGCACGGTCACGCGCCGGAGCGCTGTCGATGGTCCCGACCACCACCAGCGCTATGCACCTGATAGACGAAGTCCTGCCCCATCTGGCCGGGCGCATCTCGGGCGCGGCGGTCAGGGTGCCTACGGCAAGCGTTTCCGCGGTTGATCTGATTGTGACGCTGAAGCGCGGCCTGAGCGCCTGCGATTTTGAAACCGCCCTGCGTGCAGCCGTTGCAGAGTCTCCCGTTCTGGGTTGGACGGATGAGCCGCTGGTGTCGTCCGATTTGCGGACGCGGCCGGAATCTCTGATCATCGCAGGGCCAGAAACCCGGCAGATCGGCGAAACTCAGGTTCGTGTTTTTGGCTGGTATGACAATGAATGGGGGTTTTCAGCCCGCATGCTGGATGTCGCTCGTATGATGGCCGACACATAGGCGGATCGCGACCTAACGCGATCCGCCGATTTGCATTTGGTTACTTGCCGGGAAGGCTGCCTGACCCGTGCCCCGACATGCCGCCCGAAACTTCTTCGGTTGCCTCATCGGCCAACTCATCCGGCAGGATCAGGTTCAGCACGATGGCGATCAGAGCCGCAGGCAGCAGCCCGCTTTTCATCAGGATGCCCAGAGTATCGGGCAAGTGTTGCACCGCACCCGGCTCGAGCTGGAGGCCGAACCCGATTGACAGCGCGATGGCAAAGATCACCATGTTGCGCCGATTCCAATCCACATCGGACAACATCGAAACACCCGCCGCGACAACCATCCCGAACATGACGATGACGCCACCGCCCAGTACTTCGATCGGAACGGTGCGGATGATCGCGCCAACCTTGGGCACCAGGCCGCACAGGATCAGAAACAAGGCGCCGATGGTGACGACATTTCGGCTCATGACGCCGGTCATTGCGATCAGCCCGACATTCTGGCTGAACGACGTGTTGGGTAAGCCGCCGAACACGCCCGCCAGGGCCGAACCGAAGCCGTCAGCATAGGTTGCACCGGTGATTTCCTTGTCCGTGGCTTCGCGCCCGGCTCCGCCTTTGGTCACACCCGACACATCCCCCACCGTCTCAACTGCCGAAACAAAGGCCATCAGACAGAACCCGATTATGGCGGCGAATGAGAACTCGAACCCATACTTGAAGGGCACAGGCAGGGCGAAAGTTGCAGCGCGGCTCCAGCTTGTTCCGATTGCCTCAAAAGTGATCATGCCAACCATCAGGGCATAGACATACCCAACCGCAAGACCAATCAGAACGGCAGAAACCGAAAGCATTCCGCGCGTAAAGAACTTCAGCCCCAGCGTTACCACAACCACGACCAAAGCAGCCGACCAGTTCAGCGCCGAGCCGTATTCAGGCGTTCCAATGGCCGGAACCCCTCCGGCGGCGTATTGAATGCCGACCTTGACCAACGCCAGACCAATCATCGTCACCACAAGGCCTGTGACCAGAGGTGGCAAGGCAAAACGGATTTTGCCAATCACCGTGCCCAGCAGGGCATGGAACACCCCACCGATAATGACACCGCCAAACAATGCGGCCAGACCATCGACGCCTTTGCCAGCAACCAACGGGATCATGATCGGCAGAAAGGCAAAGCTAGTGCCCTGAACAATAGGCAAAGCCGCTCCTACCGGGCCAATCGTCACTGTTTGCAGCAAGGTCGCGACGCCGGCAAACAGCATCGACATCTGGATCAGGTACAGCAGTTCGGGAAAATCGGGGGAGTTCGAACCGAACCCGAACCCGGCGGCCCCTGCAACGATGATCGCAGGCGTCACGTTCGAAACGAACATCGCCAGAACATGTTGAATGCCCAGCGGAACTGCCTTGTGCAGCGCCGGGGTATAATTTGGATCCCGAAGCTGTTCGGGTGTCCCTATTGAAGTGTCAGCCATGAGTTACTGTCCTCTCTGTCAGATTCACGGGGGTCTTACCGCTTATGCTGCGGCTTCATTTGGCTACGACACCACCTGATAAGGGGTATCGAACCAGTATTCTTCCAGGTTGGGCCCATCGCCGATCCGATCAACAACGGCGAACAATCCAGGGCCATGCAACGGTGTCAAAACGCCGTGCCACGTCCCACGATGATAATTCACCGCCTGACCGGACCGGGTGACAAAGGCACACGGTTCGCCCGGCTGCCCGTCAACATCTGGTGCTACAACGACCAGAAAGGGTTGATGGGTCATGGGAACAAAGGCCTGACTGCCATCAGGATGCCGCTCAACCATATCCAAATGGTACGGCAGGGTTCGGGGGTTGGCGTTAAACAGGCTGATCCCGGCGCGGCCGCCCGCGAAATCAAGGGCCGCCCGGTCATGAAAACGCCCGCACTGGCCCTGGTTGATGATCTTGTCCGGGTCGCCCGATGCCTCGATCACATCTCCGAACGGGGCAAAAGCGTCAGGCGTTAAAGGAACAGTCCGGATCTGTTTCATGAAGGCAACACATCCCTCAGGCGGAATTCGGCAATACGCTCGACCTGTCGGCAGGCCTCGGCGAATTCTGTGTCCCGGTCCTGATCTATCCGCCGCTGAAACGCCTGCTGGATAGAGGCTTTGTCATGATCACGCACAGCGATAATGAAGGGAAATCCGAACTTGTCGGTATAGCGCCTATTCAGATCGGTGAAGGCATCGCGTTCGGCATCCGTCAACGCATCCAGCCCCGCCGAGGATTGTTCGGCCGTGCTTTCCTGCGTCAGTCGCTTGGCCTGTGCCAGCTTACCTGCCAGATCCGGGTGCGCGGTTAGCACGCCCAACCGCTCCTCATCCGAGGCCGAACGGAACATGCGCGTCAGTGCGTTGTGCAACCCGCCGGCAGTATCGTGAGCCGCGCCGAGTTCCAGCCCATGGGCGCGCTCTGCAATCCACGCCGAATGTTCGAAGATCCCGCCATAGGCGGCTACGAAAGCGTCCCGCGCCATTTCTGACGGCTTTGGACCTGATACAGGCGGGTGCTGCGCTGCCCAATGCTGGGCGATCTCCAGACGGGTCGCGAACCAGACATCCGAGTGCCCACGCGCATAATCCAGAAACCGTTTCAGCGCCATGACCCGACCTGGACGACCGATCAGGCGGCAATGCAGACCGATCGACAACATCTTGGGCGCACCGGCTTCACCCTCGGAATAAAGCGCGTCGAAACTGTCTTTGAGATAGGAATAGAACTGATCGCCCGAATTGAAACCTTGCGGCGTTGCAAAGCGCATATCGTTACAATCGAGTGTATATGGTACGATCAACTGGTCCCGGCCAGAGGCCTGCATCCAATAGGGCAGATCATCCGCATAGGTGTCCGCCACATAGGCAAAGCCCCCCTCTTCGGCCACCAGACGCACGGTGTTCTCGGAACACCGGCCGGTATACCAACCATAGGGACGTTCCCCCACGACCTCGGCATGCAGGCGGATGGCCTCTTCTATTTGAGCGCGCTCTTCCGCTTCAGACATATCCTTGTGTTCGACCCATTTCAGGCCGTGACTTGCGATCTCCCAACCTGCGTCTTTCATGGCGGCAACCTGATCGGGCGACCGTGCCAGCGCCGAAGCGACACCGTAAACGGTTATGGGCAAGTCCTGCATCAAGCGGTGCAGACGCCAGAACCCTGCCCGCGATCCGTATTCATAGATCGATTCCATGTTCCAATGACGCTGGTCTGGCCATTGCGCTGCGCCGACAATCTCGGACAGAAAGGCCTCGGACGCGGCATCACCGTGAAGCACGCAGTTCTCGCCACCCTCTTCGTAGTTCAGCACAATCTGAACGGCCAGATTTGCTCCGCCAGGCCACTGGGCGTTTGGCGGGTTGGCTCCGTATCCGATCATGTCACGGGGATAGCGAGGGGGCTGCATGAATGTTCCGTCTCAGTTGTGTTACACTACCTACGCTTTACCGCAGAATTGGAAGCAGTATTATCAAATCAATCCGAACGCTGTTTCCTTTTCTTTCGGCATTCCCAAAGTCTCGGGTTTCGCCCCAGACTGCGTCAAACAATACTCGATTGCAGTTTGCGGTTTTCAACAGCCACTCGTTGCGGTGATCGGAATATGAGGAGAAACGCGTGGCAGGATACCTGACAACCCATGTTCTGGACACCGCCAAAGGCTGTCCCGCAGAGGGGCTGAAAATTGCTCTGTACGCGATAACCCAGGACGGACGCCACAAACTGGCTGAGATGCTGACCAATGCAGACGGGCGAACAGACAGCCCAATACTACCGCAAGCAAACTTTGAAACCGGGGAATATGAGCTTGTTTTCAGCGCGGGTGACTATCTGCGCGCCTCTGGCCAGGCGGATGACGAACCGCTGTTCCTGGATGAGATTCCAATCAGGTTTGGTATGTCTGAAGCAGACGCCCACTATCATGTGCCGCTCTTGCTTTCGCCATACAGCTACTCCACGTATCGTGGCAGCTAACTGACCGGGCGAACCTTCCGCCCGTCGATCGCCCCTGCCGGGCCTCCTCCTGTTGAGCCGGGCGCCGCACCCGTTGGGCGCGGCGCGGATAGTGACGGTTACAGCCCTTCGAGAAAATTTACGCGCGGCCGGGAGCCTTTGCTAACCGTTGATGTCCGAGTTTTGCACAACCTTGCCAATTCGCGCGATCATGAAATCCATGAACAAACGCGCCTTGGGATCCTGGTGACGTCGATGGGTATAGAGACACGCCATCTGAACAGAGACAGGAGGTGTCTCCTTCGCAACCACCACCAGACGTCCTGCCTTGAGATGTTCCGCTGCCTCAAACACAGGTTTCATCGCGATCCCCTGCCCTGACAACGCCCAATCGGTCAAAACATCTCCGTCATCGCATTCAAACCGGCCCGACACGGCATAACGTCTTGGCCCGTCTGGAGTTTCCAGCATCCACTGAAACTCTGCAGCGCCGGGATACCGCAGGTTAAGACACTCGTGCTTGTCGGACACAAGATCGGCTCCGTTTTGCGGCATCCCCCTGCGTTTTACATAGTCCGGTGCGGCACACAGAACCCGCGCGCAATCCGCGATCTTGCGAATACGCAGGGTGCTGTCCTCGGGCTGACCAATGAAAAAGGCCAGATCCAATCCTTCGGTCGTCAGGTCCACTGACCTGTCGGTCAGGCGCAATCGCACATCAATTTCGGGGTATTCCGAGAGAAAATCCGGCACATGTGGGGCTAATAACCTGCGCCCGACGCCCAAAGGCGCGGCTACGAACAGTGACCCGCGGGGGGCTTCGGTCAGGTGAACAACCTGCGCCTCGGCTTCATCTACGGCATCCAGGACCGCAACCGCTCCAGGGTAAAACGCACGTCCCTGCTCGGTCGGGCTGAGGTTACGTGTAGTCCTCTGAAACAGACGCACGCCCAAATGATCCTCAAGCTGTGATATTCGCGCCGAAGTCACCGCCGGTGAAACACGCAAATCCCTCCCGGCAGCAGACATGCTGCCCAGATCATAGACACGAACGAAGGTGCGAATATTGTCGAGATAGGACATCTTATCGTTTTTTTTGATACAGTTTGACAATATACGGGAATACCGAAGAAAAGCCAGTTTGCCTAGGGTGACTATAACCTACTGGAGAGAACTCTCATGTTTGAATTCGCCGTGTTCTGGGATTGGATGGCATTTGCTGTGCGCTGGCTGCACGTAATCACTGCTATCGCCTGGATCGGATCATCCTTTTACTTCATCGCTCTGGACCTTGGCCTGAATCGGGATATCCCCGGCCCCGCCGACGGGGAAGAATGGCAGGTACATGGCGGCGGCTTTTACCATATTCAGAAATACCTCGTCGCACCCGAGCGGATGCCGGATCATCTGACCTGGTTCAAATGGGAAAGCTATGCCACCTGGCTTAGCGGAGCTGCGCTGTTGATGATCGTCTACTGGGTTGGTGGAGAGCTTTATCTGATTGATGCGCAAAAGGCCGATCTGGCGCTGTGGCAGGGCATTCTGATCTCGGCTGCCTCGTTGACTATGGGCTGGCTGATCTACGACTTCCTGTGCAAATCCGGTCTGGGTGAGCGCCCAACATTACTGATGGTGCTGCTGTTTGTCCTGCTGGTGGTGATGGGCTGGGGGTACAACCAGATATTCACCGGGCGCGCGATGATGCTGCATCTGGGCGCATTCACCGCGACGATCATGACAGCGAACGTATTCTTCATCATCATGCCGAACCAGCGCATCGTCGTAGACGACCTTAAGAATGGCCGCACCCCGGACCCGAAATACGGCAAGATCGCCAAGTTGCGTTCGACTCATAACAACTATCTGACCTTGCCAGTGGTTTTCCTGATGCTTTCGAACCACTACCCGCTGGCCTTTGCCACCCAATACAACTGGATCATTGCGGCGCTGGTATTTCTGATGGGTGTCACAATCCGTCACTACTTCAATACACGCCACGCTCGCGCCGGTGATCCGACCTGGACCTGGCTGGTGACCGCTCTGCTATTCATCGCCATCATGTGGCTGTCCACCGCGCCTATGTACAAACCTCTGGAGGAGGCCGAGGCGCAGCCGCTCACCGCATTTGAACAGAAATACGCATCAGCAGACGGGTTCGAACAGGCACATGATGTCGTTCTGGGGCGCTGTTCCATGTGCCATGCGCGCGAACCGGTTTGGGACGGCATCCTGTGGGCGCCAAAGGGCATTCTTCTGGAAACCCAAGGTGACATCGCCCGCAATGCGAAACAGATTTACCTGCAGGCCGGTGTCAGTCACGCGATGCCACCCGCAAATGTCACCTATATGGAACCGGAAGATCGCGCGGCGATCATTCGCTGGTTCCGCAATGCTGGCCTTTGAACTGGCACTGAGCCTTCACTTGTTCCGCTAATTTTCTTGGCCAAACGATAAACGCTTCCCCTACACGATTACAGATGTTCTAACTATCCTTAAGGGGCCGCCACATCCGAAAAGGCGCCGAAATTAATTTCTAGTTGGGGCAGCTGGAGCCAATAGATGCAGCGAATAAGACAATGCAGCTTTGTGAGAAATTGTCTGTTCGGAATAGTCGTCGCCACATTGCCCACATCGCTGGCCGCATTGGAAACCGTCCTCACGGCACCGGGCGCTCCGAAAGCACTGGTTGAACGGATCGAAGATACCGCATCGGTGACAACCGCAGAATCCCGCGGGCTGGACACGCCGCTTGAACTTTTGTCAGCGGCCCTGTCGGACTATACCACCATTGTTCAGATCCTTTATGACGAAGGCTACTTCAGTCCCGTCGTCAGCATTAAACTGGACGGGAAAGAGGCGGCGGAACTCAGTTCACTCAACGTGCCCAATCAGATCAACAAAATCGTGATTGCTGTTAAAACCGGCCCAACCTTCACATTTGGCCAGGCGGTGGTCCGGCCGATCGCGACCGAAACGGTTCTTCCCGAAGACTATGCGACGGGCAAACTGGCCACCACCGGCGCCATTCAGCAAGCCGCGTCAGCAGGCGTGCAGGGATGGCGTGACGCGGGTCATGCCAAGGCCGAGGTCAGCGGCCAGAAAGTCATTGCCCGCCACGCCCAGGCAAAGCTGGATTCCCGCATTGACCTCGCCCCGGGACCGCGTCTGAGCTTTGGAAAAATGTACATCAAAGGCGACAGCGATGTTCGCCACAGGTCCGTCGAACAAATCGCCGGCTTCCCAACCGGAGAGGTGTATTCCCCCCAGCAGGTGCAAAAGGTCGGAACCCGGCTTCGCCGCACCGGCACGTTTAATATTGTCTCGATCGAAGAGCACGACACTCCCAACCCTGATGGCTCCCTGGATTTCGATGTCTATCTTGAAGACATGCCCAAACGCCGCCTGACCTTCGGTTTGGAAGTGGCCTCGCGTGACGGGATGGAGCTGTCAACGACCTGGACGCATCGCAACGTGTTCCGCCGCGCCCAACGGCTGCGGTTTGAAGCATCGTTGCGCAATATTGGCGGGGCCGAGGATCTGGACGGGCGCATCGGGCTGCGGCTGGATCAGCCCGACCGGCTGGGCCCCGATGACAGCACGTTCTGGAGCGCCCTTCTGGAACGTCGCAACACCGATAATTACAACGTGACTGTGACGTCACTGGCCTATGGTGCAAGACGCACATTTTCAGACCGCCTATACGCCGAAGCATCCGCCGGGTTTCAGTGGTCGGATGCAGATGACGCCTATGGCGACGGGCGCAAGTTCCGCTATTTCATCATGCCGTTCCGATCAGAATGGGACGAAAGGGACAGCAAGGTCAGCGCCACCAATGGCTATTACCTGGATGCCCGTGTGATGCCATTTGTCGGCCTGTCCGACACAGAAACAGGCCTCAGGATGTTTGCGGACGCGCGTGCCTATACCAGTCTGCGGACACAAGGTCGTCTCGTGCTGGCCGGGCGGGTCCAGATTGGGTCGATTGTAGGACCCGCCTTGGATGGGGTCACACCCGATTTCCTGTTCTTTTCGGGCGGTGCGGGCACTGTGCGCGGTCAGCCCTATGAAAGCCTCGGCATCCCTGTTGGCAATGAGGTTGCTGGCGGCAAGTCTTTCCTCGGTCTATCTGGCGAAGTTCGCGGCAAAATCACCGAGACAATATCGCTGGTCGGGTTTTATGATTATGGTGTTGTCGACACGTCCTCTTTTGTCAGCAGCGCTGCAGAGAGCCATTCCGGCGCCGGGCTTGGTATCAGATATGACCTCGGTGGTTTTGGCCCCCTGCGTCTTGATCTCGCCCTTCCCGTTCAGGGCGGCACCGGGGACGGATTGCAGTTTTACATCGGAATTGGTCAGGCATTTTGACACATCGTTTCTCATATCCAGTTTTGGCGGCTGTTCTGCTGTGGGTGCCCTACCCCGTTCTGGCGCAGGACGAAGGCGGCAGTATGCTAGAGCAGTTTCTGCAGGATACCCTGTCCGGTGATGATCAGAACGTAACCGTCAAAGGCTTGCAAGGCGCCCTCAGCGCACGGGCCACAATCGCAGAGATCACGGTATCGGATGATGAGGGCGTCTGGCTGACCATCAAAGATGCCGAACTGGATTGGAACAGACTGGCCCTGATACGTGGGCGGTTCTCGGTCAATGCGCTGACAGCGCAAGAGATCGACGTAGCCCGTGCGCCGGGCACCACAACCAAAGATGCCACTCCTCCCTCTGCGGAAACCCAGACATTCCAGCTGCCCGAGCTGCCTGTCGCAGTTGAAATCGGCGAAATCCGCGTGGATCAGCTGTCGCTGGGGCAGCCGCTGATTGGGGTAGCCGCCGACTTATCCGTCACCGGCAATCTGTCGCTTGCTGATGGAACGCTGGACACCAATCTCGACGTGGTGCGGCTGGATCGTGCCGGAGATGAGATCACACTGACCGCCGGGTTCGACAACTCGACAAGCGAGATCAATCTGGACCTGAACGTGGCCGAGGCATCCGGCGGGCTTATTTCGACCGCTTTGAACATTCCCGACAGCCCAACGATCGAGCTGACGGCAAAAGGTGCCGGACCGCTGACGGATTTCACCGCCGATATCGGGCTGAGCAGTGACGGGCAGCAGCGTCTGGCTGGGCAGGTTCGGCTTGGTTCGGCCCCTGACGACACTGCGGAAGGCATAGCATTTACCGCCGATCTGAACGGAGACCTGACACCCTTCGTCGGCCCTGCCATCGACCCGTTTTTCGGGACGGACTCGCGGCTGTTCGTGCAGGGTCAGACCCTGCCCGAAGGGGCGCTGGAACTGTCCGATCTTCAGCTTGCAACGCAGGCCCTGAACCTTGAAGGGAAGTTGGCCCTTGCCGAAGGTGGCACATTGCAGTTTGCCGCCTTGCAGGGACGCATTACCCCTCCGCAGGGACAGGCGGTCACGCTTCCGGTTGGCGGTGGTGACAAAACGATCAAGTCCGCGCAGATCTCGACCTTGTTTGATCAGAAGAACGGCAATCTCTGGGATCTTAGCCTGACAGCAGATAAGTTCAAATCCCCCCAGGCCGAACTTGAGAGCATGCAAATTATCGCGCAAGGCGTGCTCGATCAGACCCTTGGATTTACGGTGAAAGGCGATCTGCAAGCCAGCGTCACGGGCATTGATCTGACCGATCCGAACCTGAATACAGCCGTCGGAGATCGCATCACGCTGGACGGGCAGTTTGAGTATGGTGATGACCAGTCGCTGAAATTGTCCGGTTTCGAACTGGTCGGGTCGGATTACACTCTGGCGCTGGACACGCTGATCAGTGGATTGACCAGCGGGTTGGCGGTCGATGGCAAGGCTACGCTGGACGCGACTGACCTGTCCCGGTTCTCTGGCCTTGCCCAGATGGAACTGGCAGGGTCGGCGTCGGCACAGGTTCAAGGCAAGGGCTCGCCGCTTGAGGGCAGCTTTGATGGCAAAGTGGTTGTTCAGGGCAACAACCTATCGACCGGTCGCGACGATATCGACCCCGTAATCACCGGCCAGACCACCATCGCTCTGGATGCTCGCCGTGGGGCGGATGGAATATCCATACGCGAGTTCAAACTGAACGGTCAGGCCGCGCAGGCACAGGCAAGTGGCGAAGTGACCACGCCTGATGGCAATCTGACAATCGACGGTCAGGCCAGCCTCAACGCGCCCGACCTCTCGGTCTTTTCCGGGCTGGCCCAGCGACAGCTTGGCGGGTCGCTCAGCGCACAAATGGACGGCAAAGGCACCCTGCAGACGCAAGAGTTTGATGGCACGGCCAGCATTACGACGCAGGATCTGCAGACAGGTATGTCCGAAGTCGATCCTCTGCTTGCAGGCAAAACCGTGATCACCTGGGATGGTGCGAAAACGGGAGACCTTATCGACATACGCAAAGCCACCATCAACGGACGGGCCGTGACAGCACAGGTGAGCGCGTCGATCAATGACCCAACCGGCAATCTGGTTCTTGCTGGTCAGGCACAGGTGACTGTTCCTGATCTTTCGCTATTTTCGGATCTCGCGGGCCGGGATCTTGCCGGGTCGGTTACCGCGGATATCAATGGCAACGGAGCTTTGTCCAGCCAGACCTTCGACATAGCCGGCGATGTCGATGCGCAGGACGTCCAGATTGGCATCGGTCTCGTCGACAAACTGATCGAAGGTCGAACGACGCTGCGTGTCGATGCCGAGAACAGTGATCAGGGTCTGAATGTCCAAAACTTCAAGCTGCGGGGCACCGCCTTGACCGCAGACGCTTCGGGTCAGGTCAGCAAAGAGACCGGCGGGCTGAGCTATTCGGTAAAGCTGGACGATCTTGCGCGGATTTCCAAGACGTTGTCAGGACCACTCACATTGGAAGGCAACGCCGCGCCAACAGCTTCGGGCCTTGAAGGAAGAGTCAGCTTGCGTGGGCCGGACAGTTCATACGCGTCGCTGACGGGGTCTGTCGGCTCTGACGGATCGGCAGACTTGGACTTTGACGCCGAGCTAAACAAGGTCGAGCGTTTCGCCCCAGATTTTCCAGGTACAATCACCGCTAATGGGACCGCAAAGCGCAAGGCAGGCGTCTGGACTATCAACTCTTCGGCGCAGGGCCCGGCACAGATCACCGGCGAAATCTCGGGCACGTTCGATGAAACCACAGGAAACGCCGATCTGCATGCGCAAGGCGGGGTTAATATCGGTATCGCAAACCTGTTCATCACCCCCAACCAAATCGACGGGACTGCGCGGTACGACCTTAGCTTGAATGGCCAACCCTCGCTTGAGGCGCTCAGCGGGTCGATCACGACCTCTGGAACCTCGTTGGCGATACCGGGAGCCGGTCAGACCATTACCGGCATCAGCGGCGCGGTCGAGTTGGCCAACAACCGCGCCAACATCTCCCTAAATGGTGGAACCCGCGCCGGGGGTAATTTCACCGTCGCGGGCCCGATTGACCTGACGCCTCCGTTCAATGCGCAAATTGCGACCACGCTCAATCGTCTCGTGCTGACGGATCAGCTTTTGTACGAGACGATCCTGAACGGGCAAATCGCAATGACCGGAGCTTTGGCCGGCAACAGCACAATAGTCGGGCAAATTACATTCGAGGAAACCAATATTAACCTCGCCGCCGCCTCGGGTGCGGTTGGCGCTGCGCCCATACCAGAGATCGAACATATCAACGAAAACGCGGCCAGCTATAGGACTCGGGAACGTGCCCGTTTGGTTAAACAGGACGATGCCACCCAAAGCGATTCCCGTATTGCGCTGGACATCGCTCTGCTCGCCCCCAAGGCCGTGTTTGTCCGAGGTCGAGGCGTGAATGCCGAACTCGGCGGACAGCTGTACATAGGCGGTACAACAACCTCGATCATTCCTTCGGGCCAGATCGCTCTAATCCGAGGCAATTTCGACATTCTGGGCCGCAGGCTGGCCCTGACAAAAGGGATCGTGACCCTACAAGGCGACTTGACACCCTATATCGAATTTGAATCCTCAAACAGCACCTCGGACGGGACCGCTACAATCGAAATCGCCGGGCCGCTGGACGCCCCCGAGGTCAACGTGTTCTCGGATCCGGAACGGCCAGCAGAAGAGGCCTTGGCCATGCTGTTGTTTGGCAATCGTTTCTCTGAGCTGTCGCCCTTTGTCATTGCCCAGATGGCGGCATCGCTGGCGCAGCTCAGCGGTGCAGGAGGAGATGCAACCAAGGGTCTGAGGGAGTCGACCGGTGTCGACACAGTCGATATCGGAGCAACGTCAAGCGGCGGAATTTTGGGCGCCGGGGCGTATCTGGGTGACAATCTCTATACCGACTTTAACGTGAACACCGAAGGAAATACCGAAGTGAACCTCAATCTGGACGTCACCGATAATATCACCATGCGCGGAACCGTTGACGGGCGGGGGGAAACGGGATTGGGCGTCTTTTTCGAGCGCGACTACTAATCCTGCGCGAAACTCTGCATCTGTGACAACAGTTTCGGGCCAAATCACAGGAAGGCAGGGAATTTCATTAACCCCTTTACTATCAACTTCTTAACATGACAGCGAATGCACAAGTCGCTCTATTCATTTCGTGCGACACGAATTTTCATTGCCGTTCGTTTCGAATTTTTGACATTTCGTACCAATTTCATTGCCGGGTCCGTGCCTATGCGGGAAAAGAAGGCAGCGCCTGGTTTTGCGGCGCCTTTATCGAGTGACTTGTTGACCAGTACGACCTGATTATAGAGGGGGAAAAACTCAAAATCGGGGAAAGCAAAAGATCAAAATTCAAGTCTTTTCATTACTAAAAATATTGAACTGCCCACCTTCCCATCCACTGCGTATTCTGTACCCAGTAGAGATGGGAAGGTGGATTATCTAAACGAACCGATAAGCCGGATGTTTCTGCCGAACGATGTCAGGTTTGTTGTGGTGAAGCTTTGACTGTTGCCGGGCTTTCCGCTGACGCCATCTCGGACAGCCAATCACGCACGGCGCCGTGCCGGCTACGGGCGATGGCGATCTTTTTGCCGCAGCCCAGAACCAGATATCCGACTTCATTCAGGCTTTTAGCAATATCCACACACCGATTGGCAACCCAAAAGGACCGATGCACCTGTAGGCCGTAGCATTCTGGCATTTGCGATAGGATGCCTTTGAACGTTGAACGCACCAGCACTTCTTTTTCATCTACACGCAGGGTGACATAGTGCTGCTGAGCCTGAACGAACAAGATATCCTTGGCCAAAAAGTTTTGCCCATTGGCGGACACTAAACCATTGGCCACAGGAACACGGGATTCCACTCTGCTATCCGGCTCGTCCTCGGGTTGCGGATCGCCGGCGCGCAGGCGGGCCAGATAAGGTGGAAAAACCCAAACGATTACGATCACTTCAATTCCAACGACGAGAAAGTACTGAGGCAGCAAAAGCGGCGAGTTTTCAAAGCTGAAAGACAGAAATGTACTGAAAACCATTGTCGTTGCGAATTGGGCAAACTTCATCGCCCCATACGCAATGGGAAAACATGTCAGCGGGGTGAAAAACCGTTTGATGCCCAGATATCGGCTGCAGAATGCCTCAAAAAGCAACATCAGCACCACCGAACCCATATACCCCAGCAATCCGCACATCCAATAGATCGTGCGCCCCAGCCCGTTTAGCGGTTCAGCAAACAATGACGGCGTCGCACCAATGAGCAGCAGCATCAAAGCAGGCAGAAACATCAGGAAGTTTCTGGACAGGAAAAAACTAAGGACTTCGCTCAGGATCGCATCAACCGACATACCCGGCAATACGACAAACGAAAGCTCAGCCTGTTTCAAATCGTTATACACGTCTTGCGGTTTCATTCAGCCCTTGTTGCTCTGATCGCACTACTACCATCTATTTCGGCTTCGGCGCCTAGGCCCGACTGCCCACAGGTTCGGGCCCTGCGCAATCGGTTCCCCAATTTCGTTTCCAAACCCAATCAATACCTAACCTGACGACCGCAAAATGGGTGCTTTGGTGGCGTTTTCTTAGGCTCAAAATTGCTGAAACCAGAGAAATATGGCGCAAATGGCGCAAAGCTGAGTGGGAAATGCCTATTTCCGCGTTGACGTAGCGGAAACCTAAAAGGGCGACCTCGCAAGGCCGCCCTCAAAAATTCTACTCCGACACTCTTACTCAGCCGCGATTGCGTCTTCGATCTTTTCAACGCGAATGGCTGAGAATTTGAACTCAGGGATTTTACCATAAGGGTCGATGGCCGAGTTGGTCAGGATATTCGCCGCCGCCTCAACATAGGCAAAGGGGATGAACACCATGTCCTCTGCAATCGCCCGGTCGGCACGCACCATGATCTCGATCGAGCCTCGACGGGTGGTCAGGCGAATGGTCTCGCCCGGTTCAATTCCCATCAGCTTCAACTGGCGCGGGTTCATCGAACAGTTGGCCTCTGGTTCAACCGCATCCAGCACCGTGGCCCGGCGGGTCATTGACCCTGTGTGCCAATGTTCAAGCTGACGACCCGTGGTGGCGATCATCGGATATTCCTCATCCGGCGCTTCATCCGGCTGGATCACACTGGCAGGAGTGAACTTGGCCCGCCCATCGGCACGAGGGAAGCCATCACCAAACACAATCGCTTGGCCCGGATCGGTCTCAGACAGCGACGGGTAGGTGATTGTTTCGGTCTCCAGCCGCTCCCAGGTGATGTTGTCGAGAGACTCCATCGTCAGCTTCATCTCGGCAAACACTTCGGACACATCCGAATAAGACCAGTTCAGGCCGATGCGCTGCGCAAGTTCGACGGTGATTTTCCAATCCTCGCGCGCCTCACCCGGAGGCGCCACAGCTGGGCGCACTCGTTGTACCTGACGATTGGTGTTCGACACGGTGCCGTTCTTTTCATACAGCGCCGAGGCAGGCAGGATGATGTCGGCGTAGTTCGCCGTTTCGGTCAGGAAGATGTCCTGCACGATCATCAACTCCAGCTTGGCCAGCGCGTCCCGCGCGTGGCCTACATCGGGGTCGGACATGGCTGGGTTTTCACCCTGAATATACATGCCCTTGATATTGCCCGCATATGCTTGATCGATGATTTCAGTGACGGTCAGGCCTTTTTCATTCGAGAAATCCTCAGACCCCCAGACGGAGGTGAACTGTGCCCGGATGTTGTCATCGGTCACCGTCTTGTAATCGGGCAGGAACATCGGGATCAGGCCGGCGTCCGACGCGCCCTGCACATTGTTCTGACCGCGCAGCGGGTGCAGGCCCGCGCCGGGTTTACCAACGTTGCCGGTCATCAACGCCAGCGAGATAAGGCATCGCGAATTGTCGGTGCCGTGGATATGCTGACTGACACCCATACCCCAGAAAATAAGCCCGGCCTTGGCCTGTGCAAAGATGCGCGCCACGCGGCGCAGCTGATCAGGTTCGATACCGCAGATCGGCGCCATCGCTTCGGGGGTGAAGGCGCGCAGGTGTTCCTTCTCGGCCTCCCAGTTCTCGGTCCAGCGGTGGATGTACTGGCTGTCATACAGCTCTTCCTCGACGATCACGTTCATGATCGCGTTCAGCATCGAGACATCGGCACCCGGGCGGAATTGCAACATCTCATCAGCGAACTTGCGCATGCCAACGCCGCGCGGGTCCATCACAATCAACTTGCCGCCGCGCTTGGTGAACTGCTTGAAATAGGTCGCCGCAACGGGGTGATTCTCAATCGGGTTGGCCCCGATGATGATGGCCACATCCGCGTTTTCGATCTCGTTAAAGGTTGCGGTCACAGCACCCGAACCGACGTTTTCAATCAGCGCCGCCACCGATGAGGCGTGGCACAGACGCGTGCAGTGGTCGACATTGTTGTGCCCAAATCCCTGACGAATAAACTTCTGGAACAGATATGCTTCTTCGTTGGTGCATTTGGCCGAGCCAAAGCCCGCGACATTGCGTGGGTCCTGGTCGCGCAGCGCCTTCAGTCTGGAGGACGCCAGGTCCATCGCCTCTTCCCAGGTCGCTTCGCGGAAATGGGTCGACAGGTTCGAAGGATCGACATTCAGCCCCTTGGCGGGCGCATCCTCGCGCCGGATTAGCGGCTTGGTCAGGCGGTGTGGGTGGTGGATATAGTCGAACCCAAAGCGGCCTTTGACGCACAAGCGGCCTTCGTTGGCCGGGCCGTTGATGCCCTCTACATACTTGACCTTGCCGTCCTTGACCTTCAGCGAGACCTTGCAGCCGACGCCGCAGAACGGGCAGACGCTTTCGGTCTCGGAATCATAATCCTTGCTGTCGCCCTGCTGCTTTTCGTCCAACACAGTGGCTGGCATCAATGCACCGGTCGGACAGGCCTGAACGCATTCACCACAGGCTACACAAGTAGAATCGCCCATCGGGTCGTTCTGATCGAACACCACCTGCGCAGTGTGACCACGCCCGGCCATCCCGATCACATCATTGACCTGCACATCCCGGCAGGCCCGGACGCAGAGGTTGCAGTTGATGCAAGCATCCAGATTAACCCGCATCGCGATATGGCTGTCATCCAGCAACGGGATTTTCCCAGGCTCTTTGGCCGGGAACCGGCTGTCGCTGACATCGTTCAGCGCGGCCATATCCCAGAAATGGCTCGAAGCATCATGCGCGACCTCAGGCTGATCAGCTACCAGCAGTTCCATGACCATTGCGCGCGATTTCTCGGCCCGGTCGCTGTCGGTCTTGACCACCATGCCCTCGGCGGCGGGGCGGATGCACGAGGCGACCAGAGTACGCTCCCCCTCGACCTCGACCATACAGGCGCGGCAGTTGCCGTCTGGTGTGTAACCCGGTGCAGGTTTGTGACACAGGTGCGGGATGATCAGGCCTTGGCCGTTGGCCGCGTCCCAGATCGTGGTGCCCTCGGGCACGGTGACGTCATCGCCGTTCAGATTGAAGGTGACGGTCTTGGTTGGGCTTGCATCAAGCATGGCTCTGTCTCCCTCAGATTTCGTCAGCGAAGTGTTTCATGACCAAGCGGATCGGGTTCGGGGCCGCCTGCCCCAGACCGCAGATCGAGGCATCGCCCATGACCTGACACAGGTCTTCCAGTAAATCCTGGTCCCACGTGTCAGCCTGCATCAGCTTAACCGCCTTTTCGCAGCCCGCCCGGCAGGGCGTGCACTGGCCACAGCTTTCATCTTCGAAGAACCGCAGCATGTTCAGCGCCGCATCGCGGGCAGTGTCCTGATCGGACAGAACCACCACGGCGGCGGATCCGATAAAGGTGCCATGTGGCTGCAGCGTGTCAAAATCCAATGGGATATCGTCCATCGACGCAGGCAGCAGACCCGAGGATGGACCGCCGGGCTGATACGCCTTGAAAGTCTGCCCTTCGACCATGCCACCAGCGGCCTCAATCACGTCCAAAATGGTCGAACCCGCCGGCAGCAGGTAAACACCCGGCTTGGCCACCCGCCCCGAGATTGAATAGCTGCGCAGGCCCTTGCGACCATTTTTTTCGACAGAGTTCAGAATCTGCGGCCCTTCGCGGCAGATTTTCGACACCCAATAGAGCGTCTCGACATTGTGCACCAAGGTCGGACGGTTAAAGACCCCAACCTGCGCCACAAACGGAGGCCGGTGACGCGGCAAGCCTTTCTTGCCTTCGATCGACTCGATCATCGCGGATTCTTCGCCGCATATATAGGCACCGGCACCCCGGCGCAGATCGATATATCCCTTTTCAACCAGGCCAGCTTGTTCCAGCTCGGCAATCTCGCGGCGTAGAATTTCCAGCACCGCCGGATATTCATCGCGCATGTAGATAAAGCAGGTCTCGGCCTCTACCGCCCAGGCAGCTATCAGCATGCCTTCAAGGAAGACATGCGGCGTGCGCTCGAGGTAGTAGCGATCTTTGAACGTGCCAGGCTCGCCTTCATCGCCATTCACGGCCAGATAGCGGGTGCCTTCGTTCATGCGAACGAAGCCCCATTTCTTGCCGGACGGGAAGCCAGCACCACCCAGACCGCGCAAGCCCGAGGACAGGATGTCTTCCTGTACTTTCTCCCAATCACCGCTCTCGCGCAGCTCTTTCAGCTTGGCATAGCCGCCGTTTGCTTCATATGCCGCAAAGGTTTCATAGGCGGGCAAATGGGCGTGGGTATCATCCGCAGCAATCGCAGCCTGCACCTTTTCAGGGGTGGCATGGTCGATATGGTTATGCCCGATCTCCAGCACAGGCGCAGTATCGCAACGACCCATGCAAGGCGCACGCAGGACACGGACGTTGGAAGGATCAAGACCGTCTTCCAACGCCTTTTGCAACTGCTGGGCACCGGCCATTTCGCAGGACAGGGAATCGCAGACGCGGATGGTCAGCGAGGGGGGCGGTGTTTCATCCTCTTTCACCACATCGAAATGGGCATAGAAGGTGGCGGTCTCGTAGATCTCGGCCTGACCGATGCGCATCTCGACGGCCAGCGC
Source organism: Ruegeria sp. CDSA020 (assembly GCF_059612345.1). Lineage (NCBI taxonomy): Bacteria > Pseudomonadati > Pseudomonadota > Alphaproteobacteria > Rhodobacterales > Roseobacteraceae > Ruegeria > Ruegeria sp. CDSA020. Next base: position 59,830 of record NZ_JBXWQK010000002.1, read on the forward strand.
AGCAATATGATCGGCGCTGATATGGCCATGCGCATCCTGAATCAGATGCAGAAATTCGATCAGCAGGTCGCGGCGGCGGGGACGATCGCCCAGCAGGCGCGTGATCTCGGCCTGTGCCTCATCCGTGAACTGACGGCCTTTGGGCGTGTGCCGCCCCTTGCCTTTACCTGACTTCCAGACGCCCTTGGGTGCGCCTGATGGCTTGGTATCTAATGGTGCCATGATGCCCTCCGATTCAGGCCCCGTGTCTCATCAGACTAGCATATCGTCAAATCGCATATTTCAATCGCACGATAACGACACCTTATCACCGCAAAGACGTCACCACCGCGCGCAACGCTCCAACCGTTGGCAGTTCCGGATCGCGTGTCAAGGTCGCCAGACAGATAGGTTTGCTGACCACCGGATCGACCAAAGGCAGAACCTTTGTTCCCTTCAGATCCCCCAACGCCCGTACCAACACGCGTGGCACCACTGTGGCCGCCAATCCCTCACGCGCCATAACCATTGAGGCAGTGAACCCGCTGGTTTCCGCGACCACATGAGGATGCAGGCCCTGTTCGGCGAAAATCCGGTCTAATATGCGGCGGTTCTGCATCTGCGGTTCAAGTAGGCTGACCGGAAATTCGGCGACCCGCGCCCAGGGAATTGGCCCCGTTTCGTCTGTCATATGAGACGGGATCAACAGGACATAGGTTTCTTCATACAGCGACTGTACCTGCCGCAAATCGGTGCCGATACTGTCGCCATATGTGATGCCCGCATCCAGACTGCCTTCGTCCAGCCGATGTTGAATGGCCGTAGCCGACATCGTTTCGATCCGAGTGATGATGCGCGGATGCGCCTGCTGCAGACGCTTGATCAACCGGCCCGTAAAGGCGATTGCGGTCGGGATCACGCCCAGTATCAGAGTCCCCGTGATTTCCCCCTTTGCCGCCTGCACCTGCTGTTCCAAGGCCTTGGTGTCGTCCAGAATGCGCCGCGCCCGCTGGACGATCATCTCGCCCTCTTCGGTCAGGCCCTGAAACCGGTTGGCGCGGCGGACGATGGACACGCCCAACCGATCCTCTAGGTTGCGAATACGCATTGAAAACGCAGGCTGGGAAATCCCGCATTCCTCGGCTGCCTTTGCAAAATGCCGGTGCCGCGCCAAAGCGCTGAGCAGTTGCAGGTCGCGGATTTCGATCATGTGGCGGCATCACTCATATCAGGTCGGTGCCGACACTAGCGGAATTCCTTGGGATGAGGAAAGCAGGAGTTAAACCCGGCCCCTCAACTCCGCATTCAACATCATGCGCCAAACGTTGCCACGCAATGTTTGAAGGACCCCGGCGCTTTGGAGGTGTTCCTCTTTTTGTAGCCCGCTACTGGTGATGCTGTTTGATTTTTCTTCGCTCACCTCTGCGAGAATGAAACCACTGCAGGCCTGTTCGAGGCACACCCCCGGTGAGGCATTCCTCGAACAGGCTTTTCACGTCGCAACGTGGGATACATCTTTGTCTGGTGAGTATATGTCCAAGATGTTCCAATGTCCGGTCGTTGGTGTCGGGTTATTGATCATTGGGACATCAAGAACAGTGGGTTTACCGCTGGCTATCGCCGCTTCCAATGCGGGCAACAGCTCGTCAGCAGCGCCCAGCCTGTGCCCCTCTGCGCCGTAGGCCCGTGCAATTTCTGCATAACCCGGTCCGTTGGCCGGCGCTTCGGCCGACCCTGGGAAGGTTGTACCATAGGTCAAACCGTAATGCGCCTTCTGAAGACCTGCGATCGTGCCGAAGGCGTTGTTGTTCATAACCAGCCAGATGATACCCAGATCAAGCTCGACCGCAGTCGCAAGCATCGACGGGTTTTGGCCGAAACCACCATCACCAACCAGGCTGATCACCACACGATCAGGTGCTGCCAGCTTCGCGCCGATCGCGCCCGGAGGGCCAAAACCCATTGTAGCAAAACCACCTGGGGTCAGGATCGAACCGGGTGTCAGGATATCGAATTGTTGTCCGACGCCGTTCTTATTCCATCCGACATCCGTTGTGATGATGGCATCCTCGGGCAGTGCCTTGCGGGTATCTGCCAGAATACGCTCGGGCATCATCGGAAACGCTGATGAGGTGGCCATTTCCACATTGCGTGCTTTGAAGCCCATCCGGAAATCAGCAATCTTTTGTTCAACGGCGGGGCGCTTGAAACCGCCCGGATACATTTTGCGGGCAACCCGGCTGAGGACGCGCAACGCAGCCTTGGCATCCGCAACAACGCCGATCTCGGTTGGATAGTTCCGGCCGATCTCTTGCGGTTCGATGTCGATATGAATGACCTTCGATCCGGGAATATTGAACGTGTAGCCAGGGTACCAACTTGAACAATCAGCCTCTTTGAACCGTGTTCCCACGGCAAAGATGTAGTCCGCGTTCAGGCAAGACTGATTAACCAACTCGGTGCCCCAAAACCCGGTCATTCCCAAAACAAGCGGATGGTCGTCCCGCAGGGCGCCTTTACCCATCAAGGAATGCGCGACGGGCAGTCCCATGTGTTCAACGAACTCGCGCAGTTCCTCGCTGGCCTGTGCCAGTAGGATACCACCTCCTACATATGCGACTGGGTTTTCGGCTTTAGCCAACGCTTCGACAATCTCGCGCGCTGTCTCGTCGTCAATCGACGGTTTCTTGAGCGCGCGCGTGTTGTCGCGGATACGGTCGAAACTGTCCGCGGGGATCACCTCTGAAAAAATGTCCATAGGGACATTGACCAGCACCGGCCCGGGCTGGCCACTTTCGGCCAGATGGAACGCCTTCTCCAGTATCTCAGCCATCAGGTCTGCGCGGTCCACCCGCCAGGCGCGTTTGACAAAGGGGCGATAAATCTCCCACTGGGCAGCGTCCGCGTGCAGGTTAACCTCCTGATGCGGATGCTTGCCATAGTAATGCGTAGGAATGTCACCCGCGATCACGACCATGGGGATACAATCCAACGCCGCATTGGCGACCCCGGTGGCGCAATTAGTTAGTCCCGGGGAGAGATGGGACAACACCACCGAAGCCTTGCCCGTCACGCGCGCGTAAGCGTCCGCCGCGTGGCTGGCGATCTGTTCGTGCCGCACAGTTACGAAATCAATGGGACTTTCCGCCAGCGCGGCCAGAACCGCGATATTCGTGTGCCCGCACAGGCCGAATACGTGCTTGACCTCACGGCGTTCGAAAAAGTCAACGATATGTTCGGCAACGGTTTTGCTTTCCAGTTTCGCTCCGTCCATCACGCGACCTCCTGTCCGTAGAACTCACCGAACAGCTCCGGCTCCGAGGGGCGATCCTCAGGCGTAGGACGACTGACCCAAGTGTAGTTCATCATATGTTTCATGGTGACGTTTTCATTGGTGATGTTCCCGCCCCAGATGCCGCAGCCGAGGCTGCTGGTCATAGGCATGCCATTGGTCCAAGCACCAGCGTTGGCCTTGGACTGAGGCTGTCGAACCATCATGCGGCTGACCGGAGCCAGACGCGCCAACCGGTCGATGTGATCGTCATTATGGCTATAAATCCCGCAGGAATGGCCCTTACCTCCGGTGTTATAGATCTGGCTGACCGTTTCCAGCGCGTCATCGAATGTGTCGAAGTGATATAGCGCCATCAGCGTGGTCAGTTTTTCCTTGGAGAACTTATGCTGCGGCCCGATTTGCCCCTGATTTTCAACCATCAGAAACTTGCGATCTTCTGGGATGTTAAAACCGGCGACTTTGGCCGTTTGCTGAGGCGGACAGGCGATGGTCGGGAACGTACGGTTACCCTTTTCATCCCACATGGCCGCTTCGAGCATGGCCTTCTCTACGCCAGAACAAAGATAACCACCTTCGGCTTCAAGCGCCTTGACCATATCATCGTAAACCGAGCGCTGGATGATAATGTTGCCATCTGCCGAACAACCAGACCCAAAGTCAGACGTCTTTGAAATCCGTGTATTTTGGGCAGCGATATCCAGATCCGCAGTTTCATCAATGACGATAGACGAATTGCCTGCGCCGACACCGTAAGCCGGACGCCCTGAACTATAGGCCGCTTTAACCATCGGCTTCCCACCTGTTGCCAGCGTCAGATCACAAATCTCCATCAGGTGCTGGGTAAGAGGGATCGAAGGTTTGCGGATCGATTGGAACAAGTCTTCCGGGGCTCCTGCTGCTCGACAGGCTGCGCGCATAACCTCGACCATTTCATAGGTCGTGACTGCTGTGCGTGGATGCGGGCTGAAGATGACCGCATTACGGGCGTTAGCGGCGGAAACACCGGTCACCGGTGGTGTCATCGCCGGGTTTGTCATTGGGATCAGGGATGCGATCACACCCGCAGGCTTGGCGTATTTCACCAGGCCTTTTTCCTCATCAACCTCGACGATCCCAGTCGACGGGGTGCGCAGGACATCGCGCAGTACCATGTGTATTTTGAACCGCTTTGCAGGGCGTCCTTCGCGGTCACCAATGCCGCTTTCGTCCACCCCCTGCTGAGCCAATCGCGTAAAGGTTTTTTCGTTCCCCGCGTACCACGCTATGGCCTGAGACAGACGGTCCAGCCTGTCCTGTTCCCAATCCTCGATTTTGGCCATGGCCGCGCGGGCACGTTCCAACATATCAGCCGCCAGTCGGCGGTCGTCTTCAGTGAGCTCTTTGCCCATGATGATCCTCTTGGTGTTTTAGAATTGCTGCATTGGGCATGCGGCGCTGAGATCGCGCCTCACCGAATGTTCGCTTGGCGTGGCTCAGACAGCGACGCGCGTGCTCTTCGTATCCCAACTCGGCCACGCGGCTTTGGTTGGGCAGTTCAATGGAATAGTCGACAGGGGGCATCCGCTCGATGACGCCGGTGAAATCAATCCAACCTTCACCGGGATAAAGCCGCGCATCGCGGGCCAGTTGGATCATGCCCTCACGCGTATCCGCGATGCCTGGTAGACAGTCAGAGATATGCAGAAAGTGAAACAGGTCCGAAGGGACGTGCAGCAGTTCTCCCAGATCCACCCGACTTAGGTGCAGATAAAGCGTATCGACCAGAATACCGCCATTCGGCTGATCGGAGGCGCGGACAATATCCAGCGCCTCGTCCAGTGTACGCAGGCGTGAAAAGCTGGGGAACTCCAGATCGACCGTCAGCCCGTAGGGCGCGGCCAGTTCGCAGGTCTCGGAATAGACGTCAATCAGGAAGTCGCGATCATCACGGGTGTTGGTCCACGCGCTCATGATCATGCGCTTTGCACCAAGCTCTCCGCCTATTTCCAAAGAGGGTTCAAAACTGCGCGGGTCGACATCTTCGGTGATGCGCGCAAGCTCGACATCAAGAACTTTCAAACCCGTAGTAGAAAGAGCGGTTTTGGTGGCCTGCACCTGTGCCCTGTCGATCGGGGATTGAGTAAACTCACCGGGCACATGCATCGGAATGAAACGCGGGCTGACGGCATCGTAACCGGCCCGGGCAGCAATGTAGACTAGCTCGGGCGGCGTGCAGCCGATCAGCGTCAGATGCGCCAAGGAATAGAGAGAGGGGCATGAGCCGGCCTCTTCGGGTTTCACCATGAACGACAGCTCCATACGTCTGCGAATCTAATTTTCATCATACTTAGTAAAAAATATCTGATATTTTTTAAAATATCAACTCTTAGCGACGCGGCTTAAACTGAAACCACCGGACGGGCTCCCGGTCGGGTTTAATCATTTTTTTACAAAAGCTTATATGATGATCCAATCGCTCTGAACTGGCGAGGCCCCACAGAGGCATCGTGAAATCGGACGCGTCTGCGCCGTGATCATCACCGGGATAGGCAAGCCAATCAGCCGGAACCCTGGCGCCATCAAGGCGCGCAGGCTCTGGCGATGCCGTATTGATCGGCCTTGGTGCGGCTTTCTGAAGAATCGAGGCTGCCGCAGATCATGACTTTGGCATTGGGAATTATTGAATGTGGTTTTAGATCGACATCGTTTATACGACCAACGCCAACAGGGCCGGCCCGGAAAGATCTAGATGTCTCACATCTCATCATTCCTGTCTTCGTAGAGGGGTAAGTAATTCGGGGGCATAGGGCCTTTGTTCCGACCGCCCTGGTTCATCTGTTCCCAGGCGTGGGCAAGAATTCCAACCGAACGGGACAAGCAAAACAGCCCCCGCGACAGGGGCGCGGGAAAGCCAAGTTCGCAAAAGATCACGGCTGTCGCGCCATCGATGTTCATCGCAATCGGCCGACCGCCCCGTTGACGACCAAGTTCGGCCTGAACCCCTTCTCCGATGTCTGCAAAGCGACCTGAAACGGTGCCATCATTTGCCGCATTGCGAACGAGCTGCATCAGCCGGGGTGCACGCGGATCGACGGGCTTGTGAAACCGGTGTCCGAAACCTGAAACGATCTTGCCGTAAGTCTCGCGCCAACTGTCCAGACCATTCCGAACAGCATCATTCAGCGATGCCCCGGCATCTATGCGATCGGCGATATCATAATAAAGCTCGGCGCACTGCTCGCCTGCTCCGCCATGTACATCGCCCAGCATATTCACTGCAGTCGCGATCGCATTATTGAGACCTACTCCACAAGTAGCAGCCATACGCGCAGCCGCAATCGAGGGAGCCTGCGGGCCGTGATCCACACCTGCGACCAGAGCGGCCTCAAACAGGCGCGCCTGAGCATCGCCCGGCAGATCGCCTCGCACCATCATCCAGATCATCTGCGGAAAGGATACATTCCCGATCAGGTCCTCTATGGCGTTGCCACGAAATGCGATGTACCCGGGCTTCATATCGATGATGGAGGTGCGCCACCATTGGCGAACGGCGCGCTCATCACTTGTCATGTTTTCATCCAGCGCGCTCATGGCGTTTGCACCTCTTTCGCCGCCTGAGTTTTCCTTTGCGCGGCGAGGCGAATAGGGGCGTTGCGCGCGCCAAAACCTGCATAACCAGCGCGGCGTTCAACGATTTCAAAGAAAAAACCGTTGAAAACGGGACGGCTATAGATCTGAAAATACTCTGCTCCCCCCGCGCGATCATAGAGGATATTGCCCCCATGCAGTTGGGTGATCAGGTCGTCACTCACCCCAAAAGTCGCCTGCAGATCAGCATAATAGTTTTCTGGAATAGTCAGGCTGGGGAAACCAGACTTAAGCAGTTGAGCAGAGGTTTCAAAAATATCATCGGACTGGAAGGCGATATGTTGAACACCTGCCCCAAAGCCTTCTTCAAGGAACGATGCCGCCAGCGTTCGGCGACCGACGGCCCCGTTCAAGTTCAGACGCACTTCGCCTTCGGGGCTTTCGATGGCCTGGCTTTGCACGACGCCCGACGGGTCGGCCACGTTCACGATTGGCGACTTTGCCATGTCGAAGGTCGAGATGTAATACAGCAGCCAGCTTTGCATTTCATCGTGGCGCATTGTCTGTGCCAGATGGTCGATACGGCGCAATCCGGCGGGTTGCATGGCTTTGGTTTTGGCAACCGGTTCGAATTCGATATCCCATACCCGATGCAGATCGGATTTCTCATCGATGAAATGAACGACGTTGCCACCAACACCACGGATTGCAGGGATATCCAGCTCTCCTGTTCCCACCGGCTGTAAGAAATTCGGGGCGCCCAGCGCGGTTGCACGTTGAACCGTCTGATCCGCATCTTTGACACGCAATCCCATATCACAGACCGATGGGCCATGGCCCAGAAACGCCGAATGGGCAAAGCCTTCTTTTTCGGTATTCACAACGATGTTGATCGCGCCTTGCCGCCACAATTCGACAGACTTGGTGACGTGCTTTCGCTCCATTCGAAAACACATTGCTGACAGCAGGTCTGCCAGTTGTGCCCCGCTTGTTTCATCGGCTGCAAACTCTACGAATTCGAAGCCTGACGCATAAACGCGTTCTGGCAGGTTTGGGATGCCGAAATCGGTTCCCGGCTCGGTCCGGAATACCTCATCCAGGAGGTTCACCAGCGACCTGTAGCTGTCTCGGGCAAGTGTTCGGCCGCCGGGTTGAGGAGCTGCTTCGTTGACGCGCGCAATGGACCAATGCCCTTTGTATCCTGCTCTGGCCAGCACGCGCACAAAGCCTGCTAGGTTAAGTGATCCAAGCCCAGGTAGAAGCCCGAAGTGCCTTTTGAGTCTGCGAATATCCATCTCAAGCCGGGGCGCATCGGACAGTTGCACATGGAACAATCGCTCTCCGGGAATGTCCCTAAGGCGGGCGGGTTTGGAACCGTCAGCGAGCGAGAAGAAAGAGTTTAAAGCCAGTCCAAAGTAAGGGCTGTCAATCGCCTCGACGACGCGCAACGCCTGTTCGTCCGAGTGAATGAGATCGGACCACGGCAAACCCATATAAGCCAAGCGAAGCCCCATCCCTTTTGCAATCTCGGTCGCTTCGCTGAGGTCTGAGATCACCTGATCCTCGGTGGCAGCAGGGTCCACTTCGAATGCAGAGCCAATTAGCAGCAGATCCGTTCCCAATTCGCTCATCAGATCGAGTTTGCGCTTCAGCCGATCAAAGGCACGTTCCCGCTCGCTGTCGGCCTGGCCTTCAAGGTTATGGAAGGGTTGCAGCAGACAAATCTTTAGTCCGAGATCTGATGCAATGTCCCGAATTCGCGATGGTGGCCCGTCAAAAGCGGTCAAATCCGGTTCATGCAACTCGACACCGCTAAAGCCCGCATCAGCGATTGCACTTAGTTTTTCGGCCAGATCACCGGGGATCGACGTTGTCGAAACCGAGAGACACATTACCCCTGATACCCAAACATACGCGGCAACCACAGAACCAGATCGGGCATCAGCATCATGATCACCAAGGCGAAAATCAACACCGCCAAGAAGGCCCAAATCTCGGAAATGATTTCACGCAGTGGAATATCCGAAACAGCATTAATTACGAACAGCAGAATCCCGTAGGGCGGCGTGATCAGACCGATCATCGAATTCACGACGACCAGCACACCGAAATGCACCAGATCAATACCAAGCGCTTCGCAAGTCGGGATGAACAAGGGCACAATCACCAGAATGATCGTTGTCGCGTCCAAAACGCACCCCAGGGCAAGGATCAGCAGGTTGACGAGGATCAAGAAGACGATCGGACTGACATCCGAACCTTCCAGCAGCGCCGAGATAGACTGTGGGATTTGCTCCTGAATCACGATGAAGTTCAAAATGAACGCGCCACCAATGACAACTCCAACCGCTGCAGAAGAACGGGCGCTGTCAACGAAGACCTGATAAAGGCCACGGAACGACAAGGCGCGATAGAAGAACCCTGCCAGCAGCAGGGCATAGAGTGCGGCCACGGCCGCGGCCTCGGTCGGTGTCGTGACACCCCCGTAGATGCCATAGAGCAGGATGGCGGGCATTAGCAGCGCAGGAAACGCATTGGCGGTTTTGGCGGGCAATTCGCGCAACGGAACAGGTTCTTCCAAGGCAAAGTTCCGCTTTCCTGCCAGATAATAGTTCATCGCCATGAGGACGACGCCCATTATCAGTCCCGGCAGAATACCGGCCAGAAATAACGAACCGATAGAGGCCTTGGAAACAAGCGCGTACAATACCATCGGGATTGAGGGCGGAATGATAGGGCCGATTGTTGCCGAGGCCGCCGTGATTGCGGCTGCATAGCCTCGGCTATAGCGGCCATCTTTGGTCATCATCTCAATGATGATTTTACCAATTCCCGCCGCATCCGCGACAGCAGAGCCGGACATGCCGGAAAAGATCAGAGATGCCACTACGTTTACGTGTCCGAGGCCACCCTTGAAACGCCCGACCGCCGCAACGCAGAAGTTCAGCAGTCGATCCGTGATCGACCCCGCATTCATGATATTGGCGGCGACAATAAACAAAGGCACGGCAAGCAGGATCGTGCTTTTGTAGAAGCCTTGTAGGATCTTCTCGCCCGCTAGGGCGACATCCAGTCCGGCCGTGCCTAAATACACCAATGAGGCTAAGAGGATGGAATACCCAATAGGTGTCCCAATGCCCGCCAGAAGAAAAAGAGCGAGCAGGCAGGAAAGAAGTTCGATACTCATTTATTTGCTTCCTCGTCGTCTACGACGTCGACACGGGGATGATCGTCAACCACGTTGTACCCAACGACCAGTTCCAACTCTGTTTTTGGAGGGCCATTGCGCAAGACGTCGAAGAATAACCACGCGTATCGCGCTGCTACGACCAGCATGAATACCGCATATATCGAAAACACAGTGCGCAACGGTATCTTCTCGCCCGAGAACGGATTGCGGACAGTCGCTGTCTTGCGGATTTTCATCCAGTCGATGTAGTCCCAGGTCGGCAGGAAGCTATAGAGCATCCCGATCACAATCGCTGCGGCCGCCAGCATTGCAAAGATCTGGCGAACGCGCGTCGGCACCGAAAGATAGATGATGTCGAACTTCACATGATCCCGTTCGCGCACGATAAAGGCGCAGCTGAAGAAGATCACCCAGACCCAAAGAATGCCGATCAATTCTAGCGTCCAACCGGCGGGTGTAAAAAAATACCGCAAGAGAATTTGCAGAAGGAAGATCAGGAAGATTGCCGCCAGCATCCCGCCGGCAATCGCTTCGGTCAGTCGGGAGAACCCCTTGATAAAGGCCTTCATTGCGGTTCTCCCTCTCTTGTCTTGCTGAACTTAGTTGCCCAGAGCGTTAATCCGATCCAGAATCCCCTCGGGCCAAGAGCCAGCGAATTCGCTGTCCAGATACATGGACTGTACCTGATTGCGGAACGCATCGAGATCAGGTTCGTAGATCTCCATCCCTTGCTCTTTCAGGAAGCTGACAAGGTCCTCTTCTTTCTGAAGCTGCTTTTGGCGACCAGATTCCGCGGCTGCGTCTGCGGCTTCCTGAACTTTAGCCTGCTGTTCCGGTGTCAGCCCGTCCCAGACACCCTTGCCAATGGCGATATAGTTAAGGTCCACCAGATGCGACGTCAGAACGATCTGATTGGTCACTTCATAGAACTTGGCGTCAACCACGGTCGGCAGTGGGTTGTCCTGACCGTCAACCGCACCTGTCGACAGAGCGGTGTAAACCTCTGAGAAGGCCATTGGCGTCGGGGCTGCACCCAGAGCCTTGCCTAGAAATTGCCATGCGTCAGTGCCCGGCATCCGAAGATTCACGCCGTCCAAGTCCGCTGGTGTCGTCACGGTCAGTTCATCTTTGGGCTGGCGCAGGTTCACCTGACGTCGGCCCAGATACATAACCGACAGGAGTTTAACACCCAGCTCTTCCTCAGCCTTTTGCTTGAACGCATCCATCAAGGGATCGGTAAAGACAGCCACCTGATGCGCGGCGTCCTGATGGACATAGCCTGCAGTAAAGATCGAAAACTCAGGGAAGAACTGTGCGAGTTCCTGCGCCGAGGTAATCGACATTTCCAGGTTGCCCCGGCTGATGGCGTCAAGTTCGGTGCCCTGTGCAAAGATTGTGCCGTTATAGCTGGGCTCATAATTTGCGAACTCGGCAACCATTGGCGCGAAGACATCTGCCATGGCGACCGAGCGCTGGTCGGTCTCCGATCCTGATGTTGCGAGGCGAAGTTGCACTTTGTCTTCCGCCAGCGCACCACTTGTTGCGCTAAACAGAACACCGGTTGCGACCAGGGCTGATACTGCAGCCCTACGGGTAAGTTTGGTAATCACTTTGCTCCTCCCTGAGACATCATGAAGCTTCTTTTTTGCGATTCAGAGTTTTGACCTATTTTGGACATTTTGCAAGATTTTTTACAAAATATCAGATATTTTATATTACAGATACATTTGCCTTTGGCGTATTTTGCAGGCTTTTTATCCTGACCTTCTCGCCCATTCTGCAGGAATTCTGTATAGCTTCAATGACTTGAAGTGTTCTGAAACCTTCCCATCCGGACACAATCGGATCTGCTTCGTGCCGAGCAACTTCAACAAAGTGCCTGAGTTGATTGACCAGCGGATCAGATGCACCCTTCTTCAACACGGTTGATGAGATTGGCGTCCACCAATCCCGTTGATCACCTTGGTAGTTCCATAGTCGAAGATCAGGTACGGACAACGATCCATAAGAACCACCGATCATGTAGCTACTCTCCGCTGTCGACGGATAGATTGGATATTCCTGAGACGTCATCTCCCAGCTCCACGGGGCGACGATGCTGTCGGACACGCTTATGGTCCCAATCGCTCCGCTTTCAAACGTCAACAGAGCCCCGGCGACATCTTCGTTGTCATAACCGCGTTGCGATGAAGCCGACTGCGCCTGTACCGCCACGACCTCTCCGGCCAGATACCGCAGAAGGTCCACATCATGGACAAGATTGACCGAAATGGGCCCTGCACCGGGTTTCTTTCGCCAGGGCGCGGCATCAAAATATTCGTCGGGCTTATAGAACCAGCAATTCGCGTGGACAGCACGAACATCCCCAATCCTCCCATCAACAATAGCTTCTTTGGCTGACTTGATCAGGGGGTTATGCCGACGATGATGTCCGACCATCAGAGGCACATTGGCCCTCTCCGCTTCCTGGACAAGCTCCAGTGCTGCGGCAGCTTCCACGGCGATCGGTTTTTCGACGAGAACAGGACACCCATGTCGCACACATGTAAGGCCTTGTTCGACATGAAGCGTCGTAGGGGTCGCAAGCACAGCGCCGTCCGGCGTCTGAGTTGCAAACATTTCCTCAAGGGTCTCGTAGCATGCCACCCCGTGCTCAACGGCGTAAGCACGGCCTTCGTCACTGGGATCGACGACCGCAACAAGGTCAACATGGCGCAACGCCCGGATAGCGTCTGCGTGGCGGCGTCCAACAAGGCCAATGCCAACAATGGCAATGCGAAAGTTCTTAGACACTTTTGCTTCCTTCCGGATGGTTCGAAAAATCCCGAAACCGACATTTGCGACTGAGCTGCATTGCTCAATTTGGACATGAAGGTATTGGGGTTTTCGCGATTCCGCAATAATATATGATATTATTATTTTTACCATACATCAGTTGGGATTGCTGATGTCTCCGAAAAATGCTAATTGAACGAAGAAACTGAGAATATCGGGTGAAACGCATGGCGAAACAGCCGTCTACGATAGGTGCAAGCACCTATCAGCGCATCAAGCGGGATATCATCTTCGGGGCGCTGCAACCCGGTTCCAAACTGAAGCTGGACGCATTGAAGGAACGCTATGCGGCGAGCCTTTCGACACTTCGTGAAACCCTAAACAGGCTTGCCAGCGATGGGTTTGTCGAAGCTCCCGAACAACGGGGATTCCTGGTTGCGCCGGTCTCCCGAGAAGACCTGACCGAAATATCAGAGCTGCGTGTCCTGTTGGAATGCCACGCGTTGGAGTTGTCCATTGCGAACGGCGACACGGATTGGGAAGGCAACCTCGTTGCCGCACATCACAAACTGCACCTGATAGAACGGCAACTTCTCAAGGGCGACGAATCCGAGAAAGAAACCTGGAAACGTTATGATTGGGAGTTCCACCAAGCGATGATCGCGGCCTGCAACTCCAAGAACCTTCTGTCTCTGCACTCGATCATCTACGACAAATACTTACGTTATCAGATGCTCGTGCTGACCAATCGTGGCGAAGAAGCCATCAAGGAGCATAAGGGTATGTTCGATGCAGCATTGGCCAGAGACGCGAACACGGCAAAGAGGTTATTGGAAGACCACATTCGAAATGGCCTCGCGCATACCTTGGAGGCTATGTGACCTCTCCCCCCTTTACTGTGACACCGGTACTTTTAAGCTAAGAGCTGAATACGGTGATGCAGTGCTTCCGATGGCGTCTCAGGATCTAGTTAGAAATCTACATCTTCAGCGTGCCCCTGAGCAGCTTTTCATCATCCGATGATGGTAAAGCACTTCTTCTCGCTCTCTTCGACAATCCTGTGCAGTTCCTCGAACCGATCCTTGTTCCCATTGGTAATGCCAAGTTTGGGCCTTAGCTGTTTTCGCATCTTTTCATTACGCAATAACGGATTGCGCGAAACGGAGCTTGATTGCCGATGCAGCGGTTTGTCAAAGCGAGATAGGTTCCCTCTTACAAAACTGCTGCGTGCTTGGCTGCATCAAAGGCTGTCGGGTCAGCTTGTACGTTGCTTGTAATACGTGTCTTTGTGGACAATCAGCCCGTCTCGGTAGGTCAGGATGTCAACGCTTAGAAACTCTTCTTTTGAACCATCCTTGTGCACGGCTGTACGGCGATATTCGCAATAAGCCTTGTTGCCGGAAATAGCGCAGTCGAGCGTTTCCCAATGCACGTTCGCGACCTTTTCAAACAGGGCTGCAAAAGCACCACGAATGGTTTCGGCTCCTTCCAGACGCACGCCATGTTCTTCGGGGCCAACAGCGTGATCAAATGTAGCGTCGGTTGCGAAGTGTCTCATTACAGAATCAATGTCATTGGCGTTAAACGCGTCACCGACAGAGTCGACTAGGTCTCGGGTCAAAGCGGTCATGATTTCGGTCCTTTTCCTTGAAGCATATCGCAAGTGTGTTTGAAGAAGGGGCTCGCCGGGTCGACCAGCACATTCAGTTCGTCAAAGTGATCCACATCGGGCACGAAATAGAGACCCATCTTGCGGTCTGCTGTTTCGTATTTTTCGACATACATTCGTGCTTGCCTGTGGAACTCATCGGTTTCCGCGCCGCCGACGACGACCAGCTGAGGGGCATTGGTACCCGGAGGGTGCTTGGTCATCGGGCTTTCGGCCTGGGCTTCTGCCGGATCCATTCGGATGCCCGCATTCAAAGCCTCGGTCAGGCGGACCGGCTCAAGATAGCTGAGCGGTGAGACCGGAATGCCAGATTTAATCAGGTCTGCGGGCAAGTCATCGTCAAATGCCGGCCAATCGGTCGCCATCATCATCTGGGTAATATGGCCGCCAGCGGAATGGCCCATAACGCAGAGACGGTCTGGATTGATGCCCAATGCGCCCGCGTTGCGCCAGACAAAGGACATGGCCTCACGCGCTTCTTCTGAAATTCTCGTGATGGTCACAGACGGGCAAAGATCGTATCCGATGACAACAACATTGAACCCCGCCTCAACAAACGGCGGCGCAATGAAGCTGTAGATCGATTTGTCGCCACGCTGCCAATAGCCGCCGTGGAAATAGACCAATGTCGGTGCGGCGGTGTCCGCGCAGCGGAAGACATCCAGCTTTTGTTTTTCGCCTTCTCCATAGCGGATATCTAGGCTGCAATCGGATGTTGCACGCGCGTGCGCGCTGTCGCGGCTCCACCCGGGAATGACGGTCACTTCATAGTCCGGCCGCCCAGCCCGCAAATTGTACTGCGCGTCGAATTCGTCAGGGCTGAACCGGGTGTGGAAAGTCAGATGATCACTCATGATACTGCCTCCGATTGGGGCGCGGAAAAGAACGCGCCGCGACAAAAGACCAGCGGAGGAACGGGTGCATGGGCATAGTTCACGACACGTCCCAAGAGGATTTCATGATCACCCGCATCAACCCGGTTGTGCACGGTGCATTCCAGATGCGCAGATGCACCGGGGACCAAAGGCGTCTTGGCCCCAGGAGTCCATTCCGTATCGGCAAACCGGTTTTCCACATTGCTGGCAAAATGCAACGCCAAAGCTTTCTGATCCGCGGACAGGATGTTGACCGCGAAATGATCTGACCTGGACAGCGTCGGGAACACACGACCCGATTTTGCGACACAGACAGAGATCACAGGCGGTTCGAGTGAGACCGAGGTGAAGGAGTTGGCGGTCAGGCCCCATGGCATGCCCTCGGGGTCATAAGTGGCCACGATTGTGACCCCTGTCGGAAAAGCGCCTAGCGCACGGCGAAAGTCACGCAAGTCCATCACAGAACTCCTTCACTGACACAGGCCTTTTCAAGGGCGGCCCACTCATCCGGGTTTGTGCCGAAATGACGCATGACGTGACCCCGGTATGCGGGGCGTTCCGCCAATCGTTCGTACCACGCTTCGACATTGGGCAACGGTGGGCGGTCGACCTCGACATTGAAATAGCGATACGCCACGCAACCCAGCGGAATATCCGCCATGGTAAAGCTGTCGCCACAGACATAGGCCTTATCCGCAAGGTGCTGATCCAGAATGTTCAGCGTTTCATGCGCCTCATCGCGAAGTTTGGCGATCTGTTCCTGGTCCCGTTGGTCGGATTGGGTGCGCACAGTTGCAAAAAACAGGTAAATCACCGGCCCGAAGGCGCGGCTGGCGGACCACTCCATCCATTGATCCGCGATGGCGCGGGTCTGTAGGTCAGAGGGGCTAAACGTTCCCGCGCCGTACCGGTCGCAGAGATACCGCACAATGGCGAGGCTTTCCCAAAGCGCGAAATCCCCATCGCGGATCGCCGGGATCATTTTGTTGGGATTGATCTGCGCGTACATATCAGTGTCGAGCTTGCCAAAGCTGCCCCCGGCCAGTTGCAGCGTATAGTCCAATCCCAACTCATTGGCTGTCCAAATCACCGGAATAACGTTTGATGAATAGGGCCGCCCCCAAATTTCAAGCATGCTCCAACATCCTTTTCTGCGCGATGGATTGTGTCCCGAATTTTGGAACGACATGCTCAAACAGTCGATGCCAACTGGACAGGATTTTCTCGTAGGGAACGCCAGTGTATTGCTGCATCAACATGAGGTGGTCGAGGCCGATGGTTTCCTGCCGCTCGGCAAAACGATCCGCTACATATTCGGCGTCACCAACCACAATGATCCCGCGTTTATTGAGGAAATCGAACCAATCCATCTCTTCGTCCTCAGAAGTCATCTCTTCGCCGACATCAAGATAGCCATGTTTTGTCCACTCGCCCTTGGGGCGCGACCCGCCGAGGAATTCGTAATAGGCATTGATCGGGCCACGAATGGTGTTCACCGCCTCCTCCATGCTTTCACCGACATAGAACGCCGTGCAGACGCCAACGCCTTCTCCTGGTTTCACATCGCGCCCTTCACGTTTGGACAGCGCCTCGCGGTAGGGTTCCCAGCAGGCCAGTGTCGCCTTGGGTCCAGCGGCCATCGAGATCACACCCCACCCTTTTTCACCAGCAAGCTTGAATGTGGGAGGCGCATTCGACATGAGCCAGACCGGCGGGTGCGGATCAGAATACGGGCGTGGATGCACGTATATCGCTTTGTACTCGCCATTCTCGTCGTGATAGCGCGGGTCCAGCGGTTCAAAAAAACGGTTGGTTTCTTTCCAGCCTGGAACTGGGAACTCATAGAACTCACCTTGATGGGTGAAGGCGTCGTTGGTCCACGCCTTCAGAATAATATCCAGGCTCTCTTGATAGAGGCGCATCACCTTGGCGTTGTCGCGCCGATCCGCATCCGAGTTGAACTGGATGGTCGAGCGCTCATTGATGCCCTTGGCGACACCAAAATCGAACCGGCCCAGCGACATGTTATCCAGCATCGCCGCGTCTTCGGCCACGCGCAATGGGTGCCAGTCCGGCAAGATGATGGGCGCCGTTCCAACCCGCAGTTTTGTGCAATGAGCAGCCACATGCGTACCCATCTGGATCGGGTTGGGCGGCGCGTTCATATAGCCGTTATGGGCAAAGTGATGTTCTGTGAACCAGGCGGTCGTGAATCCAGCCTGCTCTGCCAGCGAACATTGTTCGAGGATCATCTCCAGTGTCCGGATCCAGGGAATCGTCTCACCAGGACTGAAATTGGCAATCAAATCAAAGCGCATAGCGATCTCCCGGACAGATGTGGTAAGTTGAATTATCACCCAATTTTCAACTAAGTTGAATTTTACTCGAAAAATCAACAAAAATCTCTTATCCCGAATGCATGAATAGCAACGTTACTGATACTGACACTCAACGGCTTGGCAGCGAAATCCGCGAAGTGCGCAAGGCGCGTGGCCTGACGTTACAAGACCTTTCGGAAACGGTATCCTGCTCGACGGCGTATCTGAGCCGGATCGAGCTGGGATCAGCAAAAGCATCGGCGGAGCTTCTGCGAGAGATCAGTGAAGCGCTCTCGGTCGATCCCAACTGGTTCTTTCCCAAGCAATCGGGTGTCGGACCATTGGAACGCAAACATGTCGTACGCAAAGAAAATCGCAGGGCGCTTTCCAACATGTACACGCGAACAACCCAGGAGTTGGGATTCGAAGACGAACTGCTATCCAGCACACTATCCGGACAATGCTATCTGATCCTGTCACGGTTCCGCCCAGGAGCCGGTACACCGCCTGAACCCCAGGAAGGTTATTCTTTCGAGGGCGAGCAACATGCGATCGTCTTGAGTGGCGAAGTGGAGCTGCGCCTTGGTGAAGAAATCATAGTTCTTCGCAAAGGCGACAGCTTTTCCTACCCTTCAATGATCGCGCATCGGTTCCGCAACCGGACTGACAAAGAGGCCACAATGGTCTGGGCGATGTCGCCAATACGAATTACTTGGTGATTGTTGGCCAGCTATCACTATTGCGAGAATTGCTTTTGATACAAAGCAACGGATAATGGCATTCGGAAAAGCCCACAGATCTGACCTAACTGCTTGGGCCAAAACCAGTCATTTGGTCAATAGAGACAACAGTTGGCTTTGTCCTGCGATCTGTAAATTCGACCACTAATCGCCGCTACGGTCTGCATGAATGGTTATCCTTTCCGCTGAACAGCGGCACCAGATCCTCCACTCGCGCTGCATTTGAGACGCTGCGTGCGCTTGCAGCTAACCAACGCGATCTCGCTCTCTTCGATATGACCATCGACAGTAAATTGTGCGGCTGTGGCTTGGTCACGATTGAAGTCTATGATGTCATGGCTTCTGTTCAGATCCATGAGCAAGCTTCAGACCTGCAAAGCAAGACTCAGAGACCCCTCCACTTCGAGATTCATGAAGGAACCAGAACCTCAGTCGAGAGGTGAATGGAAGACGAACCAAAGGTCGGGTTTGATTACTTTTTAGCAGGGCGTTTCCATGAGCGTTTGGGCATTTCAATGCGCAGATCGTGCGTGATTGGGCCACGTCTATAGGTTTTTCGAACTCGTTGGTGCTGTCGTGTTGCTCTGCAGCGGAATTTGGTCTCTGTTGCAAGAAAGCCGTCTTATGAGAGGTCACAATGCCCCAAACATCCGCCACCAATCGTCGTATTGTTCTCGCCAATCGCCCAACCGGACAACCGGACGAGAATACACTGCGCCGCGAAACCACGAGCGTTCCTGAACCTGGACCAGACGAAATGCTGGTACGTACGGTGTACCTGTCGTTGGATCCTTACATGCGTGGCCGAATGAATGACGCAAAATCCTATGCCGAACCCGTTCCGATTGGCGGTGTTATGACGGCGCAGGTCGTCGGGCAGGTGGTCAAATCCAACATCGAAGGATACGAAGTCGGAGAGTATGTGCTCAATACAAGCGGGTGGCAGGATTTTGCTGTCTCAGACGGAACGCAGGTCGTTAAGTTGGGTAAATCTCCGGACAACCCGTCTTGGTCGCTCGGAATTCTCGGAATGCCAGGCTACACGGCTTATGCCGGGCTTCTGAAAATCGGGGAGCCAAAAGCCGGTGAAACAGTTGTTGTGGCTGCCGCAGCCGGCCCGGTAGGCGCAACAGTCGGTCAGATCGCAAAGCTAAAAGGATGTCGCGTAGTGGGCATCGCAGGCGGTTCTGAAAAATGTGCTCATGTAGTCGAAAACCTTGGATTTGACGCGTGTTTGGACCATCGATCTGATGATCTGGCGGCGCAACTGCGCGAGGCTTGTCCAAGTGGAATTGACGTGTATTTCGAAAACGTTGGCGGCAAAGTTCTCTATGCCGTATTGCCGCTCTTGAACCCGTTTGCACGGGTGCCCGTCTGCGGGATTGTATCCTGGTACAACCTGCCCGGCCTACCGGACGGCCCGGATATGGGCCCTGCGATCATGGGCACGATCCTGCGGATGAAAGTCAGAATGCAGGGTTTCATAATCTTCGACAACTTCGGTGCCGACGTGTATCAGGAGTTTGTCCGCGATATGACGGCTTGGCTCAAAAACGGTTCAATAAGCTACAAGGAACATATGGTTGAGGGGCTGGAAAATGCTCCGGAAGCATTCAATCAACTGCTGGCCGGCGGAAACTTTGGAAAGATGGTCGTAAAAGTTGGTTAGCCGGACACGCAGCCAGACATTGCATCGTTCTTTGGATGGTTCCATCGTCAAAGTAACGGCCCAAAGCTGCAGTTGAGCCAAAGGTTCGATCTTCTCGGCTGATCCCGAAATCTGCCATTCGGACTACTGGAAGGATGCGCCACTTTCAGAAGTTTAGTCGCCCGCCACGGCATTTGGATAACGCTCGACAGGGATTTTGCGTGGGGGCACATTGCTCTGGGAGGCGTATATGTCGCCAGCGGCGACGCAAATGCAGCCGTCGACGCTGTGCATCAGTCACTTATCCTCGAACCTAACGGATACGAGGCTAACCTCTTCATGGGTTTCTATCTCCAGTTTGCGGGGGACGCCGCAAGTGCCGTGGACTATCTGTTGATCGCCAAACGTCTTATTCCTGTGCAGACTTACGCGTAGACGCTGCCCTATGAATGTTCGCTCCAACAACCCGGTCTCTAGGTTGGTGCATCTCACCTTTGTGCAGACTGGGCTGATCGTGTTGAAAAACTCCGATTTTCGTGAAGATGGGTGAAATACTTGCCTGCAGGAGGCCTTTCCGAGAATTCGTCGAGGGGTCGGCCTAAAACTCGCGTTGACATTGTCCGGAGCTCTCAGGGCCCCTACCAAGCACAGGGTTTCAATTTAGCCGCCGTAACGGATTCTGGCGGAAAAATGCAGCCGTCAGATACTCGAGTTTTTCAACACAATCGGCTCATAGCGGCCATCGAAGCAAACGCAGCATCCTATGATATTGTAATACGTCAACGTCGGGTTGGCGCTGACGTCAGACATCTCGCATCCCTCTTCAGGCGGAATTTGTCCGGCACCTTGCATGTAAATTTTCTGCTCCGGATCGCCGAAGAAGCCGAGACAGAAGCCTAGTGAAACCGCCTGCGCCACTTCGCGGAGCGCATCCACAAAGGCCGGGTCTGTGTCCTGACTTTTATCGGCAAAGATGACCGGAAAGCCTGCTGTGCGCGTGGGCCTCCGGCTTGTGCGCCAAGGACTCCGCTTGCAGGCCATGGCAGTTCCTGATGACGTGCCGGTCCGCAACGGCCTAGACACAATGGCCGACAACCGAAAGATTGCCCCAAAAAAAGAAAGTGTTGCGCCATACATTCAACTTATGGATAGTTGATCCCACTCGAAATGTTCTACGGGCGGACAAAGGCAAGCAAAGCCTCTCGCTTGGTGCTTGTCTGCGACCAACTCAAGTTTCACTGTTAGCGAATGTGAGGGAGTGACCGATTATGCCAGTTTCGTATTTGAACAGGGCCGTCGCGGCCGGGTTCCTGATTTTAAGCATTGGGATTGCGCCGGCGCTTGCCCAAGAAGGCAGCGCGGGCGGCAAGCCGAACGTTCTCGTCATTTGGGGCGACGACATCGGCCAGTCCAATATCTCCGCATACACAATGGGGTTGATGGGTTATCAAACGCCGAATATCGACCGGGTTGCCAGAGAAGGTATGATCTTCACCGACTACTACGGTGAACAATCCTGCACGGCTGGCCGGTCATCCTTTATCATGGGCCAGTCGGTCTTCCGCACCGGCCTTTCCAAGGTCGGCCTGCCCGGTGCCAAGGAAGGTATGCAGATCGAAGATCCCACCATTGCCGGCCTCCTCAAAGCCGAAGGCTATGCCACCGGTCAATTCGGCAAGAACCATCTGGGAGACCGGGATGAACACCTTCCGACGAACCACGGTTTCGATGTGTTTTTCGGAAATCTCTACCATCTGAACGCCGAAGAAGAGCCGGAAAACGAGGACTACCCGAAGGATATGGTGTTCGCAGACGGCACGACGTTCCTTGAACGGTTCGGTCCGCGTGGTGTTTTGAACGTGACCGCGACCTACGGCGAAAATGAAATCACGCAGAATATCGAGGATACCGGGGCTCTGACCCGGAAGCGGATGGAGATTGTGGACGACGAGACATCAGATGCTGCAATTGCCTGGATGGAGGAACAGACCAACGCCGGCACCCCTTGGTTCCTGTGGTGGAGCGGCACACGGATGCATTTCCGTACCCACGTCAGCGAAGAGAACCGCGCGCTCGCGGATGAGTTATACAATGGGGAAAAAGCTGATGAATACACTGCCGGCATGATCGAACACGACATGGATATCGGCAAGTTCCTCGAAAAGCTTGACGAGCTCGGCATCGCCGATAACACCATCGTGTTCTATTCCACTGATAACGGCGTCCATATGAACACATGGCCGGATGCCGGAATGACCCCGTTCTGGGGCGAGAAGAACACCCAGTGGGAAGGCGCCTGGCGGGTGCCTGCTATGGTCCGCTGGCCCAGTAATATCGCGCCCGGAACGATCTCGAACGAGATCGTGCATCACATGGATTGGCTGCCAACATTCCTGGCCGCTGCAGGCAATGAAACCATCAAGGAAGATTTGCTCGAAGGCATCACCGTTCCGGAAATGGCAGGCCGCGAGTATCGCGTCCATCTCGACGGCTACAACCTATTGCCAATGCTCAAGGGTGACACGGACAAGAGCCCGCGTAATGAGATCTTCTACTTCACTGACGACGGCGACCTCGCGGCGATCCGGCTCAACAACTGGAAGATCACCTTCCTCGAGCAGAAGGCCTGGGGAACTCTCCGGGCCTGGATGGAGCCGCTGACGCCGCTGCGCGTGCCGCTGATCTTCAACCTGCGCCGCGACCCTTATGAACGCGGTTACCGGACGTCGAACACCTATTACGACTGGCTGATGGACCACGCCTTCATGCTGGTGCCGGCCCAGGCTTATGTTGGGCAGTTCCTGGCAACTTTCGAAGAATACCCACCGCGGCAGGAGGCGGCTTCGTTCAGCCTCGACAAGGTAATGGAGAAGCTGTCGCAGCCGGGCGGCTCGCAGTAGACTCATCCCACTTCGCCCCGACGGAGTATTCCGTCGGGGCGCGTAATTTTCCGGTTGCCTCGGCATCCCTTTCCCTGCACTTGCGGAGGTTGTCCCTATGCGTGCTCTGCTATTTTCAATTCCTTTGACAATTCTGTTTGCATCAGCTCCGCTCGCTGACCCTTTGCCGTCTTGGACGGACACGGCCACCAAGGATCGGATCATTGCGTTTGTCGAAGGCATAACGGACCCGGATTCACCTGATTATGTCACCCCGGCCGCGCGTATTGCGACCTTCGACAATGACGGCACGCTCTGGGCAGAACAACCGGTCTACTTTCAACTGCTATTTGCCATCGACCGATTGAAAGAAATGGCCGCCGCTGATCCCGGGGTGCTCACGTCTGACGTGCTGCGGGCCGCAGTCGAAGGCGACATGGAGACAGTGGCCGCCTCGGGCACTGAGGGACTTTTGGAAATCGTCTCCACCACCCACTCCGGCCTGACGGTGGACGAGTTCCAGGCCGCCGTGCGCAGCTGGCTGGACACGGCCAGGCATTCCGGCACAGGCCTGGCCTATGACCAAATGGTCTATCAACCCATGCTGGAGCTCTTGACCTATCTGCGCGATGAAGGCTTCCGTACCTACATCGCCTCAGGCGGCGGCCTGCATTTCATCCGGGTGTTCTCTGAAAGCGCCTATAACATTCCGCCCGAGCAGGTCATCGGATCCATCGGAAATGGCAGTTATTCCGCCGGGGACGGACCGCCGCGGGTGATGAAGGACCCCGGTTTATTCTTCATCGACGACAAGGCAGGTAAGCCCGTTGCTATCGAGGCCCGCATCGGGCGCCGGCCGGTGATCGCAGTGGGAAATTCCGATGGAGACTTCCAGATGCTTGAGTGGACTACTGCGGGCGATGGTGCGCGGCTGGGCATCCTGCTGCACCATACTGACAGCGAACGCGAATACGCTTACGGCCGTGAAAGCCATATCGGGCAGCTTGCACGCGGACTTGATGAAGCAGCCAGCCGCGGTTGGCTGGTAATCGACATGGCCCGTGATTGGGAGCGGATCTGGCCGAGCCGCGAATGAAGCCCTGCACCATCCCTGTGCATGAACGACCCAGAAAATCGGATGGCCCTCTGAAAATGCAGATTGTAGTCTTGATCCTTCTCTTGCTGCTGGGTCTGCCAGCGATGGCCCAGAGCCTTGACGGCTACTTGGGGTCGGATCGTTGCACCGGTTGCCATAAGGACAGTGCCGCAGGCTGGGCAGGATCGCATCACGCTCAGGCCTGGACAACGCCGTCGCGGGAGACGGTCGCAGGTGACTTCGGCGGAACGGCCTTTCACCATGACGGTATGACCGCCCGGTTTCAGACAGGAGCAGAGGGCGAATACTACGTCGAGGTGATCGAAAAGGATGGATCGCAAGCGGAATACAAAGTGCATTCGGTTGCGGGGATCGAACCGCTGCAGCAATATCTTCTCGAGACCGAACCGGGGCAGCTGCAGAGTTTTGACGTGGTCTGGGACACCGAAGAGGGGAAGTGGTTCCACCTTTATCCGGACCAGACCCTGCCTCCGTTGGATGGTCTGCATTGGACGGGTCCCTACAAGACCTGGAATGCGCGCTGTGCGGAGTGCCACGCCACCGGGTTCCGCAAAAACTACGACGCACGCCGTTTAAGCTATGCATCAACCCAGGTCGAAATAGGCGTTGGCTGCGAGGCTTGCCACGGACCGGGAAAGGACCACGTTGATTGGGCTGATACATGGGAAACGACAAGGACACCGCCGTCCGCAAACCATGGATTTCCTGTGGATTTCGCCGATCCTCGGCAGGCAGTCGAACAATGCGCGACGTGCCATTCCAGACGCGAAGCCAACTTGGACGGCAACCCGGTGCCAGGCACGCGTTTTCATGATGCCTACACGCTCGCACTTTTGCGCCCAGGACTTTACCACGCGGACGGGCAGATCCAGGACGAGGTCTATGTCTACGGCTCCTTTCTGCAATCTAAGATGCACGCTCGGGGCGTGACTTGCCTGAATTGCCACGGCGCACACAGTCTGGACCTGAAGGCAGAAGGCAACGGCCTTTGCACCCAATGCCACAGCCCGGCGGGCAATCCGGACTTCCCAACACTCACAGCAGCAGACTACGACAGCCCTGCACATCACTTCCACCCGGAAAGCAGCGCTGGAGCGAAGTGCCAGTCCTGCCACATGCCAGAACGCGTCTACATGGGCAACGACTGGCGCGCCGATCACTCCTTCCGCATTCCCCGGCCGGATCTTTCGCCGGTGACGGGAGCACCGGATGCCTGCACCGCCTGCCACCGCAGCCAGGACGCAGCCTGGGCAGCTGCACAGATTTCCGCTTGGTATCCGGACGACAGAAACCGTGGCCGGCATTACGGGGAGGTGCTGGCGCGGGGACGTGCCGATGCGGCAGCGGCGGCCGGCGACTTGACCGCGCTGGCGCAGAATACCAGCCAGCCGGGCATCGTGCGGGCCACTGCGCTCTGGCTTTTGGAGCAGTCCAACGACCCGCTGTTCGCCGCTAGGCTGACAGACCTGCTGCGGGACCCGGATCCGCTTGTCCGCGCTGCCGCGGCCTCTCTGCAGCGCCTTGCACCGCTTCAGGAAAGGGGCAAGCGCCTGGCCGCTGTCTTTGCCGACCCTGCCCGCAATGTGCGCATGGCCGCTGCCCGCGCGATGCTGGGTGATACGGAGAACCGCCTCCAGAATGGAACCGCTAGAGAGCTGCAAGCCGCCATGGCTGAATGGCAGGATGCCATGGCAAACCGGCTCGATTTTCCTGAAACCCACCTCCAACTGGGCGGTGTGGCACTGAGCATGCGCAACATGGGCATGGCCACATCCGCGTTCCGCGAGGTGGTGCGGCTGGATCCGCAACGGCTGGATGCATGGATGATGCTGGCCAGGATCACAGCGGCAACCCAAGGACGCGTTGCTGCCGCCGCGGTTGTGGCAGAAGCTCTGTCAGCCAATCCGGAACACCCCGCACTTCTGGCCGCACAGGCAGAGCTGGAAGGAAGACCTGCGCCGCAAGGAGATAGCGAGTGACTGCTCTTGCCAGAATCCGGAACCTCAGAGCGGACCGCTGAGCTGCTCAGCTTCTGCTATCCCTGAAGTCACCCTGCATACAATGAAACGTTAGCTCAATAGGCACTGCCTATGAAAACGATCTTGACCGCAATCGTGCCGGCAGTTGCCGGCATCCGGGCCCGCGTCTGCTCAGAATACTAACTGGAACTACGAGGCAACGATCTACCTGTTCGCGCCCGAGACCAAAACCGCAATCGATACACCCGCATGGCAGATCAAGGACGCACTCATGTTTGGCGACGCGCTTGAGAATCTGGACTTTGCCTTTATGGAAGCCTTTGCCGCCAGTAACGGGAAATGGAGCTTTCTCACCGACTATATGTACACGGACCTGTCCCTCGGCAACGACACGCCCGAGCCTGTGCGCTCGGAGTTGAGCACGTCGATGACGACCCAGATCCTGAACGGGTAGAGCATCTTCAAATTCGACGCCCAGATATCGAACAGTACTGTCGATTTTGGTGTGACCTAGCAGCAGCTGGGCAGCGCGGAGATTGCCAGTTTTTCGATAGATTTCCGCAGCCATTGTCCGGCGCAAAGAATGCATGCCGTACCCACTCGGCTCTAACACGATGGCCGTCACCCAATCGCGGACAATTCGACCGTACTGTCGCCTCGAAATGTGTTGGCGGTCGTGAAACCGGCTGGGAAACATGAAACGGCAGCGGATCATTTCCGGTGACGTGATCCAAGGGGCAATCGTATCGCGCGTGTTTTCAGGGAGTTCGAACTGAACGGGACGCCGAGTTTTGCTTTAGATAACGGACACCCTTTCGCGAACGCGATCATCCCTCACCAGGTCGGTGACGGCCAGTTTCACCAGATCGCACCCGCGAAGCTTGCTATCAATCGACACATTGAACAGCGCAAGATCGCGCAGGTTGTCCACCAGTTCGAGCCACACGCGGATCGCCCAAACCTGTTTCGGAAGCAGCGGCCGTTTCTGGCCGACAATCCGGCCCATATTCCAGGCTTTTCGTTTCGGAGTGACGGCGGGAAGTTGGACTCTTGGCATGATTTGCCCTCCGATCCTCCCTCCATCCCCAGACATCAGCACCGCGCTGACGAAGTTATCGTACAAGCGGAGTGAATGCCTGCTCTCGGAAGTCGGCCGAGAACACCATTTCTGCCGATGCATTCGGCAGCTACGAGCCCCTTGCCAATTGCTATTGGCGTCCGCAGCGAATGACCGCTTCAGCCCAGCGACATCTCATTCGTTTGTCCCTGTCAGAGTTGCGAACGGCGCCAGAAGAAATCCGAGGCCGTTTACTCATTCCATCAACCAAAATGACCTATTGAAACGTTTAGGTCATGTCGTGTGACACGTCACATACAACAGAATCCACTACTTCAGCTCACCCGCATTTAGAGTGACCGCAGCTACGGCAGGTCATGCATCCTTCGATCATCACCATGTCGAACTGACCGCAGGACGGGCAGGCTTTGCCGCGGGGGCCGTCGAGGTTGACCACTTGCGCCTGAGGGTCGGATTTCAGCCCCATCCCTTCGCCCTCAAGGAAGCCGATATTGATCAGGTGCTGCTCGATCACTCCGCCAATCGCGGCCAGGATCGAGGGGATGTATTTGCCTTTCACCCAGGCCCCGCCGCGCGGGTCGAATACCGCCTTGAGTTCCTCGACCACAAAGGACACATCACCGCCCCGACGGAACACGGCCGAGATCATGCGGGTCAGCGCAAGCGTCCATGCGTAATGCTCCATGTTCTTGGAGTTGATGAATACCTCGAACGGACGCCGGCGGCCGCCAATGACAATGTCATTTATGGTTAGGTAAATCGCATGCTCGCTGTCGGGCCATTTCAACTTATATGTTGACCCCTCAAGCGATTGTGGGCGGTCCAGCGGTTCAGACATATAGATGACATCGCCGCCATCAACCTCGTGCGGCGCATCCGCGCTTTCTCCAGGAGCTTTGTCGGCACTCTCTGATACGGTCAGAACCGACCCTGTCACATCGTTGGGGCGATAGGTCGTGCACCCTTTGCAGCCCTGATCCCAGGCCTGCATGTAGACATCTTTGAAAGCGTCAAAGCTGATATCCTCGGGGCAGTTGATCGTCTTGGAAATCGAGCTGTCGATCCATTTCTGTGCCGCCGCCTGCATCTTGACATGATCAGACGGAGGCAGCGTCTGCGCGTTGACGAAATAGTCGGGCAGGTCCTTATCACCAAACTTGTCGCGCCACATCTGAACGGCGTAATCCACGACTTCTTCTTCGGTGCGTGAGCCATCTTTTTGCAGGACCTTGCGCGTATACGCATAGGCAAAGACCGGCTCGATCCCCGAAGAGACGTTGCCCGCGTACAGGGAAATCGTCCCCGTCGGGGCAATCGACGTCAGCAGCGCGTTGCGGATGCCGTGTTCGCGGATCGCATCGCGTACGTCGTCATCCATCTGCAGCATTGTGCCGCTGGCCAGGTATTTCTCAGCTTCGAACAAGGGAAACGCCCCCTTTTCCTTTGCCAAATCGACCGACGCCAGATACGCGACGCGGGCGATTGCGTGCAACCAGCGCTCGGTCTGACGCGCCGCCTCGTCAGAGCCATAGCGTAGACCCAGCATCAACAGTGCATCGGCCAGCCCGGTGACACCCAAACCAATGCGGCGTTTATCTTGCGCCTCGGCCTCTTGTTCGGCCAGCGGGAATTTCGAGGCGTCGACCACATTGTCCATCATGCGAACGGCGGTGGCGACCAGCTCTTGCAGCGCGGCCTCATCCAGATGCGCGGCATCCTCGAAAGGTCCGGCCACCAGACGCGCCAGGTTGATCGAGCCCAGCAAGCAGGCGCCATACGGCGGCAGGGGCTGTTCACCGCAGGGGTTCGTCGCCGCGATGGTCTCGACATAGCTGAGGTTGTTGGCCGCATTGATCCGATCGATGAAGATCACACCTGGCTCGGCATAGTCGTAAGTGGCCTGCATGATCTTGTTCCATAGATCGCGGGCCTGGATGGTGTGATAGACCTTGCCATCAAACACCAGTTCCCACGGGCCATCGGCCTTGACTGCCTCCATGAACGGATCTGTCACCAGAACCGACATGTTGAACATGCGCAGACGGGCCGGGTCGGATTTGGCGGTGATGAACTGTTCGATATCGGGATGATCGCAGCGCATGGTCGCCATCATCGCCCCGCGGCGCGACCCCGCAGACATGATCGTGCGGCACATCGCGTCCCACACATCCATAAAGCTCAGCGGCCCCGAGGCGTCCGCCGCCACCCCGTGTACATCCGCGCCACGCGGACGAATGGTTGAGAAATCATAGCCGATCCCCCCACCCTGCTGCATGGTCAGGGCGGCCTCTTTCAACATATCGAAAATACCGCCCATGCTGTCTGGTATGGTTCCCATGACAAAACAGTTGAACAGGGTCACCCGGCGTGCAGTGCCCGCACCGGCGGTGATGCGTCCGGCGGGCAGATATTTGAAATTCTCCAACGCCTCAAAGAACTTGTCTTCCCAATGAGCAGGGTCCTGTTCCACGCGGGCCAGATCCCGAGCGATACGGCGCCAGCTGTCTTCAACCGTTTGGTCGATGGGTGTTCCATCCGCCTGTTTAAAGCGGTATTTCATGTCCCAGATCTGCTCGGCGATGGGGGCGGCAAAGCGGCTCATTGGTGATTCCCTGTCTTGAAAGAGGTATCCAGATTAGCCCAATTCGCACCTTCACCACAACACCTTGATGAAGCGGTGCAGAAGGCTACAATATAAAGGTAGCCTTGGGACGACTCTGTGGGAAAGCTGTGGATAAGTACGTAAACCTCATAAAACTGTCCGTCGGATCAGAAAGCGTCGACACGCTGATCGCATGGCAGGAGAGTCGCATGCCTCTGTACGAGGACGGATTGCCGCGCCACGTGACACGCATGTGGCCCAAACGCGAGGCAGAGATTCTGAATGGCGGATCAATCTATTGGGTGATCAAAGGCGTTGTGCAATGCCGTCAGCGCATCCTACGAATGGACGAAGTGATCGGGGATGACGGCATTCGCCGCTGCGCCATTATTCTGGATCCTGAGGTTCATCGCACCCAGAACGCCCTGAAGCGCCCCTTTCAGGGGTGGCGTTATCTCAAGCCCGAGGACACCCCCGCCGATCTGCCAAAAACCCGCGCGCAGGACGATGCCCTGCCCGATGATCTGAACCGCGCGCTGGCGGATATCGGCGTGCTGTAATCAGGCCAGACGGTCGAGCACCTCAGTCAGAACATCCTTGTCTTCGTCCGTATACTTGGCCACCCGGCTGCGCCATAGGGTTGCCTGCGATTGCAGGATCAGCCCGTCTGTCAGGATTTTCAGGTGGTTGGCGCGCAGGGTTTCCCCCGTTGACGTGATATCGGCAATCGCTTCGGCGGTTTCATTCATTACCGTGCCTTCGGTCGCCCCCTGGCTGTCGACCAGCGTATAATCGGCCACGCCCGCATCTGTCAGAAATTCACGCACCAACCGGTGGTATTTGGTGGCAATCCGCAGGCGGTGGCCGTGGGTCTTGCGAAAAGCCGCTGCCGCCGCGTCAAGGTCATCAAGCGTGTCCACGTCGACCCAGCAGGCTGGCGTAGCGATGATCAGATCGGCCTTGCCAAACCCAAGCGGAGATACTTCTTCGACCTGCTGTTCCCAGCGCGGCAGTTTTTCATGCACCAGATCAATTCCGGTGACGCCAAGATGAATGCGACCAGCAGCCAATTCACGCGGAATTTCCCCCGCCGATAACAGGATCAGCGAGACACCCTCGATCCCTTCCACCTTACCGGCATATTCGCGATCCGACCCACTGCGAGACAGGGTGATGCCGCGCTTTTCGAACCACGAAAAGGTCTTTTCCATCAACCGGCCCTTTGAAGGCACGCCCAGTTTCAGGCTCATTGGGCGTCCTCCTCAATCTCCAGCATCAGGTCCGGGCGCAGCACGCCGCCAACTGCGGGGATTTCTGCCCCTTTGCCCAAGTGGCGGGTCAGTGCATCATAGCGCCCCCCAGTGGCAATGGGCGGCAAATCCGGCCGGCCCTCGGCGTAGAAACCAAAGACAAACCCATCATAATACTCCATCGAGGTCCGGCCATAAGACGCTTCGAAGTCCAACCTGTCCACATCCACGCCGCGCGCTTGCAAGGCCGCGATCCGCGCCTCAAGCCGGTCCAGTGCCGGCGTGATCTGCGGCAAGTCCACCGCCACGTCGCGCAGCTGTTCAAGCGCAAAGGGCATGGTTTCTCGGACGTTCAGCAGGGTTTCCAACCCGGCCAGTTCGTTGTCGGAAATCGGTGGGGTATCACGATCCTCACGCAGGGCTTCGATCCGCGCCTGAATTTCAGAGGCGCGGCGCTTGCCGATCATAGGCGCGTCGGTTGCCAAAGGGTCAGTAGCCTCGAGTAAGGTCTTGCGTCCTTCAGGCCCCGGCTTGCGCCCAGCGAAACGGTCCAGCAAGACGCGAAAACGGCGGGGCCGCCACAGATGACGCATCAGGGCCGCCTTGCGCCGGTCGGAAGTCCTCAGCCCCTGGACAGCAGCGGTCAGAATACCGATATCCCCGGTTGCCGCCCGCAGGGGCAACCCACGCAGTTGCAACGCAAACAGCGAAAACACTTCGGCATCGGCACTGGCCGGATCGGTGCGATCAAACACCTCATACCCGACCTGGGTATATTCATTCGCGCGATCCGGATCGTGTTCCTGCCGCCGAAACACCTCACCCGAATAGGTATAGCGCGCCGGTTCGGCACCGTCGGACATGTGCATTTGCACCACCGGCAGCGTAAAATCCGGGCGCAGCATTTGTTCACCATGCAACGCATCCGAGGTCACGTAAGCACGGGCACGAATGTCTTCCCCATAGAGGCCCAGCAACGTTTCAGCCGGTTGCAACAGAGGCGGATCAACAACCCGGGCACCTGCGGTCTCGAAACGCACCCGCATCATTGCTGCGCGCGTCTGTATCTGAGTACGGTTGGCCATGGCTCAGTCCTGATTGTCCAGAATTTCGCGCACCTTGGCGACCAGATCA
Organism: Ruegeria sp. CDSA020; assembly: GCF_059612345.1. NCBI lineage: Bacteria > Pseudomonadati > Pseudomonadota > Alphaproteobacteria > Rhodobacterales > Roseobacteraceae > Ruegeria > Ruegeria sp. CDSA020. Next base: position 91,925 of record NZ_JBXWQK010000002.1, read on the forward strand.
CCGCGCGGAACCTCGAACTGGCTTGGGCGTTCTTTCCATTCCTCAAGCGTGGCGCTTTCGGCTATCTTTGCACCAAGGATCAGGTCCTTGATCTGCACGATCCCATTCGCCTTTTCGTCGCCACCTTCGATGACCGCAATGGGTGAGTTCCGCTTGTCCGCATATTTCAGCTGATTGCCAAAATTCTTGGGGTTGCCCAGATACACCTCGGCCCGGATACCTGCATTGCGCAGCTCGGCCACCATGGCCTGATAATCCGCCATGCGGTCGCGATCCATCACGGTGACAACCACAGGTCCCTTGGCCTGTGCGCTGATCCGCCCCTTTTCGCGCAGAGCAGCCAACAGGCGGTCGACACCAATGGAGACACCAGTCGCTGGCACTTCCTGTCCAGTGAAACGCTTGACCAGATCGTCATAGCGCCCGCCGCCTGCGACAGAGCCGAACTGCCGCTTGCGGCCTTTCTCGTCAAAGATATCAAAGGTCAACTCGGCCTCATAGACCGGACCGGTGTAATAGCCCAACCCACGCACGACCGATGGGTCAATCTCGATCCGATCCGCGCCATAGCCGCCAGCTTCCAGCAAGGTCCCGATCTGTTCCAGTTCGCCAATGCCATCCGCACCGATTTGGCTGTCGCCCACGGCGGCACGCAGATTGGCCAACGTTCCTGTGGTATCTGCAGCTTTGGAGGTCAGGAAGGCGATGACCGGTTCTGCCTGATCATCGCTTAGACCCACGCCGTCGATGAAGGCACCTGACGCGTCCAAACGACCCTTGGTCAGCAATTCGCGCACGCCTGCTTTGCCCACCTTATCGAACTTGTCGATGGTGCGCAGCACGCTGTCACGGGCGGCGGCGTCTTCGCCCAGACCCATCGCCTCGAGCACGCCGTTCAGTACCTTGCGATTATTCACCCGCACCAGATAGTCACCGCGCGGGATGCCCACGGTTTCCAGCGTATCCGACAACATGGCGCAAATCTCGGCATCCGCCGCCATTGATGCGGTACCCACCGTATCCGCATCACATTGATAAAACTGACGAAACCGCCCCGGCCCGGGCTTTTCGTTACGCCAGACCGGACCCATCGCATAGCGGCGATAGGGTGTGGGCAGATCGTTGCGGTGCTGCGCGTAGACTCGGGCCAGAGGCGCGGTCAGGTCATAGCGCAGGGCCATCCAATCGCCCTTGTCGTTCTCATCGAATTCCTGCCAGGCAAAGACGCCTTCGTTCGGGCGATCCACGTCAGGCAGGAACTTGCCCAGCGCCTCGACCGTTTCGACCGCGCTGCTTTCCAGAGCGTCAAAGCCATAGCGATGATAGACGCCCGCGATGGTCCGCAGCATCTCGGTGCGCTGCGTGACTTCCTGGCCGAAATAGTCGCGAAACCCTTTCGGCGTCACGGCCTTGGGGCGGGGCTGTTTCTTGGGCTTGGCCATTTGGGGCGTCCTTGGGCGTTAAGTGTTCCGCGCGCGGTCTATCCCATGGCCCGTTTCGGGGCAAGGCGCGCTTTCGCTGGCCTTGCACAGCCGGTGCCGTTATGACCGGCCCGAGACAGGAGTTTCCAATGCAACATCTGGAAGAGCAGATCGCCCATCTGACCCGTACGGTCGAAGATCTGAACACAATCGTCACGCGGCAGCAGGATGAGATCGACAACTTGACCCGCCGGGTTGAGGTGCTGATGCGCCGCGAAGGTGAACGGGCACAAGAAGGATCAGGCGGCATCATCCTAGGAGACGAACGCCCGCCGCATTATTGAGCGATCACAAGCCCAGCGTCGTCTTCACCGCATTATCGACTACCCCGCCCAGCAGGGCGTTTTGGTCCTCGGCACAGCCCTCTCTCAATGCGGCTATGAAGGTCTCGCGCAGTTTCGCTTTGTCCTCGTTCGTGCTTGCGTGATCATTGATATCAATCTGGCGGTTATAGATCGACAGTGCTGTCATCTTCTCGACAACCGCAAAGATATAGGCCTCATCACCGTCCGACTCTTCAACCACCGTTGCACAGGTATGATACATGACGGGCAATGCGTCCTGAACCATTTGTTCAGCAGCTTCGTCGGCGATGGCCATGCCCGGAACGATCATGCACAGGCTTGCGAGAGCGGTTTTCATTTGGGTCAAACGCATCGTAGTCATTTCCAGTTATGTCCAATAAGGGCACCGGCCACGCCGCCGATTGCCGCGCCCTTGCCATCACCAATCAAAGCACCGACGCCCGCCCCGATCAACGCGCCTTCGATGGTGTTCTTTTTCTTCTTGTCGTCCGCCACCGCCGACCCGGCGGTGACCAAGGCCATCGACGCGGCCAATATCATTGTTCGAAAACCGAAATGTGGGATCGTCATATGGTTGCCCTCCTGTGGCATCACCAGAAAATCTCTTTCAGTCCTCAGCCTATCCGGCGGGCGAATGTCAGGCAACTTTTCCGGGGCGGTCAGATTTCCTCAACCGACATCACGCCGTCCAGCGACTTGATCGCCCCTTTGATCTGCGGGTTGATCGGGAATTCCTGGCCAAGGTCCATCTCGACATCTCCCGGCAGGCCAGGATCAAGCAGGCACAGATGGATAGGCCCTTTCGCAGCCCCCTTGGCTGCGCCAGCGGCATCTTCCAGAACTTTGGCAACTGTGGGCAGAACCTGCGGCTGATTAACAAAAATGCGCAGCCCGGTCGCCCCTGCCTCGGCCACGACCGCATCTACCGGCCCGACGGACCGGCCTAGAAGTTTGAGTTGATCGGCCTCCATCGTTGCTTCGGCGGTCAGCACCACCTGTGCACCGGTTTCCAGAAACTCACGGGATTTCTCCAGCGTTTCGGAAAACAGTGTGACCTCATAGGCACCTGTAGGGTCAGAAAGTTGGGCAAAGGCAAACCGGTTTCCGCGCGCAGATTTCCGTTCCTGCCGCCCAGCCACTACACCGGCCATCTTGGCGATCAGCGGACCCGAGCGTGCCTTTTCCATCACCTCATCCAGTGTCAGTACCTGCTTGCGTTTTAGGGCAGGCATATAATCATCCAGCGGGTGGCCGGATAGGTAAAATCCGATGGCCTTGAACTCTTCGCTCAAACGCTCGGCAGGCAACCAGTCCGGCGTCGGCGAAAGGCGTGGCTCGGGCAGGTCGTCGCCCGCCTCGCCGAACAGCGATACCTGGTTCGAGTTCTTCTGATCGTGGATCGCAGCTGAATATTGCACCAGTGGATCAAGGCTTTCGAAGACGCGGCGGCGGTTCTTGTCGAGTTCATCAAACGCGCCAGCACGCGCCAGCATTTCCAAGGGCCGCTTGCCGACCTTCTTCAGATCAACGCGGCGGGCAAAGTCGAAGAGGTTGACGAACGGTTTGCCTGCGCGTCCTTCTACTACCAAATTCATCGCCTCAACGCCGACGTTTTTCAACGCGCCCAGCGCGTAAACCAGATGCTGATCCACCACGTCAAACGTGGATTGCGAGCGGTTCACGCAGGGCGGTATGTAAGGCAGTTCCAACCCTTTGCGGACTTCCTCGAAGTAAACCGCCAGCTTGTCAGTCAGATGGATATCGCAGTTCATGACCCCGGCCATGAACTCGACCGGGTGGTTCGCCTTCAACCAGCCGGTCTGATAGCTGACCACGGCATAGGCGGCAGCGTGGGATTTGTTGAAGCCATAGTTGGCGAATTTATCCAACAGGTTCCAGACCTCGGTCGCCTTAGCCTCGTCCACGTCATTCTCAGCAGCGCCTTTGAGGAACTTAGGCCGCTCGGCATCCATCGCCTCCTGAATTTTCTTACCCATCGCGCGGCGCAGCAAATCCGCTCCGCCAAGGCTATAGCCCGCCATTTCCTGAGCGATCTGCATAACCTGTTCCTGGTAGACGATAATGCCTTGGGTTTCGTCCAGGATATGGTCGATGGAAGGGTGCAGCGTGTCCCGTTCGCTCAGCTTGTTCTTGACCTCGCAGAACTTGGGGATGTTCTCCATCGGGCCCGGACGGTATAGCGCGACGAGGGCGATGATATCCTCGATACAATCCGGTTTCATCCGCTTGAGCGCATCCATCATGCCCGAGGATTCCACCTGGAACACCGCTACGGTCTTGGCCGCTGAGTAGAGTTTGTAAGTCGCTTCATCATCCAGCGGGATGGCGTTGATCTGGTTCGCGGCCCCCTCGGCGGCTTCGTACAGCTCGGTGCCATCAGCAGCGATGTGCAGGTCGCGCCCGGATTTGAAGATCAGATCCATCGCATTCTGGATCACGGTCAGGGTTTTCAGACCCAGAAAGTCGAATTTAACCAGACCGGCCTGTTCTACCCATTTCATGTTGAATTGGGTCGCAGGCATGTCGGAACGCGGATCCTGATACAGCGGCACCAGCGCATCCAGCGGACGGTCGCCAATCACCACACCAGCCGCGTGGGTCGACGCGTTTCGCAACAGCCCCTCGACCTGCTGGCCATAAGTCAGCAGACGGTCCACAACCTCCTCGTTACGCGCCTCTTCCCGCAGCCGGGGTTCATCTTTCAACGCCTTCTCGATGGAGACGGGTTTGACGCCTTCCACCGGGATCATCTTGGACAGACGGTCCACCTGCCCATATGGCATCTGTAAAACCCGCCCGATGTCACGCACGGCGGCCTTCGACAGCAGCGCGCCAAAAGTTATGATCTGCCCAACCTTGTCGCGCCCATATTTCTGCTGCACGTAGCGGATCACCTCTTCGCGGCGGTCCATGCAGAAGTCGATATCGAAGTCAGGCATCGATACCCGTTCGGGGTTCAGGAAGCGTTCGAACAGCAGCGAATAACGCAACGGATCAAGGTCGGTGATCGTCAGCGCATAGGCCACCAGCGACCCCGCGCCCGAGCCCCGCCCCGGCCCAACCGGGATGTCCTGATCCTTTGACCATTGGATGAAATCGGCAACGATCAGGAAATAACCGGGAAACCCCATGCCCTCGATGATGTCCAGTTCGAAATCCAGCCGCTTCTGATACTCTTCAGGGGTTACCGCATGCGGGATCACGGCCAGACGTTTCTGCAGACCTTCATTGGCGATGCGGCGCAGCTCGGCCACCTCGTCATCAGCGAATTTCGGCAGGATCGGATCGCGGCGATAGGCCATGAACGCACAGCGCCTGGCGATCTCGACCGTGTTTTCGATTGCTTCGGGCAGATCGGCGAACAGGGTCGCCATTTCCTGCTGCGACTTGAAATAATGCTGTGCGGTCAGACGGCGGCGGCCATCCTGCTGATCGACATAAGCGCCCTCGGCAATACAGATCAGCGCATCATGCGCTTCGTACATGTCCGTGGTCGGGAAGTAGACATCGTTGGTAGCCACCAGCGGCAGGTTCTTGGAATAGGCCATTTCAACATGGCCGCGCTCGGTCAGACGTTCGGCCTCGGGCTGACCACCTTCGCCTGGATGGCGCTGTAGTTCGACATACAGACGATCCGGGAACATGGTTGCAAGGCGATCCACCAAGACCTCGGCCGCTGGGCGCTGCCCTTGCTGCAACAAGCGACCCACCGGTCCGTCGGGGCCGCCAGACAGGCAGATCAGACCATCCGAGCGCCCTGCCAGTTCATCCAATGTCACCTGCGGCAACTGCCCGCCCTTGTCCACATACAGGCAAGAGCTGAGCTTCATTAGGTTTTCATACCCGGCCTCTGACTGCGCCAGCAGCACCAGCGGCGCGGGGGCTTTCGCTTTCTCGCCCGGTTGCAACTGCAGATAGGTCAGATCGACCTGACACCCCATGATCGGCTGAACACCCGCCCCGCTGGCGGTGACCGAAAACTCCAACGCAGAGAACATGCTGTTGGTGTCCGTGACGGCGACGGCGGGCATCTCAAGCTTTTCACACAGACCAGGCAGCTTTTTCAGCCGCACGGCGCCTTCCAGCAGGGAATATTCGGTGTGAACGCGGAGGTGGATGAATCGTGGAGTGCTGCTCATGCCGCCCACGCTATCGCAGCCAGTGGTGGTACAAAAGCCTGAACCGTAGGTTCGGATTGCCAAAAAAACAGGCGTTGATTGTTCGGGAAATCCATAAGGTGCTTCGGACTCTGAGGGTGAAACATGCTACAAAACCTTTTAGTTTCAAGATGATGAACATCGAAACCATATGAAACACAAGGATCGGACCAATGAAATGATACATCAGAAGCGCGGTTTTTCTTGCCAGATTGGCTGCGCTGTTTCTAACATCTAGTGGCAAGCTATCCGCCCGCACTCTTTCTACGTCGCATCGAAGGAGAGCATTCAGAGGCGCAATTCGGTAACGCGACGGGTTTCACGAATGGATATCACGTTTCTTCTGAACGGAGAGACAGTGGAGTTGGCGAATGTCGATCCGACAGTCACCTTGTTGGATTGGCTGCGCGAGGATCGCTCTCTGACCGGCACCAAAGAGGGCTGCAACGAAGGTGATTGCGGTGCCTGCACTGTCATGGTGACGGATCAGGGAGGAGCCAAAGCTCTGAACTCCTGCATTCTGTTCCTGCCTCAGCTCCACGGCAAAGCGGTGCGCACCGTCGAAGGCGCCAGAAGCCCGGATGGGCAGGCCCACCCGGTTCAGCAGGCAATGGTTGATCTGCACGGGTCGCAATGTGGCTTTTGCACCCCCGGCTTTGTAATGTCGATGGTGGCCGGACATGCGAATGGTGCAACCGATCACGACACACAGCTGGCCGGGAACCTGTGCCGCTGTACGGGCTATGCGCCGATTATCCGTGCCGCCAAAGCCGCCGAAAAGCACCCAGTTCCCGTCTGGATCAAGGACAAGCCTGACGCAGCACCCGCCGCGTCTCCTATGCTGCCGCGGTCCTCGGACGAGCTTGCCGCCATTTATGCCGACCACCCCGAGGCCACCCTGGTCGCAGGCGCGACTGATGTGGGCCTTTGGGTGACCAAACAGTTGCGCGACCTGAAAACAGTAATCTTCATGAACGGTTGCGATGATCTGAAACAGATCACGGTTACAGACGATGAAATTCACCTTGGTGCCATGGTCGATATGAACCGCATGGGCGAAGCGCTGGGGGATCTGCACCCCTCTTATGCTGAAATGATCCGCCGCTATGCCAGCGTACAGGTGCGGCACGCCGCAACCGTAGGCGGTAATATCGCCAATGGGTCACCAATCGGTGACAACCCGCCTGCACTGATTGCCCTGGGCGCCAGCCTGCACCTGCGCAAAGGCGACACAAGGCGAACGCTGCCCTTGGAAGAGTTCTTCATCGACTATGGAAAACAGGATCGCGTACCCGGAGAATTCGTCGAAGCCGTAAGCTTCCCGCGCCAGGCGGATCGGTTGAAATGCTACAAGCTCAGCAAGCGGTTTGATCAGGATATCTCGGCCGTTTGTGGGTGTTTCAACATTACCGTTGCAGAAGGTACCGTCACTCAGGCGCGCATCGCATTTGGCGGAATGGCGGGTGTACCGAAACGCGCCACTCAAGTCGAAGCTTCGTTGACCGGCAAGCCATGGACAGCTGCTACCGTTCAATCCGCTCTGACGATGTTTGCCGAGGATTACGCGCCAATGTCAGATATGCGCGCCTCGGCTCATTACCGCCTTGAGACGGCGAAAGCGATGCTGGAGCGTTATTTCCTTGAAGATCAGGGCCAGGTAACCAATGTGCTGGAGGTGTCGGCATGAGCGTGACAAAACCACTGCCTCATGACGCCGCGCCGCTGCATGTCTCCGGTTCGGCCCGCTATGTGGACGATATCCCAACACCAAAAGGCACGTTGCATCTGGCCTTTGGTCTCAGCCCCATCGCCAAGGGCACAATCGCCGCGATTGACCTGTCTGCAGTCAAGACCGCTGACGGTGTCGTCATGGTGATGACCGCCGAAGACCTGCCCTTTGCGAATGATGTCTCACCGTCCATTCACGATGAACCTTTGTTGTCGGACGGCTCTGTCCACTATATCGGGCAGCCCGTGTTTCTGGTTGTCGCCACCAGCCATCTGGCCGCGCGCAAAGCTGCACGACTGGGCAAGATCGACTATACTGAAGAAACACCAATTCTGACGATTGAAGAGGCGCTGGCCGCCGACAGTCGGTTCGAGGACGGCCCGCGCATCTACACCAAAGGTGATGCAGACGCCGCCATTGCAGGCGCGGCGCATGTGATCGAAGGCAGTTTTGAGCTTGGCGGGCAAGAGCATTTCTATCTGGAAGGTCAGGCTGCACTGGCGATGCCGAATGAGGGTGCTGATATGCTGGTCCACAGCTCGACCCAGCACCCGACTGAGATTCAGCACAAAGTGGCAGAGGCTCTGGGCGTTCCCATGCATGCTGTGCGCGTTGAAACCCGGCGCATGGGCGGCGGGTTCGGGGGCAAGGAAAGCCAGGGCAACGCACTGGCTGTTTCCTGCGCAGTGGCTGCGCGGGCAACCGGCACAGCCTGCAAGATGCGCTATGACCGCGATGACGACATGATCATCACCGGTAAGCGGCATGCCTTTCGCATTGGCTATAGGGCCGGGTTCGATCAGGATGGGCATATTCAGGGGGTATCCTTTCTGCACCACGCCATATGCGGATGGGCACAAGACCTGTCGCTGCCCGTCGCGGACCGGGCGATGCTGCATTCCGACAATGCGTATCTGCTGCCCAATGCGCGGATCGAAAGTCACCGACTGAAAACCAACACCCAATCTGCCACCGCCTATCGGGGGTTTGGAGGCCCTCAGGGTATGGTTGGAATCGAACGCGTCATGGACCACGCCGCGCATGAGCTGGGTCTGGACCCGGTCGAGCTGCGCCGCAGGAACTACTACGCTGCCCCGGCGGGTACCGATGACCATGCCCCTGATCGCAGTGGCGGCGATACGCCAAACACCACCCCTTATGGCATGGAAGTCGAAGATTTCGAACTTCACGGCATGACCGAAGCCTTGTTGAATTCCAGCGACTATGCCGCGCGCAAGGTAGCAATTCAGAAATGGAATGCCGAGAACAGCGTGATCAAAAAGGGCATCGCCTTCTCTCCGGTCAAGTTCGGCATTTCCTTCACCCTGACCCATCTGAATCAGGCCGGCGCGCTGGTGCATGTGTACCAGGACGGGTCCGTGCACCTGAACCATGGCGGTACCGAGATGGGCCAGGGCCTGTTTCAAAAAGTGGCCCAGGTTGCCGCCTCACGCTTTGGTATTCCGCTAGAGATGGTGAAAATCACCGCCACAGACACGGCCAAAGTGCCGAACACCTCGGCAACGGCGGCATCCTCGGGAAGCGATCTCAACGGCATGGCGGTGAAAGCCGCCTGTGACACGATCCGCGACCGGATGGCAGAGTATCTGGCCGAGCGACATCAGGCCGACCCGTCGGCTGTCAGCTTCCGGGATGGTCATGTATCGGTTGGTGAGGAACGCTATACCTTTGCCGAAGCGGCTGCGCTGACCTATCAGGGCCGCATCAGCCTTTCGGCCACCGGCTTCTATAAGACACCCAAGATCGAATGGGACCGGATCAAAGGCCAAGGTCGTCCGTTTTTCTACTTCGCCTATGGCGCCTCGATCACCGAAGTTGCCGTGGACACACTAACCGGTGAGAACCGCATCTTGCGCACGGATATCCTGCATGACGCGGGCGCGTCGCTGAACCCTGCGCTGGATATCGGTCAGGTCGAAGGTGGCTATGTGCAGGGCGCGGGTTGGTTGACGACCGAAGAACTCGTCTGGGATGGCACAGGCAATCTGCGCACCCATGCGCCATCGACCTACAAGATCCCAGCTTGTTCCGACCGCCCCGACATCTTCAACGTTGCGCTTTGGGAGGCTGAAAACCGTGAGGACACGATCTATCGCTCGAAAGCAGTAGGCGAACCTCCATTCATGCTTGGGATATCCGCCTGGCTGGCACTGTCGAATGCGGTGGCGGCCTGCGGAAACAGCTACCCCGCATTGGATGCCCCCGCCACGGCAGAAGAAGTCTGGCATGGTGTCCAAAGGATGAAGGGGGACGACTGATGGGATTTGACCTTGAGACTTTGAGGGAGGCGGTCAATACCCATGGGCGCGTGATCCGGGTAGTCATCGCCGGGATCAAGGGCTCGTCCCCACGTGAGGTTGGTGCCGCAATGCTGGTCTGGGAGGACGGGCAATCCGGCACGATCGGCGGCGGCACACTTGAGTTTCAGGCAGCCGAAGCGGCGCGGATACAAACCGCCCAATCGCGCCTGACCCATCACGCGCTTGGCCCCGACATGGGCCAGTGCTGCGGTGGTGCTGTTTCCTTGCTAAGCGAGGTCTATGACCGCAACAACATCAACGATCTGGACGACAGCATCATCGCGCGCCCAACATCGGGCCAGGACATGCCACTGTCGGTCAAACGCCTGTTGACCGAAGCCCGCGGACAGGGGATTGCACCAGAGGCACAGCTGATCGAAGGCTGGATGGTCGAGCCGGTCCACAAACCAGCGCGTGCACTGTGGGTCTGGGGCGCGGGTCACGTCGGTCGCGCCTTGGTGGATGTCCTGTCACCGCTGCCCGATCTCGCAATCACTTGGGTCGATACAGGATCCAAGCGGTTTCCGGAAACCGTACCGAACGGAGTCACCGCCGTCCCTGCCGCGAAACCAGCGGAACTGGTTCGGCATGCGCCGCGTGATGCTGAACATCTGGTGCTGACTTATTCACACAATCTGGACTTGGAATTGTGCAACCGTCTGCTTTCGCACGATTTCCGCTTTGCGGGGCTGATCGGCTCGGCTACGAAATGGGCGCGGTTCCGGTCTCGGCTGGCGGCGCTGGGGCACTCGCCCGAGCGGATCAGCCGGATCACCTGCCCGATTGGCGACCCGGGCCTGGGCAAGCACCCGCAGATGATTGCCGTGGGCGTCGCAGCACAACTGCTGCGCCCGATCGGGCAAAACAATTTGAAGAAGGATCTGAGCGCGTGACCACTCCATTGCTAAGTTTGCAAGGACTGACCAAAGCCTATCCCGGCGTCGTGGCCAATGATCAGGTGTCCTTTGACATCGGTGAGGGCGAAGTTCATGCCCTGTTGGGCGAAAACGGCGCGGGAAAATCCACGCTGGTCAAAATGATCTATGGCTTGGTGAAGCCCGACAGCGGCACCATGCTGTTGCGTGGCCAACCCTTTGCTCCGCCCGAGCCGCGTGCCGCGCGTGCTGACGGAATCGCGATGGTATTTCAGCATTTTTCGCTGTTCGACGCGCTGAACGTGGCCGAGAACATCGCATTGGGGATGGAGAACCCGCCACCAATGGGCGACCTGGCCTCGCGCATTCGGGAAGTTTCGGAAACCTACGGCCTACCGCTGGACCCCTTTCGTACAGTCGGTGACCTGTCTGCGGGGGAACGCCAACGGGTTGAGATCATTCGCTGCCTTCTGCAGGATCCAAAGCTTTTGATCATGGATGAACCGACCAGTGTTCTGACTCCGCAAGAAGTCGATATCCTTTTCGAAACGCTGAATAAATTGCGGTCTGAAGGCACATCGATCCTGTATATCTCGCACAAGCTTGAAGAAATCCGCACCCTATGCGACCACGCTACGATCTTGCGTCTGGGCAAGAATGTGGGCGAATGCGTTCCGTCTGAAACCTCGGCCCGGGAGATGGCCGAGTTGATGGTCGGTTCAACCCTGCAAACACCTGAGCGCGGAGGCCGCGAGTTCGGCGAGGTCGCGCTGGATGTCAGCGGGCTTTCCGTGCCCTCACCGTCTGAATTCGGCACCGCGCTGAAGAATGTCCACATGACAGTTCGCAAGGGCGAAGTGCTGGGAATTGGCGGTGTTGCCGGCAACGGACAGGACGAACTGCTGGGTGTCCTGTCTGGCGAAATCCAGACAGCTGCCGATGCGATCAAATTCGATGGCCAGCCGATTGGCAAACTGGGCCCAACCGCACGGCGCAAGCTGGGCGTACTGACCGCCCCCGAAGAGCGGTTGGGACATGCAGCCGCCCCAGACATGAGCCTGACCGAAAACGCCCTGCTGACCGGATCGGTCCGCGAAGGGTTGGAAAGCAACGGGTTCTTGAAATGGGCAGATACCAAGAGCTTTGCTGAAAAGATCATCAGCGCCTTTGATGTGCGCACGCCGGGGCCCGAGAATGCGGCCCGGTCATTGTCAGGCGGCAACCTACAGAAATTCGTGATCGGACGCGAAGTGTTGCAGAACCCCGATGTGCTGGTCGTGAACCAACCCACATGGGGGGTGGACGCCGCTGCCGCTGCGTCGATCCGACAGGCCATTCTGGACCTTGCCGCCAAGGGCACGGCGGTGGTCTGCATCAGCCAGGATCTGGACGAATTGATGGAAATCTCGGACAGCTTTGCCGCCCTGAACGAAGGCAGGCTCAGCGCGCCACGCACAACCACGGGTCTGACCGTGGATGAGATCGGCCTGATGATGGGCGGTGCACATGGCATGGAGGTAGCCCATGTCTGATGCAAAACAAAATATGACGACGGGGGTGTGAGCAGATGATTGTATTGGAGAAACGGCCACAGCCGTCCAAGGCGTGGTCTTATGCGACCCCGCTTGTGGCGGTACTGGCGACGATGCTGTTTGGCGGCATATTGTTTGCCGTCCTGGGTAAAAACCCGGTTCAGGCCATCGGCACCATTTTCTGGGAGCCTCTGTTCGGTGAATTCGCCTTTTATTACCGCCCGCAGCTGCTGGTGAAGGGCGCGCCGTTGGTGCTGATTGCGATTGGCCTGTCGTTAGGCTTCCGCGCCGGTATCTGGAACATCGGCGCCGAGGGTCAGTATATCATGGGCGCCATCTTTGGCGCGGGGGCCGGGCTGGCCTTTTACCCGCTGGATGCCTGGTATGTCTTTCCGATCATGGTGATGGCAGGTGCGCTTGGCGGTTGGCTCTGGGCCTCTATTCCGGCCTTTCTGAAGGTGCGCTTTGGCACCAATGAAATTCTGGTCTCGCTGATGCTGGTCTATGTGGCTGAGCAGATGATGGCCTCGGTCTCGCTGGGACTGCTGAAAAACCCCGAAGGGTTCGGTTTTCCGGGTTCACGCAATCTGCAATCCTATGAGAGTGCGCATAATGCCGAGCTGATCGCAGGATCGGGGATGCATTGGGGCGTTGTGACCGCACTGATAGCCGTGATCTTTTCCTATATCCTGCTGAACCGGCACATGCTGGGCTTTCACATCCGCCTGACGGGTGAGGCCCCGCGCGCAGCCAAATTCGCCGGGGTAAACCCAGCACGACTGATCCTGTTCTGTCTTGGCCTGTCAGGCGCACTGGCCGGGCTGGCGGGGATGTTCGAAGTCTCGGGCCCCTCGGGTGTTGTCAGCATCGACTTTAACGTTGGCTATGGCTTTACCGCGATCATCGTGGCCTTTCTGGGGCGACTGCATCCGGTGGGCATCCTGCTAGCCGGTGGCCTAATGGCGTTGACCTATATCGGTGGTGAAATTGCGCAGTCCCAAATGGGTCTTCCTGCCGCGGCTATTCAAGTATTCCAGGGGATGCTGCTGTTCTTCCTGCTGGCCTTCGACCTTTTGACCAACTACCGCATCCGTGCGGCCCGTAGCGAGGTGGCGTAATCATGGACCTTGGTGAGATTAATCCCGTACTTCTGGTCGCGTCACTTATGGTGGCTGCAACCCCCCTGCTTCTGGCCGCGATCGGTGAATTGGTCGTAGAAAAAGCAGGAGTTCTGAATCTTGGCGTAGAGGGCATGATGATCGTTGGCGCGATCAGCGGTTTTGCGATCTCGGTCGAGACTGGGTCGCCCTGGCTGGGCTTTGTCGCCGCGGCCATAGGCGGTGCAGTACTGTCCCTGCTGTTTGTGCTGCTGACGCAGGTGGCGCTGGCCAATCAGGTTGCCAGTGGCCTGGCGCTTACTCTGTTTGGTTTAGGGTTCAGCGCCCTGCTCGGTCAAAGCTATGTGGGTGTCAAACCCCCCAGCATGGGCGATATCCATATCCCGGTGATCAGCGATATTCCGGTGATCGGCCCGATCCTGTTTCAGCATGACCCGATCCTTTATGTCGGCATCGCTTTGACAGCGGCTGTCTGGGCTACGCTTAAATACACTCGCGTCGGACTGATCCTGCGCGCGGTAGGTGAAAACCACGATGCGGCGCATGCGCTTGGCTATAAAGTGATCAAGATCCGCATCATGGCGATCCTGTTCGGCGGTGCCTGTGCCGGGTTGGGTGGGGCCTATATCAGCTTGATCCGGGTGCCACAGTGGACCGAGGGCATGACAGCCGGTGTCGGCTGGATCGCCTTGGCCTTGGTCGTCTTCGCCAGTTGGAAGCCATGGCGCGCCCTGCTGGGTGCCTATTTGTTCGGCGGTATCACCGTGTTGCAGCTGAATTTGCAGGCAGCGGGCGTTGCCATCCCGGTCGAGTATCTGGCAATGTCGCCCTACATCATCACGATCCTTGTGCTTGTGATCCTTTCCGCCGACAAAAGCAGCGCACCTGCCTCACTCGGCCGGATATTCCATGCCTCGCATTAGACGGGGACAACTGAACCAACTTGGGGAGTAACACATGAAAATTACCACATTTCTGGCAAGCGCTGCCATGGCGCTGGGTTTGGCAACTACTGCCATAGCCGAAGACAAAACCAAGGTCGGCTTTGTATTTGTCGGCCCGGTGGGCGACGGCGGCTGGACCTATGAACATAACAAGGGCCGTCTGGCGGTTGAGGAAGAGTTCGGCGACAAAGTCGAAACCGTGTTTGTTGAATCCGTGCCCGAAGGCCCGGATGCAGAGCGGGTGATGACCCAGATGGCGCTGGAAGGTGCAGACCTGATCTTTACCACCTCGTTCGGATACATGGATCCGACCATCAACGTGGCCAAGAAATTCCCGAACGTGAAGTTCGAACACGCGACCGGCTATAAAACAGCCGACAACGTTTCGGTTTATTCGGCACGTTTCTATGAAGGTCGTGCGGTACAGGGCCATATCGCGGGCAAGATGACCAAGTCGAACATTGTTGGCTATATCGGGTCCTATCCGATCCCCGAAGTGGTCCGCGGAATCAACTCGGCCTATATCCACGCCAAGAAGGTCAACCCGGATGTCGAGTTCAAGATCATCTGGGCCTACACTTGGTTCGATCCGGCGAAAGAAGCAGATGCCGCCACTGTTCTGATCGAACAGGGCGCGGACGTGATCCTGCAGCACACCGACTCGACCGCACCGCAAGCAGCTGCGCAAGAGGCGGGCAACGTCATCACTTTCGGCCAGGCCTCGGACATGAGCGAATACGCTCCGTACCCGCGCGTCTCGTCGATCATCGATGACTGGGCACCTTACTATATTGCACGGACCCAGGCCGTCATGGATGGCACATGGGAAAGCGCCAATACATGGGATGGCATCCGCGAAGGCATGGTAGCAATCGGCGAAATCTCGGACGCGGTTCCCGCTGACGTCAAAGAAGAGGCACTGGCGCTGAAAGCGGCCATGGCCGCGGGTGAATACCACCCCTTCACCGGACCGCTGAAAAAGCAGGACGGTAGTGACTGGCTGGCCGAAGGCGAGACCGCAGACGACGGTACACTGGCCGGCATGAACTTCTATGTAGAAGGCTTGGAAGGTGAGATTCCGCAGTAAGGCGGCACAGGATAACGCAGAAAGGCCCGCCATGTGCGGGCCTTTTTTGATTTTGCCACCTGTTTTATGCCACTCTTGATCTTCGATAGCCCGAAACCAGCGCCAAGCACATTGATCCGCGGCTCTACCGATCAACGAGGACCAGATGAATTCAAAACGCGAATTGCTGCAGAAACTGTTGAAAGGTATCGAAACCGGGGATGCCGAGGCCGCAGCCGTCGTCAACGAAGAAAAATACATCCAGCACAATCCCCAGACCCATGAAGGCAGCGAGGGGCTGGCCACGTTGTTTGCCCGCCTGTCGAAAACAAATCCCAAGGTTAAATTTGTTCGCGTTTTTGAAGATGGCGAATTCGCTTTTGCCCATAACGAATATGATTTTGCCGAAGTTAAGGCCGCGTTCGAGGTCTTTCGGTTTGAAGACAGCAAAGCTGTTGAGCACTGGGATAACATTCAGCTCCTGCGCGGCCCAAACGCTTCGGGACGCGGCATGCTTGATGGGCCAACTGAAATCACGGATATTGACAGAACCGAACAGAACCGGGAATTGGTCGGCAACTTCTCGCAAACAGTCCTGATAGACCGGCAAACCGAGCGGATGAAGGCGTTTGTTGATGCGAACCTGATACAACACGATCCCGATGGCGTTGACGGCATCGACGCCTATCGCATGGTGCTTGAAGCTAGATCAGACGCGGAGTTGATCGTTCAGTATCACCGCGTCCATCGTGTGCTGGCAGAAGGGAATTTCGTCCTGTGCATGAGCGAAGGTGCCAGTCACGGAAAACATACCAGCTTTTATGATCTGTTTCGGGTCGCAGACGGAGTGATCGTCGAGCATTGGGGCACTATGGAAACCATAGCGCCCCGTAGCGAGTGGAAGAATGACAACGGCAAATTCTGATCTACGTAAGAGCCGTTAATGCCCAGTCAGAACCAGCGTGTTCACCGGCATCAGGATCAAACGCAGGCGCAGACCCGCCGCATGAACCACTCCGATCGTGTCAACCACATGCAGGAAAGCAGAGTGCCAAAAACCCAAATCTTCATGCTCCAGCCGCTCGTGGTTATCGGTGTAGACATTCGCCAGACAGTTGCTGCCGGGCGGGATATCATCCGCCATGCCCTTATAAAGCGGTTCAAAATAGACCAGGATCGAGCCCGGCACCTTGTTGGACTGCACGTCTCTAAGCTCGTCTGACGGGCGAATTTGTCCCGATGGGATCACATCCTGAACTTCGACCACCACAACCGGAATAACCGTGAACGGCTTGGTCATGCAGCCCAGCTCTCCGACCATGCCGGGTTTGATAACCTGCGCCGACATCTGATTGAACGCAGCCTGAAAGCGGTCATGCCCGGAATTTGACGGCACAAGAATACCTGCTGGACGTAGCAGAGGACTGACGTAATCGCCAACCTGCAAGCCGAACTGTTCGATCCTCCCCGTCACACCCGCGTTGATCACAGTCTTGTCCAGCTCGGTCAAAGCAGCATCCAGGTTCGCATTGGCGCTGGCCAGTTGGGCCGGGATCAGCTCTTCGATTTGCTGTACGACGGCAGCGCGTTGCGATTCAGCCGCAACCAGCTTGGCCTCTCGTTCAGCGACAAGGTTTTCCAGCCGGTCAATCTCGGCCAGGCGGACGGCGCTTGACCCTTCGTCCCGCAGGGTCGTATTGCGTTGCAAGTCCTCTAGCGCCTGATCCAGCGCCGCTTTTGCGCCTGCGATCCCGGCGGCGGCCTCGGCCAGATCGGTCTCCGCGACTTTCAGTGATGCCTGAACTTGCGCGATCTGCGCATGCGCTGCCTCAACCATTGCAGTCTGAGTGAAGTCCTCGATCCGGAAGATTGGCTGCCCAGCAACAACCTGTTGATTGTTGGAGACATAGACCTCGGACACTCGCCCACCCAGTTGCGGCAGGATCGTCACCGTGCGGAAATACGAGGCCGCAGTTTTGCTGGCTGGGTGAAAATAGAACAGAGTGGTGATCACGGTCAGCGCCATAATGGCACAGGTTGTCAGACCCCAGCGCAGCTCGTACCACATGGTGAACAGGGTTATCTCATGCCCGATGCGTTTTCCCTGCACAAAGCGGCGGAACAGATAATCGGGCAGCACTGTGACCAGCGCGCACATCAGTGTTTCAAGCATGTCCTATTGCTCCTGCTGCGCGACGGGTTCGGGGGATGGAACGGGATCGGGATCAGCAGGCGGTTGCGGCGCCAAAGATCGGATCGCATCGGCAATGGCACGCAAGGGCGCACCTATGTCGGGAAACTGGAATCCGGCGACCAGAATGGCTGCAATCCAGAACAATCCGTTATGAGTGAACAAAGCCAGCAGCGCAAGAATTCCCACAAGCTGAAACTGCGGGTGGTTGGATTCATGCGCGAGCTTTTCGGGGATCGAATGCAGGGTGAAATAGCCAACGCCGATCAGGATGATCACCACAACCGTGAAAATGAACATGACTGTCAAAAGAAAATCGCTGCCATCCGCCTGGGTCACGTAAGACGGAATGTGCCCCGTGGCCAATGGGTGTAAATCTGCTGTGCTCACCCTGCCCTCCTCTAAATGCTTTCCACTTCTTTGGATGGGTTGATGCGCAAATTCAACCCTGCTTAAAGTCTCAATTAGAATTCTACGGTCGTGCAGGGCGCATTCGACGTCAGAAAATCACGACTGCGGCCAGCAAAGGGGCGACATGATAGATTTCCTGATTATCGGCGGCGGTATTGCCGGGCTTAGCGCGGGCGCGCGGTTGTCAGAGCGCGGCCAGGTCACCGTGCTCGAAGGCGAAGAGGCGCTGGGCTATCACGCATCAGGCCGGTCCGCGGCTATGTTTGCACCCGCCTATGGTCCGCCTGCTGTTATTGCCCTCAACCTTGCCAGCGCAGCGCATTTTGAGACGAATGACTATCTGTCGCCACGCGGCTGGGTTCTGATCGGCGGGAAAGACCAACACGATGTGTTTCACCGGGATGCCGATCAACTTGGCGGCCGACAGATTTCCTTTGACGCGGCTCAATCCCTTATCCCGATCCTGAACCCCGAAACCGTCGGGTTCGCGGCGCACAGCGACAGTGAACAAGATATAGATACCGACCGCATGATGCAGGATTTCGCCCGGACGATCCGTGGGAATGGTGGATCCGTTCTGACCCGGCAAAGCGTCACGGCAATTCGCAAACATAGGCACTGGATCGTCGAGGCCACCGAGAGCTTTGAGGCACGACACATCGTCAATGCAGCCGGCGCCTGGGTTGACGAAATCGCGGCGATGGCCGGTATCGCCCCGATTGGTATCCAGCCGCGCCGCCGCTCAATGGCCCGTATCCCGGCCCCCGGCGGGCATGACTTGCGCGCCTGGCCCATGATGTTGGGTGCGGGCGAAAGCTGGTATGCTAAACCCGACGCGGGCAAATTGCTGGTCTCACCTGCCGATGCCGATCCGACCGCCGCCCATGATGCATATGCCGATGACATGGTTCTGGCCGAGGGCTTGGCCCGGTACGAGGCAATGGTCACCGAGCCTGTGACACGGGTCGAAACCAACTGGGCGGGCTTGCGCAGTTTCGCACCGGATGGCAGCCTGGTTTTGGGGCCCGATCCGACCGATCCTACGTTTATCTGGTCTGCCGGTCAGGGTGGTTACGGGTTTCAGACGGCCCCTGCTGCATCCCAACTGGTAGCGGATCTGACAGTCGGCAACCAATCAAGTCTGGACACGGCGACCATCGCCTCTCTGAGACCAGACAGGTTGCACAGATGAACAAGCGCCCGTTACCCTCCAACGCCAGCGTCGCGACTGTAGGAGAGAACGGTCAGTTGGTCGCTCCGGCAGCCAGCCGTAACGTCAGGGCTTTGTGCGACCTTCTGGACCAGTTCGCCCCTTTGACCGGACAAGCGCTGGAACTGGCAAGTGGCACCGGTCAGCACATCGCAGCCTTTGCCGAATGCCGCCCCGGCATGCATTGGCAACCCAGTGAGGTTGAATCCGAACGGCAGGCCAGCATCAATGCCTACACCGCGGGCCTGCCAAATGTGTCTAAAGCAGAAGCTCTGGATGCAACTATCGAGGGTTGGCATCAGCCGTTTGGCGGCAGGGATCTGATCGTTCTGATCAATCTCTTGCACCTGATCAGCTGGGCCGAAGTGGAAACGCTTGTCGGCGAGGCAGCTCAAGCACTGAACGCGAATGGCCGGTTGATCCTCTATGGTCCCTTCATGCGCAACAATCGCCTGACCAGCGCGGGGGATCAACGATTTCATACAGCTCTGGTCCAGCAGGATGCTGAAATCGGATATAAAAACGACGGAGACGTTTCTGAGCTTTTGACCAATCACGACCTGAAAATCCTGGAAGTCGCGGAGATGCCTGCAAATAACCTGGCCTTCATCGTGGAAAAATCTGACACCTGATCCAGATCAAAGCCCGACCGAGGCCAACTAAACATATTCCAAACATACGATGTTAAATGGAATGTAGCATGCCCTGGCAGGAAAAGATCAACGACACGCGAAAAGGTCTTCGCAATTTGAACGGCGCAATCCCTGATACCGCCCGCGCCTTCGGTGCGCTTGGCGCGGCGGTCAAGCAAGGCGGAACGCTAGACTACAAGACCAAAGAATTCATCGCTCTTGGCATATCCATAGCGGACCGATGCGAACCCTGTATCATGCTGCACACCGAAGCTTTGATCAAAGCCGGCGCGTCACGTGACGAGGTTTCGGACGTTCTGTCCATGGCGGTTCAGATGGGGGGCGGGCCGTCGATGATGTACGCCTCTAAGGCGCTGGACTGCTTCGACGAGCTGAGTGCATGAAAAAAGCCCGCGTGCTGCGGGCATTAGAAGGCGGCACCAAAAAGGTGCCGCCGTTCTTATCCAGATCAGCCGTTCTTGCGGATGGTTTCGTTTTTCGGATCATAGGGGCTGTCGCAGGTGACGACCGCATCCCACAATTTGTCCTGAAGCTTGACCTTCAGCTTGGTGCCTTCCACCGCCAGATCGGGCTTCACATAGCCCATGCCGATGGATTTCTCGAACGCCACCGAATAACCGCCCGAGGTCAGACGACCGACGCGTTCACCTTCCGGCGTATACAGCACTTCACGGCCCCACGGATCGGCATCCTCCGGTCCGTCAATCAGCAGGGTGCAGCATTTCACGCGTACGCCAGTCTCTTCCAGCTTGGCCTTGCCATAGAAGTCCTTGGACAGATCGACAAAGCGCGGCAGGTCGGCTTCCAGCGGGGTCGCGTCGCGGCCCAGTTCGGTGCCGAAGGCGCGATAGGATTTCTCCTGACGCAGCCAGTTCTGGGCGCGTGCGCCGACCAGCTTCATGCCATGCTTCTCACCCGCTTTTTCCAGCAGGTCGAATAGGTAGTTCTGCATTTCAATCGGGTGGTGCAGTTCCCAACCCAGCTCACCGGTATAGGCCACGCGGATCGCGTTGACCGGGCACATGCCCAGTTCGATCTGTCGGGCTGACAGCCATGGGAATCGCTTGTTGGACAGTGCGGTTTCCGGATCGGCCTCTTTGATGACCTCTTTCAGAACGTCCCGCGATTTGGGTCCGGCGATGGCGAAGACGCCCCATTGGGTGGTCACGTCCTGGATCTCGATGTAACCGAACTCCTCCATCTTGTCCTCGGCCGCCTTGCGCAGGAAGTCGGCGTCATACTCGGTCCAGGCACCGGCGGAAACGATGTAATAGTTGTTCTCGCCGTTACGGACGATGGTGTATTCGGTGCGGGTGGTACCGTGCGAGGTCAGCGCGTAGGTCAGGTTGATACGACCGACCTTGGGCAGCTTGTTGCAGGTGAACCAATCCAGGAACTGGGTCGCACCGGGGCCTTTGACGACATGCTTTGTGAAGGCCGATGCGTCGATCAGGCCAACGCCTTCGCGGATCGCCTTTGCTTCGTCAACGGCATGCTGCCACCAGCCACCGCGGCGGAACGAGCGGGCATCATGGTCGAAGTTTTCGGGTGCATCCAGCGGACCGAAATAGTTCGGGCGCTCCCAGCCGTTAACCCAGCCAAACTGTGCGCCACGCGCTTTCTGACGGTCATAGGCCGGAACAGTCCGCAGCGGGCGGCAGGCAGCACGTTCTTCATCGGGGTGGTGCAGGATATAGACGTGCTCATAGCACTCTTCGTTCTTGCGCGCCGCGAACTCGGTGGTCATCCAGTTGCTGCTATAGCGTTTGGGGTCCAGCGAGGCCATGTCGATCTCGGCTTCTCCATCGACCATCATCTGGGCCAGATAATAACCGGTGCCACCCGCAGCGGTGATACCAAAGCTGAAGCCCTCGGCCAGCCACATATTGCGCAGACCCGGCGCGGGTCCAACCAGCGGGTTACCGTCGGGGGTGTAGCAGATCGGGCCGTTGAAATCGTCTTTCAGACCGGATTCAGCACAGGACGGCACACGTTCGGCCATCGCCATGTACTGATCCGCAATCCGGTCCAGATCGAGCGGGAATAAGTCTGCGCGGAAACTATCGGGCACGCCATGTTCAAACCGCGCAGGCGCGCCATGTTCATAGATACCCAAAATCCAGCCACCGCGTTCTTCGCGGGCATAGGATTCGTTGTCGGCATCACGCACAACAGGGTGTTCCGGGTTGCCCGCCTCGCGCCATTTGACCAACTCGGGGTCTTTGTCCATGACGATAAAGGTGTGTTCGACCGGGATCGCAGGCATCTTGATACCCAGCATCTTGGCGGTGCGCTGTGCGTGGTTGCCTGATGCGGTCACGACATGTTCGGCGGTGATCACAACCTGCTCGTCGCTTTCAACAAGGTTGCCGCCCTTCTCGACCATCTTGGTGCAGGTGACTTCCCAATGGGTGCCGGTCCAATGGAAGGCATCGGCCTGCAGCTTGCGAACGATCTCAACACCGCGTTGACGCGCACCCTTGGCCATCGCCTGTGTCACGTCTGCTGGGTTAATATAGCCGTCCTCGGTGTGATAGATCGCGCCCTTCAGGTCCGAGGTCTCGATCAGCGGCCAGCGTTCCTTAATCTGGTCCGGAGTCAGCCATTCATAGGCAACGTCACAGGTTTCGGCGGTGGACGCGTACAGCATGTATTCGTCCATGCGCTCCTGGGTCTGCGCCATGCGCAGGTTGCCAACCACGGCGAAACCCGCGTTCAGGCCGGTCTCATCTTCAAGCTGCTTGTAGAAATCGACCGAGTATTTGTGGATATGCGTGGTCGCATAGGACATGTTGAACAGCGGCAGCAAACCCGCCGCATGCCAGGTCGAACCTGATGTCAGTTCGTCCCGCTCAATTAGCATGACATCGTCCCAGCCTGCCTTGGCCAGATGATAGGCAATCGAAGTGCCGACGGCGCCGCCGCCAACGACCAGTGCTTTGACTTGGGTTTTCATAGCCGGGTGTCTCCCCTTGGAATCTGTTGCCACCATATGGCGCAATCAGCGCCCACCGCGCGACATTCATCCGACCAGTGATATAAAAAAAACGACCCTCAGACATCTGGGGGTCGTTTTTCCTAAAAGTTTTGAACTTTCTCAGCCGCCAGACAGCGAGCAGGTCTTGCGCGCATCTTTGAAGGCGCATTTGCCCGAAGACCCTGCGCCACCCTTGTTCACACGAATCTCGGATGCTTCGTTCACACGTTTCCCAGAAGCATCGGCAGTTTCTGAACCTTTAAAAAACGACTTCAGGCCGCCGAACAAACCGCTCGAGCTTTTCGGTTCGACCTCTTTTTCTTCCGACCCACCCGTTAGCTTCCCGAAAAGTCGCCCAAAAACACTGCCGCCAGATCCATCCGCATCTGCGTTTTCAATTTCCAGACCAGCCAACCCTTTGCGATACCCGATCTGGATCAAATCATCCGGGGATTGGATATTGTTTGCCGTCAGATCGAAAGCATCAGATGGCAACCCGTGTTGTGCCGCCATTGTATTGGCAAGCAAGGCCAACCCGTTGATGTTTTCGATCCGCAACTGAGCAATCTCGCTGCGCAGCCGGGTGAACTCGGCCCGGACTTCGGCCATTTGCAAGGCGCGCTCAATGCCGCCATCCGGGTCGGTAACCGCCTCGTTTCCTACACCAGGCACCGGCCGGCTAAGCAACGCGTTCATCCCATCATAGTCAAGCTGGCTGAGGAATATGCGCACATCCTGCTCCGGGGCATCCGTGTACATCTCAACACGTATTTCCTCACCCAGACCCAGGGTGCCCGTATAGATCTGGAACCCAACCGGCTCTGTCAGGTCCGTCACTTTGGCAGTGATCATCGACCAGACTTTACGGACATCGAGATGGATCGGGCTGTACTCAGCTTCGACGAACTGAAAATAGGCAACGCCCCCGATCACACCGAACGGAGCATAGTTGCTGGCACCGAAATCCATCGAGTCGATCGATCTTGCGATATTGCCTGCAAGTGAATCCGCGGAAGCTTCCTGCCGCAGTTTGATCTCAATCCAGTAAGTGTGACCAGCCTTTTCATAAACCCAGCTTGCCTTATCCAGTTTTTTGGCCTGTATTTCAGCTTTTTGAACGGCCACCTTACTGGCAAGCGGGCGCGCTGCCTCGCTGACTGATTTCAAGCCCCCCCCTTCACGCGCATCGAGCGTGAAGTCACTGTCCATTATTGCCCGACGCGAAAGCTCTGAATCCGGGACCGGCATATAGGGCTTGCCCCCTGCGCGCCAACGCTTCTGGCGGTCGCGTTCTGCCGCTTCGGCATCCAGTTCTTCATGATAAAGGGCGAACCGCGTTTTGAGCGTTTCCACATAGCCGTTTGCCGACAGCCTACTTTCGTGTTTCTTATCCTGCTGGTAGTAATCCAGCCCGGCGACAACCAATCCAACAATCAGCGCAAACCCGATCAGCCGCAACGCGTCCATCAAATTACCTCAATATTCATTCACTGCTTATTTCGCGCAGAATCTTTGAAAATTGAGGCATCCTTGTGGCCTAGATACGGAATAATCCGCGCGGTTTTTACCCGTCCCGAGCCGGAAATATTTTTCCAGGGTTCATGATATTGTCGGGATCAAGCGCCTTTTTCACCGCCTCCATAAAGGTCAGCGCTGCCCCTAGCTCCTTGGCCAGATATGACCGCTTTCCTTGCCCGATCCCATGTTCCCCGGTACAGGTTCCCTCCATCTCGATCGCAAGGTCATTCAACCACCCAACAAACCCGTCCGCTTTGGCCACTTCGTCGGCGTTTTCCATGTCGATCAACAGCAAGGTGTGAAAATTACCGTCCCCTACATGCCCGACAATCGGCGCCAAAAGCCCAAGTTCCTTGGCCTTGTTCCGGGTCGCAGTCACGCATTCTGCCAGTCGCGAGATCGGTACGCAAACATCGGTTGATATGCCCCGCGCACCGGGGCGCAACTGCAAGCTGGCCCAATACATATCATGGCGTGCCTGCCAGAGTTTGTTGCGTTCTTCGGTTGTCGAAGTGGCCGCGAAATCTGTGCCGCCGAACTCTTCGGCGATCTGACCAAATGTCTCAGCCTGCTCGACCGCACCACCAGTTGATCCATGAAACTCCAACAGCAAAAGCGGGGTTTCCGGTAAGGCCAGTCCCGAATAGGCGTTTGCGGCCTTCACCGACACCTCGTCCAACAACTCGATCCGGGCCACGGGAACGCCGTACTGGATCGTCATCATTACAGCCTGACATGCCGCGTCGACAGAAGGAAAAACACAACGCGCCGAGGTGATCGCTTCGGGGATGCCTTGCAGACGCAGAGTGAGTTCTGTGATGATGCCCAGCGTGCCCTCTGCGCCCACCATCAGGCGGGTCAAGTCATACCCGGCCGACGACTTTCTGGCCCGCTGCCCGGTTCGGATGATTTGCCCGTCCGGCATCACGGCCTCAAGGCTAAGGATATTGTCCTTCATCGTGCCATAGCGCACCGCATTGGTTCCCGAAGCACGGGTCGCCGCCATACCGCCCAGCGAGGCGTTCGCACCGGGATCAATCGGAAAGAACAGACCCTGATCACGCAGATGAGTATTCAGCTCCTCTCGCGTTACACCTGGTTGCACGACACAATCCAAATCATCGGAATGAACGGCCAGTACCTTGTTCATCTGAGACAGATCGACCGAAATGCCACCGGCTGGCGCGTTCACATGCCCTTCCAGCGAGGTTCCGGTGCCAAAGGCAATCACAGGGACCTTATGCGTGGCGCAGGCCTTGACGATTTCCGAGACTTCCTGGGTCGAACGCGGAAACACCACCGCATCAGGGGGCTGGTTTTCGATCCACGTGGTCGTATGCCCGTGCTGCTCGCGGATCGCCTGACCCGTTTGCAAACGGTCGCCGAATTGCTGTTTCAGAATGCCGACGACCGTTTCAATCCCCGCCTCGTTTCGCCGAAGCGACTTTGCCTGCACCATGCTTTCCCTTTCTGACTGGCCGCTAGACTATTCGCCCAGCGCAATGCCCTCACGTCGCGGATCGGCACCGCCTGTCAGCATGTCCCCGATCTCGATGGCATGAAGACCTGATGTCAGATCACGCGCGTTGACCTCATAGCCAAGTTCGGTCAACGCATCCGAAAGCCCTTCGGCCCCGGTGCCCTGTTCCACGTCGAACGTGCCGAAACGATTGACCAGATGCGGCAGTGCCAAGGCCTGTTGTACATCCATATCCCAATCTGCCCAGGCGATGATCGACTTGGCAACATAGCCGATAATCCGGCTTCCGCCCGGCGATCCGATGGCCAGAACCGGTGCACCGTCCTGCATCACAATGGTCGGACTCATAGATGAGCGCGGACGCTTGCCCGGTTCCAGACGGTTGGCAATCGGAACGCCATCACTGTGGGTTTTGAACGAGAAATCTGTCAGCTCATTGTTCAGCAAGAACCCGTTGGCCATCAGCCGGGATCCAAAGCCGTTTTCGATCGTCGTGGTCATGGACAGCACATTGCCATACTGGTCCACGATCGAAATATGCGAGGTCGACGGAAGTTCCAGCGAGATATCATCCGCCCAGTTCGAGGCGTGGTCAAATTCGGGATTCCCCGGACCGGCGTCGATCAATGCGGCCTCACCGCTCAGCAACGCGCCCCGTTCGGACAAATAGGCAGGATCGACCAGCCCCTGTGTCGGCATCGGGACAAAATCATGGTCAGCCATATAGCGCCCACGGTCGGCAAAAGCCAAACGCGAAGCATCCCCGATCAGCCGCCAGGATCTGATATCTTCGGGGCCTGACGCTGCCAGATCATAGGCGTTCAACATGCCCAGAATCTGCCCGACCGTCAGCGCCCCTGAGGATGGCGGGCCCATTCCGCAGACTTCATAAACGCGGTAGGTGGCGCAGACGGGGTCACGTTCGATGACCTGATAAAGCGCCAGATCTGTACCAGACAGCACGCCCGGATTCCCAGGCGCGTTGCGAACCGCGCTGACGATCCCGGCGGCAATCTCTCCTCCGTAGAATCCAGCTGATCCTTCCGCAGCCATGATGCGCAGCGTTTCCGCATAGGCCGGGTTCGTCAACCGCTGCCCCTGTGCAAGCGGCTGTCCATTCGGCAGGAAATACGCGGCTGTCTCGGCAAATCGAGACAGGCGTTCCGCGTCATTCTCAGCAAGGCTGGCCAATCGAGGGGAAACCAAAAAACCCTCATCAGCCAAATTAATGCCGTCAGAAAACAGGCCGGGCCACGGGCTGCGGCCCCAGCGGCGATGCGCCTCTTCCAACAAAGCCGGGGTGCCGGGTGTGCCGACGGAAAGTCCCCCGACAACCGCATCAAAGAATTTCAGCGGTTCGCCATTCTCGTCCTGAAACAGACGATGGGTAGCCTCAAGCGGGGCGGATTCACGTCCGTCCAGTGTTGTCAGCTTGCCAGAGGCCGCATCATACCAGACCAGAAATGCACCACCACCAAGGCCTGAGGATTGCGGCTCGACCAAACCAAGTACAACCTGCACGGCAACCATCGCATCAGCCGCCGAACCGCCTGCCCGCAGCACCTTGGCCCCGGCCTCAACCGCCAGAGGGTTGGCCGCGGCCACCATCCAGTTCTGCGACGTCACGGGTTCACCGGCCAATTTCGCTTCGAGTGAGGCTATGACTTCTGCGGTCAGGCCCTGAACCTGCCCGTCAGTACCACCCTCGGGTGCAACCGCATCCGCAGCTTCCTGAGAGGCCAACGGCCCGGCAAAGGTCATGGTTGCCAAAAGCAATCCCGAAATCAGACTTCGTTTCATAGTATCCTCCTGAAAAATTGACTTTGTATCGTCCGGCCACCAAGCCAAGTACTATAACATGGAAGGAACAACTTGGTCCGGTGGTCGGTGGCCGTCTTCGAATGTCTTGATATTTATGATAACTTTTTCGCCCATTTCGATCCGCCCCTCAAGCGTGGCAGATCCCATATGCGGCAACAGAACCACGTTCGGCAACTGCCGTAGGCGAGGGTTCACCTTCGTTCCGTGTTCATAAACGTCAAGACCTGCACCTGCGATATCGCCTGACCGGATTTGGCGGGTTAGCGCGTTTTCATCGACCACTTCGCCACGTGACGTATTGACGAGCACTGCACTGGGCTTCATCAGCTTTAGCCGCCGGGCATTCATCAGGTGAAAAGTCGAAGGCGTAGACGGGCAGTTGACCGAGATCACATCCATCCGTGCGACCATCTGATCAAGGCTTTCCCAATAGGTCGCCTCAAGCTCTTGCTCTGTCTCCGGTCTCAACCTACGACGGTTGTGGTAATGTATCTGCATTCCGAAGGCACTGGCACGACGGGCGACCGCCTGACCAATCCGGCCCATCCCCAAAATGCCAAGACGCCGCCCACCGATCCGCCCACCCAGCAACGCGTTGGGTGACCATCCTTGCCAGTCCCCTTTTTGCATGACGGACAGCCCCTCGGGGATGCGGCGGGTCACGGCCAATATCAGCGCCATGGTCATATCCGCAGTATCGTCGGTCAGCACACCGGGCGTATTCGACACAAGGATGCCACGCTGACGGGCGGTTGCGACATCGATATTGTC
The DNA here is from genome assembly GCF_059612345.1 of Ruegeria sp. CDSA020. Classification (NCBI taxonomy): domain Bacteria; kingdom Pseudomonadati; phylum Pseudomonadota; class Alphaproteobacteria; order Rhodobacterales; family Roseobacteraceae; genus Ruegeria; species Ruegeria sp. CDSA020. The sequence goes on from NZ_JBXWQK010000002.1 coordinate 120,506, forward strand.
AACCCCTGCCCCATAGTTAGCGATCAGTCGCAGCCTTTCACCCGCCCGCCCCAGCAACCCGCCATCAATCGAGTCTGTAACCGTTGGTACAAGTACATCCGCTTCTTGTACGGCCGCTACAAGCTCTTCTCGGGTCATGGGTGCGTCGTCCGCACGCAACCGGACATCGAACAGCTCGCTCAATCGGGTTTCAACAGCCTCGGGCAACCGTCGCGTAACGACAACACTCAGACGTTCTCTAGGCACCTGTGTACTCCCACTGCTTTGCAAACTTTCGCGCGTCATGGCATCGTGGCGCAGGATAAGGCGGGGCACAAGAACCCCTGGGCATTGATCCAACCTTTTTTCGAAGCAAAATTAACAGGCATAAGAGCAGACTGTCAGTGAGTGTTCTCCTACCAGTAAATCGCCGGATTCTGGCGCTTTTTTCAGTAATTATGCTTGTGCTTGGTCCCTTGGTGGCCAGCGCACAGGATAAGCGCGGCCAAGTCACGAATCTGCCTTTGCCACGGTATGTTTCCATGAAAGCGGCCGAGGGAAACGTGCGCAGAGGACCATCCCTTTCGCATCGAATCGACTGGGTGTTCAAACGGCGTGGGATGCCTTTGCAGGTGACGGCGGAATATGGCAACTGGAGAAAGGTTCAGGACCGCGATGGCGCAGGGGGTTGGGTCCATTACGCCTTGTTGTCTGGCGTGCGCACAGTACTGATCGAATCCGACTTGCTGCCGGTCTATTCCAACCCGGACCCAAACTCGCAGGTCAGTGCGCGGTTTGAAACCGGCGTTGTCGCGCGGCTTGGAACCTGCACGATCGAGTGGTGTCGCATCTCTGCAGGTGGCTATCGTGGCTGGGCCCTAAAATCCAACCTTTGGGGCGTCGACCCCTCAGAGATTCGCGAGTAGCGCTGATCTCAGAGCAACCGGCAATGAAGTTCCCGATCCGCCACTCTCGAACTTGCTTATTCTTGTTATCTGCTTCGGCATTGGGCCGCCCTACGTAAGCAGGAGGCGCAACAAAGGGGTGCAGCGCCAGAAAGACCACATTCGCGACTGCCACTCGCCCTCGTTAAACCAATCGAAAACCTGCTTCCTGTCCGCCTGCCAGACGAATCCTCGCCCGGCCCAGCCGTTCAACATCTATCCGCAGAGTCATGCTTCATTGGCGGAAGAGCCAATTCACAGCCGTTGCCGTCAAACCATGTTCAACACCTTCGGGCAGGAAGAGGTGCTGCTAACATGACCCGTGAAAGATGCTCTGAATTTTTTTTATAACTGGCCTAATTTTTTGCCTGAAAGCTCTTGAACCCTACCAACAACAATCGTAGATAGCGCCTCACCGTTGGGGTGTAGCCAAGTGGTAAGGCAGCAGTTTTTGGTACTGTGTATCGTAGGTTCGAATCCTACCACCCCAGCCATGATATTCTCTTATTGCTAATTAACCATAAGCGTGCAAATTTCGCTCGGTTCGTGCAAATCGATGCCAATAAGTTTGTCTACTCACACCGTGTCGAAGATTCACCGTCATCTGTGCGTTTCTATTAGAAGCAGGGAATACTAGTTTTCCTTAGAATGTTGCTGCTGACTTTTTGTATCGAGCCGCGGCTGGTTGATGCAAAGGCCGATTCTAGGGTTCGCTCCAGATATGTTGGTTCCGTTCCCAGATCTTCTCGCTAATCAGGCAGTTTGAGGGTGAGGTAAGTTGCGCCTTCATAACCTCTCCTATTGCTGGCGCTGACCCAATTTCCAGTACCAATTTTCTTCGTACTCCCTCCGCAAAGCCCTGCCAGTCAAGCGCCGGGACTACGAATGAACCAGGTCCGCCTGTCACACAGTTCTGGTAGTAGACGTCAAGATCGTCGAAGTGCCGCTGACTCCCCATACCTTCGCGGGTCATCAACGGTTACCCATTTATAATAATCGACTTCGACAATACTGCCTCACGGGCCCGCAAAACCGGGCAGAAGTTGCGAAACATCAGCCGCGACAGCTGGTGAGGTCCAAACAAGGCCCGAAGCAAGCACAATCGCGGAAACCAAACCTTTCAACTGGCGCACTGTTTGGGAAGCTGGTTGGAAGGTGGCATCAATTGCATTGATCATACCTGTAGTCCCCGTACTCCAGCCAGTTTGCCGAGCCTTCCCTAAAAATCAGAAATTCGGACCTGTCTTCCCCTAGCAGGGCGACGACAAATCCGACCGGTGGCTCAGAGTTTCCGAAGTAACTGTAGGCCGTCATGGCTCTGATCGACTCGCCGTTGACCGCCACTCGCGCGTCCCACTCCCCCTCCGGGTTTTCCAAAATCATGGGTTCGATCACGCGTTTTATCGCACCGCCTCCACAATAGACGATGCCTTCGGGTGCTTCATAGGAGGCTCCCTGGCTGGCATCCGAAGCGCACTCAGAACGAAGGGACCGAATTGCGGCGCTGGAACCTTTTAAGTCGAAGATTCCATAGCTGACATCTTGATCAATCATCGACAAATTAACCGATGCATTGGCCGCAAGCTGGTCCAGTACAAAACCATAGTCCTGCTGACTATTGAAACTGATCTCGACAGGATAATTGTCAACGATCTGCAAAGCAGCGTTTTCAGCGCCAACCTGAAATGCCCCAACCTCGGTGGTTCCGTTCTTCAAAAAACGAAAGGAAAGCCCTTTCTTCTCCACAATGTCCTGGCTGTCCTCATATCCAGCTGGAGCAAAGCGAATACTGTTACACTGAAGCTCCAGCGTCATGTTTCCGGTCTGAATAAATGCATTGGGATTAGGCCCGGAACTGAACGACCACTCCGCCGATGCTGTGGTCGCCATTGCCATCATTAGCGTTCCAATGGAAATCGGTCTGAAACTCATTTTCTCTCTCCATGGTGTTGCGGTTTGCACTTTCATTCAGCAAAGATTCCGACCTGTTGCCCGGACAACAAGGTCAGGAAACAGGTGCGCCGTATCCGTTTGCGCCTTCTTGGGAAGGTCGTGTCAGCCACCAGATCATCAGAATGGACAGAACGAATTGCAGAATTGAGACAACAACTATACCGGTCAAACCCAGGACTGCGGCGGGTCCTCGCAATGCATCGGGGTTTTCGGTCCCTTGCTCCAATACCGAAAAGAACGCCACCCCACCCAGCATAACAAAAAGCGTTGCAATGCTGAGCGCCATCGGCAGCAGCAAGAACCAACCAGGTCGTCCTGTATCATGCAGCCTCCGCCAACCGGCGGCCAGCATAGGTATGAGAACGGCCAGTTGAAAAACAGAGGACAGAACCCGAGATCCTTGGCCTGTTTCGGGGTTTGTCCCAAACAGGATCGAATCCAACCCGGCTAAAACGGCACTCACGAGAACCACAAACAAGAAGAACCACCAGTATTCTGAGCGTATAGCCCGCCCGGAGAACTGGAAGTATTTCGAGAAACACGTTTTAACTGCTTCACCGAATCCCATCTTTCATTCCTTTCTCAGTTTCTGTGCGGTCTCAAAACATTTCGCCGCTCAGGAGAACACACTCTCCCCTCTGGGTACTCCCACTTACCTTTTTGTTTGAAAGCAGAAGCCTATCGTACGAGAGCGTAAAGAAGTTTGCGCGCGGAAAAAATGTTGATTTATGAAAAAATATATTCGAACATACGAATTCGACACAACTTTTTTTACCTCCGTTGTTGTCGCTGTCGCCCGATCTACCGGGCCCTTCCGACTGCTGGAGTGAGTGCCGGCGGTCGGAAGGCACTTCACAATAATCTGGCTTGGGAGAACACGATGCTCAGAATTAACGTACTCGCCCTCTCTCCCAAGCTCGCTCTAGCTTTTACCAGTGACGTCATACGGCCATCACGCGTTGTTGGCGGCCTCGGTAGTCAATGTAATGTCGTTCTGCCCCACAAGCCCCCCGCGGCAAGTTTTTGGGAAAGGTAGTCAAAGGATCGAGGTGTGTTCTGTTGGCTGCACAGACGCAAAAGCTTCAAACATGCGCATCCAATTTCACTAATTTCAATGGAACCAGAGGGAGAAGAAAATGACTAACAAGAAGGTGATGATTGCAGGCGCGACATGTTTCGCATTGCTTACAGCCTGCGACGACACGAGTACGTCAAGCGCGTCCGCCGAGCTCACGCCCGCTCAGCAGGCATGTTTACGGGATGTAGCCAACACGACAAACAATTCGCAAGTCGTGGTGCTCTCATCCGCGTTTAGCGAGGCGGGGACACAAGTCACTGTAGGCGTTGGTGAGGATCGCGCTCCGTGGAATTGCATTGCCTACAGTGATGGCGCGACAGCTGGTATCGAGTTCCTTGGCGACGAAGGCGCATTGTAGTCTGTTCGCTGTGTATCTCGAAAGCACCAGTCGTGATCAAATTTGAATAACGGCAAGCTTAGACATTCAAACCTCGTAATAGGATTGGGTTTTAACATGCTCAATCATGCTAAGGTTGTAGAAAATGCCCGTAACCAACTCGGTTGTAATTGCGATCATTTGCACTTTTGTGGCCATTGTTTCAGTTCCAAAATACAGCATTGCACAAACTTGGGACATAGCATCACAGCACTCTGTCAGCGGCGTAACGGTGTATGATTCAGATGAGCTGTTAACTTTTGCCGGTCAGTTGGCCTTTGATCGGTCAGGGCGCATCACAGCGGTGGAGGTCGCATCAACGATCACGCAGATCTACCGAGAAGACGGCTATTTTTTGGCTGAGGCCTGGCCTGGCCCCGATGGGCAGAGCATTGTTGTTGATGAAGGGCGTATTCAAACCATCGAAATTGAAGGTGTAGATACGCGCACGTTCCAAACCTTGGAAAAAATCTTTCGCCCCCTCACCACCGCATATCCAATAACTCTCAAACAATTTGAGCGGGCGGTTATGTTGGCCGAGGACATACCTGATTTGGAATTGTCGACCGAACTTGATTATCCGGATCAGGCAGGTGCTAGGCTGAGAGTATTGGGAGAGCCTCTGCGCAAACAAGCCGGGAGTGCGACACTCGACAACCCTCCGCGTGAGCTTGGAGAAGCGCTCAGCTTCTATGTCGTACAAGAGTTTTATTCGACGCTGACCGTCGGGGATTTACTGCGCTTTGAGGGATCAGGCAATTACAATTGGGACAAAGACGACGAACACTCTTTGTGGGGCGCTGTTACCTATCGCACGCCGCTGAACAGCAATGGTCTCTACGGTGAGATTTTCTACGGAAACATAAACGCAAAACGTGACCTCTCGGGGGATTTTGCAAGAACGGATATTGACGGCGAGAACTTCACCGTCGCGATGGGTTATCCCGTGATCCGCGATGTGGCCAGTTATGGATATTTTCTGCTGGATTATCGCCTTTCGAAAGCGGACTCAGTAAGTGGCGGCGTTCCATTGTCCAGTGACGCGAGCGTTGTTGGTCTTACGTATCTTTACGGGCAAAACTATCCAAAAGGACAAGCTCTGGAAGCGGGGCTAACCTTATCTTTTGGTGACAATGACAACGACACGACAGACGCGAATTTTGACGACGGAGACTCTTCGTTCTGGCATCTGCGGGGCGGCATCGGATACGAAAGCCCATTTACGAGCTTGTCACCCAACACAGCTTGGCGCACCGAGATCTGGGGCCAGTTCACAACCGACCGGTTACCCTCGGTCGAGGAGTACTTCCTTGGTGATCGCTATGCTTTGCGCGGATATCGGTTCGACGAAGTAGACGGTGATTCCGGGATTTCCGCGATTTTCGAAGTGTCGCACTCCTACTTTCCAAGTTCCCAAAGCATTCATCGCTTAACGCCTTTTGTCTTTTTCGACGTGGGTTACATCTCGAACAATGACCCAGCGAGTTTTGAAGTTGATAATGCTACACTGGCATCGACAGGTCTGGGTTTGGACATTGAGTTTAAGCAAAACCTATTCCTGTCCGGATATGTCGGTGTCCCTTTGAGAGACGGCCCTTTGACCGACTCAGGCGATCCTGGCGCGTATCTTGCTCTGACAACAAGTTGGTGAGGATGTTATGAAACGGAACCGCATTGTTTTATTTACCGCAGCTTGTTTGGTCGCAGAGCTGGCCGCTACGCAGGTCGTCGCTCAGGGAAATCATTTTGGGTGGTGCCGTGGCGTAGGGAATCCGCACCAGTCGAGCCAAGGATGTGGGCAGGCCGGTGGGCAAGGGGCAGGCAATCAAATTACCGGCCCAACGCAGCCGGTGGCAAATCAGTTGCCGCCTAAAGGAACACAGCAAACGCCCACATCAGTTACTGTTCCAGTCCTTGCGCCGGGCGCGGTCCCGAACGCAATTCCCGGTCAGGTTCCTATTGCGACACCAATAGCGGTTCCAGGTCAGGTTCCCACGCCGGTCCTAGCGCCGACCCTAGTTCCGCCTTTGACACCAAACGCGACACCAAACCGGGTTCCGACAGCTGTTCCAAATCAGGTTCCCTCATTGGCTACCGGTCCTACCGCGGTGCCGCCGCAAGTTCCGACTGCAACTCCCAATCAAGTTCCGATAGCTATCCCTGGCCAGGTTCCGCCTCAAGTTACTGGCCCGACGGCTGTGCCGCCCCTTGTGCCAACAGCGACACCCAACCAAATACCAGTCGCAGTGCCAGGCCGTGTTCCGCAACCCAGCGGCACTACAGCGACGCCACCGCTTGTCCCAACCGCAACCCCCAATCAAGTTCCCACGGCGGTTCCTGGCCAGGTTCCACAGTTGACACCAAAACCTACGGCAACTCACGTGGCCGTCCCAGGACATCCGAAGCCACAAGGCGTCGTGACAATCATGCGCCCAAAGCCGAGGCCGACAACCGGTACTGTTCAGCAACCTGGCACAACACAAGTGACCCACCATTTAACCCACCAAAGTAATTCAAAGAAACACGATCACGTCGCAGCAACACCTGGACGGCATGACCCGCACGACCTGCCGAGGTTCCGCAGCGCGGCGGCCAAGGAAAACTGGGAATGCGTTGCCAGCGGATTTGGGCAACGTCGGTATGATGCCGGGCGCGGCGTGTTGCTGAACAGCGGGGCACTACGACACCTTGGAAATGTGGATGCGATGGCTCGTGATGTACCAGCACGGCACCCGAAGCATTCCGGATGCATTATCTCGGTCAAACGAAAGCAGCGCTGAAGCTCGCTGGGTAGGTTTTGCTCGGGTAATGAGATTAATCGACCAATAGTTCGTCAATTGTCATCTGGACAATTGGATTTCGTATTGCCCTTAATCCCTGGCGTTTACGTTGGCTGATGTAGCCCAACAATGCTCCGTACCCAAATTTACTTCAAATAGGCCAACAATCTAAAATGCAGCACTTCCACGAAAAGTCTCCGACCATCTGGGCCGGTCAGGTTCGGCTAGAGAAACTTTGAACGGCAACTTTGCAAAGTCAGCTTTCTGCGCATAGCCGCCGTTTGCAACGACAGTTGCTGCAATCGCGGCGAATGTCGGCTCAGTGGCCACCTGCTCAATGCCCGCTTCGGTTTGCATGAAGATCGCGGCTGGGAATATTTCTACAAATAGCCGCGTCGCGCCATGTTTTGGGCTCAGAAGCCTCTCTGATTTTTTCCGGGAAATCGCGCCAAATTGTCCGAAAGCCGCCGCGCCGCTAAATCAGTTCTTTGTATTCGTACTTTTTACCAAGCGGTTGTCTCGGCACACAGCTTCGGGCAATGCAAAACACACTGGTGGATGTAATGGTGGATACACAAAGCAGATATCAGATCAAAGTCTCGATATTGAAGAGTTTATCTTAGCTAAATGGTGCCCGGGGGCGGAATCGAACCACCGACACGAGGATTTTCAATCCACTGCTCTACCCCTGAGCTACCCGGGCACGGAAACGGCTTTTGCCGTTGGGTGGAGGCGTTCTATGACTTGCTACTGGCAGTGTCCAGAGGCTTTTTTACATTTTTTCAATGTGGGCGCGGCATCTCAGTTTCCGATGAAGAAACATCCTGTTCAGCGTCTTCTTCACGCTGTGAAGGAACCGCGTAAGACCCGTTCAGCCATTTGGCCAAATCAATGTCTGCACAGCGTTTGGAGCAAAAAGGACGGAATTGAGACACGGTAGCTGCGTGGCAGATCGGGCAGCTCATTTCAGCACCTCTTCCAAGGAAATCCGACCGCGTTTGCGTTGCAATTCATAGTGACCCAAGGGGGTCCATCCTGCCAGAATCGTCTCGATCGGATCAGACTTGAATGCAGATCGCAAAGCGGCTTCGAAACCGCGCCGGTCTTTCTTGGGCATTGGAGCGAGGTCGAGCGTGATCTGCCCCCCCAACCCACGGACACGCAATGCACGTGGCAGTGCTTTTGCGCAGGCGAAATTGGCCTTGGTTCCGGCGGCCATCGAGGTGTCTGAACCCGTGTTTACATCTACGGCCACCAGGGCGCGGGTGGGCTGGATAAAGATGTGTCCGCCCCCGGCCAATGGTTCTGATATTCCGCCCGCCTGATCCAATGCATCCAGGACACCATGCGCCTCAAAGGCGCCGGGCTCGGTGACGACCTCGGCCGGGTCGGTCCAGTCGCGCCAGGCCAAAACATGCGGCCCATCACCTGCGAGCAGAACCTCAGGCTCGGTACCAGGATCGTTCATCACAGCATCGGCATGAGCCAGCATGACGCCGATATCTTCAGCAATCTCTTCGGCGTTCTCGCCCTGACAGCAGGACCGCAGGATCAACCCGTGTTCGCTGCCCGCCATCGCCTCATGTGCAATTTCCAGCAAGCGGTCGCGTTCATCGTCATCCCGGATGCTGCGCGAGATATTCAGGCCGGGCGCGTCCGGTGTGACAATCGCAAAGCGGCTTTTAAACAGCACGCGATCCGTCACCGGCACCGCCTTTCCGGGTTCGACAAAACCGGTCACCTGGACCAGCTTGAGCTCTCCGGGGGCCAATCCTTTGACCTGTCGCAAAAAGGCCTGGCCGTCCGGCGTGGCCAGAAACATCCCGCCCTGCCCCTTGACCGGGCGATCCGCCCGCGCCCGGTAGATAGTACCGGGTGCCGGGGCTTCGGAAGCAATCAGGAAATCGTCAAGCTTTCCGTCCACCATCAACGCCGCTGCCTCGCGGTTGTTGATGTGGTCTAAAACGATGGTACGCCCCTTCATGGTGCCTCGCGATACAAAGGATAGCCGATGCCCTGCAGCAAAGCGGCAGTCTCGGATAATGGTAGTCCCACGATGCTGGTAAATGAACCGGAAATCCATGGGATGAACGCCCCTGCAGGCCCCTGGATTGCATATGCACCGGCTTTGCCTTGCCAGTCACCCGTTGCCAGATAGGCATTGATCTCAACATCCGACAGGCGCTTGACCTTGACCTGAGACACCACATCGCGTTGCGATATGCGGTCTCCGCGCCGAACCGCAACCGAGGTAATCACCCGGTGCCGCCGTCCAGACAGAGCGTGCAGAAACTCGGCCGCCTGACCTGCATCTTCAGGCTTTCCCAAGATGCGCCGACCCAGCGCGACCGTGGTGTCCGCACAAAGTGTGACATCATCGCTTTCGGCGGGAACAGCTTGCACCTTGGCGCGTGTGATCCGGTGGCAGTAGGGCACCGGCAGCTCACCTTTCAAAGGCGTTTCGTCAATGTCGGGGGCGCGGATGGCGTCGGGCTGCACACCAAGCTGCGCCAGCAGGTCCAGCCGCCTTGGACTGCCCGATCCGAGAATAAACGCCATGTGTCGGGCGTTACTTAAAGCGATAGTTGATCCGACCTTTGGTCAGATCGTAGGGGGTCATCTCGACTTGAACTTTGTCGCCAGCCAGAACACGGATGCGGTTTTTGCGCATCTTGCCTGCCGTATGTGCGATGATCTCATGGCCGTTTTCCAGCTCGACCCGAAACGTCGCATTAGGCAGGAGTTCCTTCACGACACCGGGAAATTCGAGCGTATCTTCCTTGGCCATGTTGTCTCCATAATTACGTTGCACCCGCAGAATCTACGGGGATGTGCGCCTAAATGAGCCTATTTCAGGCTTATTTCAAGGGCGTATTCACCTAAAGAGAGGATATTGTGACTGTTTCGACTCGACCGCACTGCTCGTCCCAATGGGCGCGGTTCAACACATGGCCATCCCGGCGCACATTGGCGATCGTTGTCAGGTCGACGTCGGCATAGGTCCAGCCAGGTTGGTTCAGTGCACCCTCTGCTAACACTCCGGTCGCGGGAAAACCCTTGTCAGGTGGACCAAAAATACCGCCCGTTCCTGTATTCATATCCACCGCATCGGACCATTCGTTTTTGCCCACCAGAGACGCCATGACTGTAACACATTGGTTTTCCAGCGCACGCGACATAGCCCCGATGCGGACACGCCAGTACCCTGCCAACGCCTCGGTGCATGAGGGAACCAGGATTATATCCGCCTCACTTAGGGCTCTGCCTAGCAAGGGGAATTCACTGTCATAGCAGATCAGGATTCCGATTTTTCCAAGTGGGGTATTAAACAATTTCAGTGGTCCGCCCGGCGCGATATCCCAGTCTTCGCGTTCAAAGCGGGTCATGATCTGTTTGTCCTGATGGTCAAACGTCCCGTTCGGAGCGTAGAGCACAGCCCGGTTTACCGGACGGCCAGACCCGTCAATCACCGGAGCGGATGCGCCCAGGATGTAGGTCTCATGCTCTTGAGCCAAACGCGAATGCAGGGCCTGCACGTCCCCCATCCGATCTGAAACAGCACGGATCGAACGCTCTAGATCACCCGCTACTTCGGCCCCGTCCAAAGTCGACAATTCCATCGCGCCATACTCGGGGAAAACGAGAAGATCTGCCCCCTGCCCTGCGGCATCCGAGACCCAGCGGGCCAGCTTATCTTCATACTGCGCCCAGTTTTCGAGCCAGTCGAGGTTATAGGCGGCGGTGGCAGCTTTCATGGAGTAACTTTCATTGCGCTGGTTTGGCGAACACTAGTTGAGGGCGCCCTGAAAAGTACAGGAACATATGCGCATATACCGGCCCTGCAAGGGATTGTGAGTTGGCATCTCAAGCCTGAAATGGCTAAATAAGATTAGGAGAGTTGCGATGCAAAACCGGGAAAGTTTCGAAAAGTTCTATTACACAAAGGTTGGCATGGGAGAAGCCTGCGGTTGCGCCGAACGGATTATCGACGTGTACGAATTCAACCGAACGGGTGGAGCGCTATCAAAATCAACTCCGAGACAGCAAAGGCGGAAACGCCGGTCAATCAGGGCTTGGGCCGTAAAATACGGCCTTCTTGGGCGCAAACGTCAGCCATAAAATCTAAGCCGTGATATCCCTGATCCAAAACTGCAACGGCTTCAGCGTCTCGCCTTCTTCGCCGACATCCTTCCACGAAAACTGCGCGACAGCGCCGGGCAACGGCTCATACTTCCGCGCGCTCCAAAAAGCATCCAGCGGGCGGTAGGTATCAGGCCGCATCGGGTGATCGGTCGTGCGTTGCACACCGCAAAAGGCGCATTTGGTGAAGCCAAAGTTGCGCGCATGGGCTTCGCGCAGGTCAAAGAACCTATGCCCCACGCCCTGCCCGCGATAGTTGGGCAGCAAGACGGATTCGGCGCAGTAGAAGATCTGGGACAAATCCAGCCCAGAGCCATCGAAGGCCGCCGCGAAATCGGCGGCATGGTCGACTAGCGGGGCGCCGGTCGATGCGCCGATCAGACGATCCCCGTCAAAGGCACCAACAACGATGGCTCTGTCGCTGTCACGGTAGGATTGCAGGTATTTCCGCTCGTATTCCAGATCGCCGTCATAAAGATACGGCCATGCCCGAAACACCTCGATCCGCAAGCGAGCGACATCATCCAGAGCTGCCTCAAGCGCCGCCCCGGTCAAGGCGCGAACGCCTGTGACCTCAGCCATTCGAGACCTGCTTGGTCCAGTCGGCCAGGTTGTAAAAGGTGGTGACCCGCGTGATCTTGCCATCCTTCAGGTCAAAGAACGACCCGGCTGGTAGGCGGTAGGTCTGCCCGTGTGCTTTGGGCAGGCCTTCATCCGTCTCAAGATAGGTGCCGTTCACGATGAATTCAGCGGCGGCACGGGTACCGCCCTCGGCCGCGAACACAACGATATCGGTGAGGTTCTCGCGATAGCAGCGGTTCATGTGGTCACAAAAAGCTGCGAATTTCTCTTTGCCCACTCGTATCTGGCCTTCGTTCACATGATGGGCCACATCGTCGGACAAACAGGCCAGCATGCCGGTTACGTCCCCGGCGTTGAAGGCTTCGAAATAGGTTTTGACGGTTTCGTTCATGGTCACTCCGTTGGTTCACCCCAGCGGTCCTTCAGATGCTGAATGATCTGATCGCGGGTCTGTCGGTAGTGATGTAACTTTTCCTCGCGGCTTTCGCCCAGCCCGGTAGGGTCCATTATTGGCCAATAATCGACATCCAGATGAAAAACCCGCGTCAAATCCAGCGCACGGCGCTGGCTGGCCGGCGACAGCGCTACAATCAGATCGAACGAGCTGAGGTCGTCGCCCCATTCCTGCATTTCATCAAACGACCGGGACCGGTGACGTGAAAGCTCGACTTCGATTTCATGACAGACCGAAATGCAAAAGCCATCGATCTCAAGATCGTTGTGCACCCCGGCGGATTGCACATAGGTGCCGGTGCCATAAAACTTCTTCATGATGCCTTCGGCCATCGGAGATCGGACCGAATTGTGGTCGCAACAGAACAAGATGGACTGCGGCAGAGACGTCACCCGTCACCCCCCGAAATGCAATACGCAGATCAACGTAAACAGGCGACGGGCTGTGTCTGAATCAACTTCGGCCTTGCCTTCCAGACGTTCCTGCAACACCCGACTGCCTTCATTATGGATACCGCGCCGGGCCATGTCGATGGTTTCGATCTGGCTGGGCGGCAAAGTCTTTACGGCGTCGAAATAGCTTTCACAGATCTGGAAGTAGTCCTTGACCACCTGCCTGAATGGTCCAAGGGACAAATGGAACTCGGCCGCTTTTTCTTCGGCTTCGGTGGCAATGTCGAAGACCAAACGCTTGTCACGGATCGAGAGTTGCACATGATACGGCCCTTCCGGAACCACACGATCATCGCGTTTGGGCAGCGCGAAAGCGTTATCCTCAAGCAGATCATAGATTGCCACTTTGCGCTCCTGCTCGATCTCGGGTGTCGGCGGGGGCAAGTTTCTATCATCCAGTTCGATGTGCGAAATTCGGGTCATGGTCGTTTGGTCCGTTCAGGTCGGGACAGACTTATCCCAATGGAAATAAATGGGCAACGCAGTGACGGGCCGTCCGACGAAAATCGTCAAAGCGGGTGTTCGGACGGATCTATTCCGTGTTTGCGCAACAGCGTATCGACCAGTGAACCAGAGTTGATTTGGCGGCCAAGAAAGATCTTTCGGAACCAGGATCCAAAAAAATGGACAGACATCTGTTGGTCCCACTTCAGAAAATCCAATTTGGAAAGGTCAGGATCATTCCAAAGGCCGCGATATCGCAATGGGATAGGATAGAGGACCGACCTGTGCACAGCCATCTTATGCTCTGGTGTGCCATAAAGAAAATGAAACAGCATGGGCGGACCAAAGCTGAAAATTGGCAGGCTCCAATAGGTCGACCCGTTGAACATCTGGCGGTAGGTTTCCTTTTGCTCTTGTGTCCACCATGGTGGCACCAGATCGCTGTCAAAAGCATATTTGCACATGGCCTGCAGCCCCGGACTGTCGCAGGGCAACGCAAGTACACCGTTCATGATCCGTTGTTTCTTGAGGTTCGCATTCGGAAAAAGATACCCGTTCTTTGTCTCGAGTGGCCGGACCGCATAAGCATCCGCATCGGCCCAGATATAGTCGGTTTTTTGCATCAACTGCAGACGGAAAAGATCTGCATGAACGGCTACGGATCGGGTTATCGGATCGCGGTAGATCTCGGGAGTATCATAAATTTCGCGGGCATCGCGCGGCTCGATATAATCCGGAATGTCTTCAAGATCGCCATAGTGATAGACGATTGGCTTTTGGTCGACATCGGCGAAGGACTTCAGGCACAGATGTTCCAAAAAGCTAAAGCGCTTACCGATCCAGAGGGTCGCCACACGTTCCAAATCAACCTCCTTTAGATCCGGTCGCACATAAAGAGCGCCGCAATTTGCCCCTTGACTTCAAGCCCTATCGGAGAAAATCGGATGAGGTAATTGCAGGTGTGACCCTCTGACCATAGGTGATCAACCGTTCAATCGCTTCAACCGTGCGGTCACGGACAGGCCGTGCGCCTCGAGGCTTTCCGACTGCGCAAGTTGCTCTGCCGCTGGCCCGATTGCCCGCAGGGCTTCGGGTGTCATCTGGCTGAGAGTCGTGCGTTTCAGGAAATCCATCACACTCAGACCGGAAGAAAAACGCGCCGACCGAGAAGTGGGTAGGACGTGATTAGGCCCACCAACATAATCCCCGATTGCCTCGGGTGTGTATTGACCAAGAAAGATTGCACCTGCGTGAATTGTCTTTTCGCTCAGAGCGACGGGATCTGCGACGCATAGCTCAAGGTGTTCCGGGGCAATTCGGTTCGACAGAGAGGCTGCCTCATCCAGACTGCCCACAGTGATCACCGCACCAAAATCGCGCCAACTGGCCCCGGCTATGGCCCGGCGTTGCAGGGTTTCAAGACGTTTTTCCACGGCTTGCGCCACGGCCCGTCCAAAATCGGCGCTATCCGTGATCAGAATGGATTGAGCACTTTCGTCATGTTCTGCCTGGCTGAGCAGGTCCAGCGCGATCCAATCCGGATCGTTATCCTTGTCGGCAATGACCAGAATCTCGGACGGGCCCGCAATCATGTCGATGCCGACCTTGCCAAAGACACGGCGCTTGGCCGCGGCGACAAAGGCGTTTCCGGGGCCTGTGATCTTGTCCACCGCTGCAATGGTATCTGTTCCATAGGCCAGTGCCGCAATCGCCTGCGCCCCGCCGATGCGATAGACCGTAGTCACGCCTGACAGGCGCGCGGCCAAAAGGACCAGAGGGTTCGCCTGACCGTCTGGGGTGGGCACGGCGATTGCCAGACGCTCGACCCCTGCAACATTGGCCGGGATCGCGTTCATCAGAACCGACGACGGATACGAGGCCAGCCCTCCCGGCACATACAGCCCCGCCGCAGACACTGCGGACCAGCGCCAGCCAAGGGTCGCCCCGGCCTCATCCGTCCATTGGTGATCGGCGGGCATCTGTTTCTCGTGATAGGCCCGGATGCGTTCGGCTGCCAGTTCGAGCGCCTGACGATCCGCGTCCGAGACCTGCGCAATGGCGGCGTCGATTTCCTCTGCCGAAAAGGCCAGCGTATCCGGTGTCAGCTCTAACCGGTCGAATTTGGCCGTCAGTTCGATTACCGCCTCATCCCCACGGACCCGCACATCGTCAATGATCTGCGCGACGATGGCATCCACATCCGGGCTGTCTTCGCGCTTGGCCGACAGCAGGGTCTGAAAAGCCGCGTCAAATTCGAGCGACGTGGTGTCTAGAAAAACGGGCATGATCTGGCACTCCGTGGCGTTTCACCGGGTCATATCGCCGGGATGGGCTGTCCTCAACCCTCAGTCCACCGGGTGCAGCGATTTGCGCATCTCAAAACAGGATATGCTTTTGCGCGCCGCGCAGCCGCCAGTCGGTTTCCAGCCATGCCGGATATAAAACGCCTGGGCCGTCCGTGTCCCCTCAAGCTGTGCCTCGGTGCAACCGGCAGCGGCCAGTTCCTGTTCCAGCCGGGCCAACAACGCGCTTCCCACCCCAAGACCGGTATGAGCCGGGTCGATATAGAGCAGCGTGATCTCGCCGCCCTCACGCAATCCGCCGACAGCCGCAACCTGACCTGCGCGCTCGGCCAGCCAAATCTGCGCTCCGGCCTTGATCCAACCCCGAATGGTCTCCGGGTCTTTATTGGCGGTCCATTCCGCAACGGCCTGCGGATCATCGCCATGATCCGCCTCGCACAGCTGCGTGATCGAACGGATCAGAACCCGGCTTAGATCAAAGACATCAAACACGGTCGCGCGGCGCAACATCAGACCAGCGGGTGGTTCTGAGAAGGCCTGCGCGATACCGCGCTTATTCTGCATGATGCGGCGCTTGCCCCGAAGGCGCCTGATAGGGGCGGGTTACATCCTTGAGCGTGACGTCTATTGCCTCGACCGATAGACGGATCGCGCCATCTCCGGCCAATGTAAGCAAAATCTGACCCGCGCCGTCTTCGCCGGGTTCAAAATCGACCGAAAGCAAGGACATCACCAAATCCTTCTCGCTACGGTCGATACCCTGGCTGGCCACGGTTAGAACGGAAGCGAACACCAGCACAGACTGCACCCTTTCGAATGGACGGCCCCGGCGCGTGGCCGCATCCTTGTCCTCCCAGCGGAAACGGTTCAGCAACAGGCCAAAGCGGCGCTGCGACGGATGCCAGGTCATTTCGGATACGGGGAACACCGCATCCTGTGTCAAAGTCGAGATCACCTGAAGGTCATCCCCATCCTCTGCACCCAGATTCAGTGGAGCCTCACGCCCATCGTGGAAACTTGCGTCTGTCATTGGTCTTTGATCCGTTCAATTTTGGCGCCCACGCCTTCCAACTTGCGCACAACATGCTCATACCCACGATCCAGATGATAGACCCTGCTGACAGTTGTTTCACCTTCAGCAGCCAGCCCCGCCAGTATCAGCGAGACCGAAGCGCGCAGATCTGTCGCCATAACCGGTGCGCCCTTCAGACGTTCGACACCAGTCACGGTTGCCGTGCCACCGTGCACTTCGATATTCGCGCCCATCCGCACCAATTCGGGGGCGTGCATGAAACGGTTCTCGAAAATGCGTTCTTCGAGCACCGAGGTACCTTCGGCCGTGCACATCAGCGCCATCATCTGGGCCTGCAGGTCGGTCGGAAAACCCGGGAACGGCTCGGTCACGACATCCACGGCTTTGACGCGCCCGTTCTTGCGGGCGACCAAAAGACCGTTTGCTGTTTCCGAGACATTCACGCCCGCCGCATCCAGTTTCCCGGCAAATGATTCCACCAGAGACATCCGCCCGCCCAACAGTTCGACTTCTCCACCACAGATCGCCGGCGCCAGCATATAGGTGCCCAGCTCGATCCGGTCAGTCACAACCTGATGGGTGGCACCATGTAACCGGTCTACGCCCTGAATTTCGATGGTCGGCGTGCCTTCACCAGAAATCTGGGCACCCATCTTCCGCAGACACTCGACCAAATCGACGATTTCAGGTTCGCGCGCCGCGTTCTTCAGAACCGTTGTGCCTTTGGCCAGCGTGGCCGCCATGACAATGTTCTCGGTCGCGCCCACGGATGCAAATCGCATCTCATGCACGGCACCTTTCAACCCGCCCACAGCTTTGGCATGCAGATACCCGTCCTTAAGCTCAATCTCAGCCCCTAGCGCCTCGAGCCCTTCGACGTGCAGATCCATCGGACGCGCGCCGATTGCACAGCCTCCGGGCAGCGAGACGACCGCCTGCCCAAACCGCGCCAGCAAAGGACCCAGCACAAGGTTTGACGCGCGCATCTTTCGCACGATGTCATAGTCCGCCGTCTGACTGGTTAGGTCGTGGCTGGACATTGCGATCACCTGACCATCCTGCAATGACGACACCTCGGCCCCCAAGGACTGCAGCAAAGCCGTCATCGTCTTGATGTCGCTCAGCCGAGGCGCATTGGTCAGCGTCAGCGGTTCTTCGCTGAGCAAGGTCGCCGGCATCAGCGTCAGACACGCGTTTTTTGCCCCTGCAATCGGTATCTGACCTTTAAGCGGCCCGTTGCCTGTCACCAGAATCGAATCCATCTGCTCTTATCCCTCGTCTTTGTCGGCTTTGCCGTTCTGGGTTGCCCGCGCCTTAGCCTGCGCCTTACGCCGCGCCATATTCGCTTTGAGCGCCGCTTTCAGCCGCTCTTCGCGCACATCGCCGGATCTGCCGTGTTTTTTAGGTGTATTTTTATCTGCCATAACCTTTCTCTACAGGAGGCGAAAAAAACCGTCCAGACACCCTTGCGCCGCGTTTCGTTTGAGTCTAATCACCCGCCCACAGCGCTGCTGTAGCTCAGAGGTAGAGCACTCCCTTGGTAAGGGAGAGGTCGAGAGTTCAATTCTCTCCAGCAGCACCATCTCATCTTTGCACCTCTGGTTTTCTTTGAAGCTCCGAAACGGGCGGGCAAATGACGTTGAGATATGCCTTGTTTCGACAATATCGCACTGGCTCCGCCGAAGCTGACCTACGTAGCCGACCATGTACAGCTAGGCTGCCGCAAGTTTTGTCCTGACCATCTCTCGCATATCCCTAATCCGGGGCAAACTGTCCACGCAGCCAAGCTTTGAACAGGTCGACATCGATATGCGAAACGTTCGAATGCCGGGCCGCTGCCTCGAAGTTGCTTAACCAACTAAGGGTATTGGATTTGATCTAATCTAGCGACAAATAATTTTTGTGGTAGATAGCCTGTTTTATCATTTTCACTTGCGGCTCAGGTCGCGATACAAGTTTTTGAATTGTCTCAAATCCGAACAGGAAATCTGGACTTGGTCAAACCAGACGTCTCATCGACGAAAGTCAGGATTGCCGCATTCGTGGCCAATCCGGCGCTTGGCTTCGACTTCGTGGCAAACGCGGCCGGTCCTGGCGTTATTGCAGGTTCCAACGTCGTTCATCAGACAAAGGGGTCGGTGGCACCTTGTTCTCGGGAATCGCTTATCAGCTGCTCATCTAGCGGAACTGTTTGTTTGGATTTTTCGTACACTCGGAAGGAATAGAAGATGAAAGTAGGGTTCATTGGACTTGGTAATGTCGGCGGAAAGCTTTCAGGCAGCCTGTTGCGGAACGGAATCGATCTGACGGTTCTTGATCTAAACCGCGACCTGATGGAAGCGGCGGCGGCCAAGGGTGCCAAGTTGGCGGAAAATGCCGCAACATTGATGCGTGATTGCGATGTCGTCATCACCTGCCTACCCTCGCCTGCCGCCTCGGACGCTGTCATGCAGGAGATGCTGCCAGAGGTGAAAGAAGGCAAGATCTGGCTGGAGATGTCTACCACTGACCAAGCCGAAGCCGAACGCCTTGGCGGTATCGTCATCGCCGCCGGTGGTGCCGCAGTCGATTGCCCGGTATCTGGCGGTTGCCACCGCGCCGACACTGGTAATATCTCGATCTTTGCGGGCTGTGACCGCTCTACGTTCGAGCGAGTTCTGCCGTTGCTGAAGACCATGGGACGACGTATCCTGCATACTGGTGAGCTTGGCAGCGCCTCGATGCTCAAGGTACTTACCAATTATCTGGCCACCGTCCATCTGGTCGCCAATGCCGAAGCGTTGGTGACGGCGAAGGCTGCAGGTATGGACCTAAACACAGCCTACGAGGCGATCAAAATTTCGTCTGGTAACAGCTTTTCCCATGTTACCGAAAGCCAGGTAATCCTGAACGGTTCGCGCGATATCTCATTCACCATGGATCTGGTGAAAAAAGATGTGGGCCTGTTCCAGAGTATTGCCGAACGAAACAATGTGCCGCTGGAAGTTTCACCCTTGATTTGCCAGATTTTTGACGACGGCATTGCACGCTATGGCGATCGCGAGCTATCCCCCAACATTATCCGCCGGTTAGAGGACGCCACCGGTCTTTCCATCCTTGCCCCCGGCTTCCCTGCGGAAATGGCGGATGACGAACCAGAAGAGCCTGGATACGAGGTGATCCCGCAGGGTTCGTCGCACGTCTCTGCCGGCAGCTAGAGCCCGTTTCGGCAGCCACGAGCAAGTTGAGGGCAGGTATCATACCTGCCCCAACGGCCAATGATCAGGGGCTCAATGCCCTTTGAACGGCGTCGCACCAGCTAACTCGGCCTCGAATTGCGGGACAGTATGATGCAATGCGCAAAGCAAAAAATCCGAGGATGAGGCGGATATACGATAGGGACGACGGTCCGACAGGGCCGTATTGATATTGGGTGAGGGCGTCGGATGTGGGCTGCCGACCGCCCAAAAACTCATTTCCTAACACGCCCTCTCTGTGATCCCGACACGCGCCTCTGCTCTTACCCGTCGAGCATAGCGAGAACAACGTCACGATCGGACAGAACCAGCAGCAAAGCGATATCATCCGGTTGTAGCTTTTCAAGTATCATTGATGCGGCTTGTGTGGGCGAAGCGGCTCTGAGTATTTGTTCTGCACCATACCCATGTTCCAACGCTGTCCTTTCGATCAGATCAGAAATTTCCCCCGACTCGCGGCCTCTTAGATACCCTTCCAGCTCGGTTGCGACGACCACGTCGGGTTGGAAATTCAGCGCTGTCGCGGTTACGTCCCGGATATCCTGATCCGATCTGTCCCCCGCATGGCTGAGCATGATGAAACGCCGTTTTGCTGGCAAGCTCGACAGCGCATCGCAAACGGCGGAAATCGAATGCGGGTTATGTGCAAAATCCACAAAGACCCGTGCGCCGTTGTATCGGAACTCGTTGCAACGGCCTGGATTATCCTTAGCGTCTGGTTTGAACCCGGCCAACCCATCCCGAGCCGCCTGAACGGGCAAGTCCAGCGCCAAAGCCAGGCACAAGGCCGCCAGCGCGTTCAGGATATTGTATTTCGCAGCGCCGCCCATGGTCAGGGGGACATCGGAAACTGCGATCACCACCTGTTCCGCTGTGCCGTCGAAAAACACGATATCACCCTGCCGCACATAGGCGCAGCACCTGTCTGCATCGCGCGCCCGGCGGATCAGGTCGTTCTGCGCGTCCAGCGAAAACCACCAGATATTCGCCGAGGTATTCTCCGCCTCGGCACGGACAAAGCCGTCATCGGCATTCAGGGCCAGCACGCCCCCCTCGGCCAATGTTCGATGTACGGCGAATTTGGCCTGGGCCAGTTCCGGCACCGTGTTGACCCCATATTGGCCCAGATGGTCGTTGGCTACATTGGTGACAGCCGCCGCCGTGGCGGCGCGGGTCGGCAGACCCCGGCGCAGGATGCCCCCACGGGCGACTTCAAGACAAGCAACCTCCAGCCTTTTATCACGCAGCAACATCCGCCCGCCGCCGGGACCCGAGTAATCGCCACGGTCCAGTATATCATCGCCCACGCGGACAAACTCGGTCGAGGTTAGCCCAGCGACCTTGCCCGAAGCGCGTGCGATAGCCTCAAGCAGCCGGGTCGTGGTGGTCTTGCCGTTGGTTCCGGTGATGAACGCGACCGGGACATCATGCAGCGCAGACCAGTCCACCTCACCCGGGGTGGGCAGCCCATCAACAGGCCAAGTCTGACTGCCTGTACCATGCCCGATCGACACCTCGTCATCATCGCAAAGGATATCCACGCCATGCGCCTCAGCCGCGGCGATCAAGGCGATCAGAGCAGGATTGGCTTCCATTTCCATGACGCCTTTGACATCCGCAACCATCTGATCGAAATCTCCGGGCTCGGATGCCAGCAGTTCTGCAGCACAGAAATGCCAGGCGGTTTGCGCTGCGAATATCCCGGAATAGAGCTGATCCATCGGTGCCGAGATCGCCAGATTGACGCCGCCCGTAAAGGTACGGTGGATCAGACCCTGCCCCTGCCAGCCCAGTGCGTCCAGAACCCGGCGCGCATGCTTCTCCCACAAGTCGGTGATCTGCGTCGCGTCGATATCAGTGAAGAAAACATCCATCACCGCGCCGGGTCGGTTCCATAGCAGGCCCGGCCCGGTCAGACGCCGGGCGTCATCCACCTGAATATGGTCAACGGTCGCGCTTTCTATTGTCAGCGCGGTCTCAAGCTCTTCGATCCGGTCCATTCCGGTGCCTCCGCTCAATCCGCGTCTTCGCTGATTTCACGGGCCAGACGCACGCCACGCTCATCCCGGATCAGGTTCTGGTCGCCTTCGAACATATCTTCGAACGAGGTTTCGGTGGGGGCTGCCACAGGTGCGACCTCGGGTTCTTCGCCATCAGAATTGAAATAGATGATCTGTTTCCAGCAGCGCGTTGTGTCATCACCAAAGATCACCAACAGATCGCCCTGTCCGGCCTGTTCCAACGCGGCACTGACCGCTTCGACCTCGTCGGGGATGACCGTGATGGCTGCGGCATCCACGCCGTTGTCGATCAGGGCTTGACGCATCATCTGCGGCACCTCGTCATGCCCGCGTCCGCGACGGCGGTCATCTGCCTTGCAGATGAAATGATCAAAATGTCCGGCCAGGGCGGCGGCCCCATCGACAATATCTTCGTCGCGCCGGTCGCCAGGCATCGCTACCACGCACAGCCTGCGGCCCTTGATCTCTAACTGATCGGCCAGTGCCGCCATCGCTTTCAGCGCGGCGGGGTTATGGCCATAATCGAGGATCACCTTGAAGGGATGTTCGTCATAGACATTCATCCGTCCAGGTGCCTGAAAATAGCTGGTGTCGAAGGTGCGCAGCCCATGACGGATATTATCCAGATCCACGCCGAAACTATAGGCCATCGCGGCGGCGAACATCGCATTCTGGACGTTGAAAATCGCCTTGCCTTCCAACGTCGCCGGGATCAGATGCGACCACAGAACCGGGATATGAAGCCCGTTGTCATAGATGGTCAGCATGTCACCATTCATGCCTTTTTCAAGCACGATAGCCTTGCCGCCGGCCTTGATATGTTCCTTGACCAGACTGTGCGCTGGATTGGTCGTGACATAGAAAATCTGATCCGCTTGAGCGTAGTCGGCCATTTTCAGACAGTTGATGTCATCGGCATTCAGCACCGCAGTCTCCACAGCGCTTTCAACCACCACGCGCTTGACAACGGCCAGCTCCTCGACCGTGTTTATGCCGCCGAGACCTAGATGATCGGCCGAGACATTCAGACACGCCGCCACGTTCGACCGCTGATAGCCCAGACCGGACCGCACAAGCCCGCCGCGTGCGGTTTCCATCACTGCAAAATCGACCGCCGGATCACGCAGGACGATCTGCGCGGATTTCGGTCCCGTCATGTCGCCCTTAACGCTTAGTTTACCGTCCACATAAACGCCATCGGTCGAGGTCATGCCAACGGTCTTGCTGCTGGTTTTCATAATATGCCCCAGCATCCGCGAGGTCGTCGTCTTGCCGTTGGTGCCTGTGATCGCCGCAATCGGGATGCGGGTTTCTTCGGTGGCTGGGAACAACATGTCGATCACTCTGCCCGCCACGTCGCGAGGCTGACCTTCGGACGGCGCCACGTGCATCCGAAAGCCCGGGGCGGCGTTCACCTCGACTATAGCTCCGCCAATATCCTTGTAGGATTTGGTGATGTCGTCGATCAGAAAATCCACACCTCCCACATCCAATCCAACCGCCATTATGGCGCGTTCGGCCATGTCACGATTGTCAGGATGCACCACATCCGTCAGATCAATCGCTGTCCCCCCCGTCGACAGATTTGCCGTTGAACGGAGATAGAAGATCTCGCCTTCCGACAGCACGGTTTCTTCGGTCACGCCCGCATTCTCCATCAGGCGTTTGGCCTGATTGTCGATTTCCAGCATGGTCAGCACTTTCTCGTGTCCGATGCCACGGCGCGGGTCCTGGTTCACGATGTCAACCAGCTCGGCAATCGTGTGTGTGCCGTCGCCAACGACATGTCCGGGGACACGCTTGGCCACCGCAACCAGTTTGTTGTTCACAACCAGCATTCGGTGGTCAAAACCGGTGATGAAGCTTTCCACCAGAATGGCCCTGCTGCGAGAATGTTCCTTGGCTTCGGCAAAACCGGCCTCGACCTCGGACTCTGAATTCAGATTGATCGAAACACCGCGCCCATGATTGGCGTCGAGCGGCTTGACGACAACAGGAAACCCGATACGCCCCGCTGCTTTTGCCGCCTCGCGTGCCGAATAGACCATGCGCTGCTGTGGTACCGGCAGGCCCAGATCGTTCAGCAGATTGTGGGTATCTTCCTTGTCGCAGGAAATCTCGACCGAGATATGTTTGGTCTCAGAAGTGATGGTAGCCTGGATGCGTTTCTGATACTTCCCGTGTCCGAACTGCACCAGCGAGCCAGAGTTCAGCCTGATCCACGGAATGTCCCGCTCTTGTGCCGCCTTGACCAACGAGCCGGTCGAGGGGCCAAATTCTTTGCGCTGCGCCCGCAGCACAAAGCTGCGTAACTCATCATCCCAGTTGAAATCTGGATCAAAGTCGTAATCCACCTGGTCCTTGAGGGAGTGTGGCAACAGATGCATTAGCAGACGCATCGCCAGCTTGCCCGCATCCAGTCCGACATCGCGCTGGCGGTATTCATAGACCATGTTGTACTGGCCGGGTTCGCCAGTGCCGCGCGTTCGGCCAAAAGTCACATCCGTACCAGCTACGTTCTGAACCTCGATAGCGCAATGTTCCAGCACATGACCCAGCCAGGTGCCCTCATCTTCGCGCAGGCGGCGGATGAACCCGCCGGGTTCGCGATAGGAACAGCCATGTTCTGTCAAACCGGGAAGTGCCGCGACCAGAGCGTCGATAAATTCCGAACCAATCTTTGCCGAAGGCCATTCTTCCAGAATACCCAGATCGATAACGTGGCGAATAACCGGAAAACTTGCCCAAACATTCGGGCCGACAAAGACGTTGGTCGAAATTATTTTCATGAGGCACCCTGTTGGTTAGTTTTTATTTTCCCCCGCCGGCGCCCTCGTCCCCGGACAGGTCCGGCAATGTACAGAACGCCATATGCTCATCCGGCGGAAACGCCTGGCGAGCCGTCAGATCATAACGGCACCCTTCGCCCAGAACGTCAAGCCGAAGTCCCAGAAGGCTCAACGCCTCTCCGCGGCGGGCATCCCACATCGATGAATGCGTCAGATGGCTGGCATCCACCACAGTGACCGTTCCGCTACCCACTACCTCAAGGACGTTATCGGGCCCAATGAAGGCCGCCGTGTCTTCGTCAACGCCCAACCCGATCAGGAAAGGGTTGAAAGATGAGGCGGTTAACAGGCGCCCCAGGCGGTTACGTTGCGTGAAATGCTGGTCAATGATGACCGCATTGGTCAAACCCATGCCCGGGGCCAGAGTGATATTGCCTTCGGCTGGGGCCGAATTGCTGCTGCCGCCTGCAACCATATGCTCGGACATGACCGACGCCCCGGCTGAGGTTCCCGCAATCGGTATCCCCGCCGCATTCCGGCGCCGGATTTTTTGAGCAACAAGCGTGCCACCCAGAATCGCCGACAAGCGCAGCTGGTTCCCGCCGGTCATGAATATCCCGGTGGCGCGGTCCAACATCTCGGCATAGTCGGGATTGTCGCAATCGGCGCGACGCGAGATGGGCAGGAACTCAACCTGACCCGCTCCAAGCTCAGAGAATATGCGGTTATAATCCGGCCCTGTTTCTTCCAGCATCGAGGCTGTCGGGATCACGACAATATCGGCATCGCCGCCGCCGGACAGCTCCACGAATTTGCGGTGAATCTGCATTTCCTTGACGCGGTCTTCGCCACCACCGATCGGGATGATGAACCCGCGCGGGGTCTCTGCATCAATGGGTGCAGGGCACATATCTTAACTACCTTCCGGAGCTATAGCGGGCAGCCACCGGGGACCGCGCGGACGTTCAAATCTGTTCATACATGCCGCGCCGGGCTATCTGGCCATCGCGGACATGCCATTCCCCCCGGGCCATCACATGCCGCACGGCGGTGTTTTCGTCAAGAACCACCAGATCGGCCTCCATACCCACTTTCAAACGGCCCTTTCGATGTAGCTTGAGCAGATCAGCGACATTAGAGGTCATCGGAGCAAGCGCATCAGACAGGGACATTCCTTTATCGGTCAAGTCGCGCAGTGTTTCGGGCAGAGTGTCCGACAATCCCACACCGAACCGTGTCAGATTGCCTTCACGGTCAAAGGCCGGCAAGCAGCCACCGCCGTCAGAGCTGATGGTGAAACGGTCCGCACGACCACCCAGATCGCGAAATTGGATATAGGCCTCGGCGGCTGATATGCCCGGCTCGATATGTTCGCAGGGGAATGCGGTCGCGTCGATGTAACATCCGTGCCGCGCCAACGCGACGGCCTGTTCAAAGAGGGGTTTGTTGCGATTGACATGAGTTGGATTGAAGACGCGTGCGGGGATTTCGCAGGTTGCGATCGCCTGTTCCAACATCGACAGGCCCCTGTCGCCGTCACCCATATGGCAATGCACGATCCCTGCCTTGCCGGTCATCAGGCCCGCGACATGCGCCTCACTTGCGATCCGCAGAAACTCGTCCATTGTCGGTTGGCTTGACCGGTGATCACTGATCGCCAGTTCCCCAACGCCGATAACCGGGTCAAGAAACACGATATCACCCCGGGCCGAACCGGTGAGCGTGGTCAGTGGGACGTGATAGCCACCAGTGTGACACCAAGCCGAAAGCCCCTCCTCCCGCAGCCCATAGGCCTGCTGCACCAACGTCTGCGTGTTGCGGGTCAGATCGTCCGTCCCCAATACCCCCACAACCGACGTGACCCCGGCACGGGTGAACGAGGACAGGACCATCGGCGGCACCCGGCTGGCTGGCCCGGTTTCACCGCCACCACCCGTGATATGCGCATGTCCGTCGATCAAACCCGGAACAACCGATGCACCTTCGACGTCAACGACTTCAGCCTGAAGCGGATCCGGCAGTTCGGGTTGAGTGCTACCGAGGTAAATAATGCGTTCACCTGCGGTGAGAATATGGCCTAAACCAACAGGCTCAGGCGTATAGAGCCGCGCATTCTTGATCAGTTTCAACACGTTTCATACCCGTCAGTAAGAGCAAAGACATCCTTTCTTGCACTGAAAGTCAGCAGAAGAACCATCCCTTAATTCGGAGAAAGCGTAAATGTCGGGCGCAGGCCTTAAAGGCAAAATCTTAGGAGCGCTGAGGTAAAGTTGGGCATTTGCGCAATTCGCCGCGCCAGACGCTTTCGGATCGGAACAACCGTAAGAAGCGAATGTAGCGGAGGCAGTGAAACCTTTGTTGACAGCCGCCTCACTGAGAAAAGGCCCGCCGGAATGGTGGGCCTTTCTATTTTCACGTTCAGCTCTTTTTGCCGACATTTTCTTCGAATGAGACTTCAAAAGCCGCCTGCTTTTCAGGACTGGCTTCGGTCTGATACTTGGCTTTCCATTCGCTCATGGTCATCCCGTAAAAGATCTGACGGGCTTCGTCCTTGTCCATCTCAATGCCCTGTTCATTGGCCGCTTCCTGATACCAGCGCGACAGGCAGTTGCGGCAAAATCCGGCCAGGTTCATCATGTCGATGTTCTGAACATCGGTCCGGTCTTCCATCAGGTGCTGCTGCAACCTGCGGAATGCGGCGGCCTGAAGTTCGGTTTCGGTTTTCTGGTCCATGTTCTCGTTCCGGATGCTTGCCCAATATGTTCAAGAAGACCTAACAACCCAAGCGGGCCGTTTCAATCATCAGCAACACCTCAGTGCGCTAGGCCAGTTTCAACGCCAGCCAGGGCACGATGAAAAAGATAAGCACCAGAATTTTGTAATTGGCCAGATACCTGAAATACGCACGTTTCACATCCGCGCGGTCCATTTGGAACATCCGACTATGGATGCCAGCCGCCCAATCCTGCATCAGCACGACCATCAGGGTCGAAAACAGTAACACAGCAAGGTTGATCACCGCCATCCAGCCGAAAACAGATGTCAAAAGCTCTTGCGTCATGATCGCCTCCTTTCGCCTGATATATGGGGTTTCGGGCGTGGTCGCTCAATGGTGCGCGGGCTCTCAGCTGCCGAAAGTCACAATTCGCTATGCGAAAGGGCGTCTTCCAGGACAATTCCCAGACGTTCGGCCCATGCGCGCTGCCCCGCGTGGTCGGCGATCAAGTCATTGCGCAGTTCGATCAACGCATTAGGGCGGCCAAAGGCAGTGCAATGCTTGTCGATCGCATCGCCCGGCAGAACGCCAGTATAGGGTTCATTGACGCCAACACATAGGTCCTTTTCAGCCTGCAACCGGTGGATCAGTGGGCGCGAAAAACGCTCATCCGGAGTGTGCAGCACACCGACATGCCAGGGACGCGGTTCGCGTCCACGCAACTGCCGGGTGAAAGAATGCATCGACACGATCACCGCATGGGGCAGTGCGGCCAGCTCAGCCAATGCCCTATGGTAAGGGCGGTAACACATGTTCAAACGCCGCTCGCGCTCATCCGCATCGGCGTGACGGTTGCCGGGAATGATTGACCCGTCATACAATTTCATCACAAGAGTCGGGTCGTCCTCGCCTCGGTTCGGATCGATCACAAGGCGCGAGAAATTCGCCGCAATCACAGGCGCGTTCAGAATTTCACCCAGATGTTTCGATACTTCATAGGCGCCCACGTCATAGGCGATGTGGCGCTCCATATCCTCACGCGGCAAGCCAAGATCCCCACCATTGATTCCCGGTGGAACAGTATTGGTCGCGTGGTCACATGTGATCAGCCAGCGGGAAGGGCGATCCGCGCCATGGATAAAAAACGGAGAATACGTCATAAGCCTGTCATGTTGTTTCCGGCAGGTTTAGGACAGTTGCTTCGGAAAGGGAATTGCGCAATAAGCGGGCAGAGTCGATGTTTGCGGTAACATTCGCGCAAATTCAGGACATGATTTGAGGAGAACAAGGTCAATGCGACGCCTGAGAAATGTGAAAATCGTGGCGACGCTGGGGCCGGCGTCCAATGACTATGACACCATTCGCGCGTTGCACGAAGCCGGAGCCGACGTATTTCGCCTGAACATGAGCCATGGCAGCCATGACGAAATCCGCGAGCGGCACCGGATCATCCGTCAGGTCGAAAAGGATCTGGACAGCCCTATCGCCATTCTTGCAGATCTGCAGGGGCCAAAGCTGCGTGTCGGCGTATTTGCCAATGATGCGGAAGAGCTGATCGAGGGTGCCGTGTTTCGGTTGGATCTGGATCCGGCCCCGGGCGACGCAGGCCGCGTATGCCTGCCCCATCCCGAGATTTTTGCTGCGCTGGAACCCGGTGCGCGCCTCTTGGTCAATGATGGCAAAATTCGCCTGATCGTACAGGATTGCGGCCAGGATCATGCGAATTGTACCGTCGAGGTCGGCGGGACAATTTCGAACCGAAAAGGCGTGAACGTGCCGGATGTCGTGCTGCCCTTGGCCGCGTTGTCCGCCAAGGATCGTGGTGATCTGGAATTCGTCTGCCAGCTGGGTGTGGATTGGTTGGCGCTGAGTTTCGTTCAGCGGGCCAAGGATGTTTTTGAGGCTCGGGCACTGGCCGATGGGCGCGCCTCGATCCTGTCCAAGATTGAAAAGCCTGCCGCGGTTGAGGCGTTTGACGACATCCTCGATGCCTCTGACGGCATTATGGTTGCGCGCGGAGATCTGGGCGTGGAGCTACCGGTTTCCGCGGTGCCCCCGATCCAGAAACGTCTGGTCCGCCGGTGCCGTAGCGCCGCCAAGCCGGTGATTGTGGCCACACAGATGCTGGAAAGCATGATCGAAAGCCCGATGCCCACGCGGGCCGAGGTTTCAGATGTGGCAACCGCTATCTATGAGGGCACAGACGCCATCATGCTAAGCGCGGAATCCGCCGCAGGTTCCTATCCGATCGAGGCCGTGCAGACCATGAACAAGGTCGCCATCGAGGTCGAAGCCGACCCCACCTATGATCAGATCATCGCGGCATCGCGCACGGCAAAGGGAACAACCGTGGCCGATGGTATCGTCGCCGCCGCTCGCGAAATTGCCGAGAAAACGGATATCAAGGCCATCTGTTGTTTCACTCAAAGCGGCACAACTGCGCTGTTGACCGCGCGCGAACGCCCCGGAGTTCCGATCATTGCAATGACCCCTGCAAAGGGAACGGCCCGTCGGTTATGCCTGAGCTGGGGCTGCCATTGCGTAATGACGCCCGAGCTTGAGCGTTTCAAAGGGGCGGTCGTCAGCGCCGCCCGTGCTGCTCGTTCTGGTGGATTTGCAACTGACACGGATCAGATCGTTGTCACCGCCGGTGTTCCGTTCAACGTGCCCGGCACGACCAATATCCTGCGGATCGCGCCTTGCGACGAAAGGCTGATCTATAACACGGATCCTGGCTGATCAGGCGGGTATGACATTCTGCCCGACCGGTTCCTTGACGATTTCCATCACGGTAAAGGAACTGGTCTGGTGAATGCCCGGAAGCTTATTGATCTTTTCCCCCAGGGTCTGGCGGAAATGGGCGATGTCGCGTGTGCGAACGGTTAACAGATAGTCAAACGACCCCGCCACCATCAGGCAGCTTTCGATTTCGGTGACATCGCGCACGGCATCGTTGAATTTATCCAATGAGTTCTCAGACGTTGCAGCCAGGGAAACCTGCACAACCGTCATATGCCCGAGACCCAACCGCTCCTTGTCCAGAACGGCGCTGTATCCGGTGATATAGCCGGTTCTTTCCAGTCGTTTTACACGCTCTGAGCACGGGGTGTTGGTCAGGTTTACCCGCATGGCAAGCTCGACGATCGGCAGGCGGCCATTGGCTTCCAATTCCCGCAGGATGCGTTGATCGATCTTGTCCAATTCTCTGTCCATTAGGAAAATTCCCTGTAATTTTGGCGCATAATGGGGTAATTTACTGAGAATAGACCAAAAATAACACCATTTCCTAGTGATTTTTCCTGATACTGGCTTGAGGGCAGTCTACAATAAATGCTCCAAGTTCCGGCTGCCCTGCCGGGGGCACGGGCCCCGGTCAAATGAACAATAAATGGAGGAACGAGATGACAACAAAAATTGTCATAGGACTGGACGGGACAGAATCCGGAGAACGTGCCATCGCTTTTGCCAAAGATTTGGCTGAAAGGATTGGTTCATGCGAGCTTCTGGTTGCATATGTCATTGAATGGTCGCCCTACACTTTTCAGACACCTGAAGAAAACGCAAAGCGGCACATGCGGCGTGAGGAGGAGATTGAACTAGCAACGACACGGGTGGTGGCACCCGCCGTCGACGCCCTGAAGGCCGCGGGTTTCGCCGCGACCGGAGTGGTGCGCCACGGAGATGTGGCTGAAACGCTGAATGCCATCACGGTAGACAGCAAGGCCGTACAGATTGTCGTTGGACGCTCGTCCGCAGATGGCCTCAAAAAGCGTATCTTCGGCAGCTCAACGCAAAACCTTGTAATGCATGCCGATGTACCGGTCACGGTCGTGAATTGAGGGAGGCACAGGAATGAAAACACTATCTCAACTGGGATTGGCAGCCGCCACCCTGATGGCCAGCCCCGTCGCCGCGCAAGAGGCGCCCGGGTTGGACGAAAAGATCAATCAGGCTTTTGCTGATATCACTGGGCCATTCGTTAGCTTCATATTCGCACCAATTCCCGGGACAGGATTTCCCTGGATCGTGATGTGGTTGGTTATCGCGGCGTCGGTCTTTACTCTGTACTTTGCTTTTGTGCAGATGCGCTTCTTCGGCCACGCGATAAGTCTGGTCAAAGGCGACTATTCCGATCCCAACGATGCGGGTGAGGTTAGCCACTTTCAGGCATTGGCCACTGCCCTGTCGGGCACGGTCGGGCTTGGCAATATCGCAGGCGTTGCCGTTGCTGTTGGCATTGGTGGCCCCGGGGCGACCTTCTGGATGATCCTGGCTGGTCTTCTGGGCATGGCGTCAAAATTCACCGAATGTACACTTGGCGTAAAGTATCGCAACGAATACGAAGACGGCAGCGTCTCGGGCGGCCCGATGTACTATATGTCCAAGGGTTTTGACGAGCTTGGTCTACCCGGA
Source organism: Ruegeria sp. CDSA020 (assembly GCF_059612345.1). NCBI lineage: Bacteria > Pseudomonadati > Pseudomonadota > Alphaproteobacteria > Rhodobacterales > Roseobacteraceae > Ruegeria > Ruegeria sp. CDSA020. The sequence continues at coordinate 152,199 of NZ_JBXWQK010000002.1, forward strand.
GGTAAGATCCTGGCGGTTGTGTTCTCGATCTTCTGTATTCTTGGAGCGCTGGGCGGGGGCAACATGTTCCAGGCCAATCAGGCGCATCAGCAGATTGCAGGCATCGTCGGGAATTACCCGGGTTGGATCACCGGTGTGGTCTTTGCGGTTGTCGTGTTCATGGTGATCGTCGGTGGACTTAAATCCATCGCGCGAGTGACTGAAAAAGTTGTGCCCTTTATGGGCGTGATGTATGTCGCGGCGGCTCTGGTCATCATCGTCATGAATGCGGATATGATCGGTTGGGCCTTTGGTCAGATCTTTGCCGGTGCGTTTACCGGTCTTGGTGTGGCCGGCGGTATGGTCGGTGCTCTGATCCAGGGCTTCAAACGGGCCGCGTTCTCGAACGAGGCCGGCGTTGGGTCTGCTGCGATTGCCCACTCGGCGGTGCGCACAAAGGAGCCGATCACAGAAGGCTTTGTTTCGCTGCTTGAGCCGTTCATCGATACGGTCGTGATCTGTACCATGACCGCGCTGGTGATCATCATCACACAGCAGTTGATCATCGACCCCGAGACCGGCAACTATATGTTGAACGAAGCAGGAAGCGCTATTGCGACCGTTGACGGCAACTCGGGCGTCAGCCTGACCTCTGCCGCCTTTGGCAGCGCGTTCAGCTGGTTCCCCTATGTTCTGGCGATTGCGGTGATCCTGTTTGCTTTCTCGACTATGATCAGCTGGTCCTACTATGGCCTCAAGGCCTGGACCTATCTGTTCGGTGAGGGGCACACCAAAGAGCTGGTGTTCAAGATCATCTTCTGCGTCTTCGTGGTGATCGGTGCTGCGGCCAACCTCGGCCCGGTTATCGACTTCTCGGATGCGGCGATCTTTGCGATGGCGGTTGTGAACGTCTTTGCGCTCTACTTCCTGATGAAGATCGTTCGTCAGGAACTGGCATCGTATAGTGAAAGACTGAAAAGCGGTGAGATCCGCAAATACGGTCACTAAATAGACCACCGGGGCGGCCTGCGTCGCCCCGGTGCCTGACTGGGCTGCTAAAATTGCAGATTCAGCCAAAACCCCCTTGCCAGTATGGTCGAACTTGCGTAAACGGCGCTTCTGATCGCGTGACCGGCCGAGATGGCATGCCGAGTCGCGTTTCGAACCGAACCCCGAAAGGAGACGGAAATGCCTAAGATGAAGACAAAGTCGAGCGCCAAAAAGCGCTTTAAGGTGACTGCGACCGGTAAGGTCCTTGCTGGCCAGGCCGGCAAACGTCACGGCATGATCAAGCGGACCAAGAAATTCATCCGCGATGCTCGTGGCAACACCACCCTGTCCGCCCCCGACGCCAAAATCGTCAAGGGCTATATGCCCTACGATCGATAAGAGGAGATTAAGACATGTCCCGCGTTAAAGGTGGAACCGTAACTCACGCCCGTCACAAGAAGGTTATCAAGGCTGCCAAAGGTTACTATGGCCGCCGCAAAAGCACCTTCAAGGTTGCCCGTCAGGCCGTAGACAAGGCCAACCAATATGCAACCCGCGACCGTAAGAACCGCAAGCGTAACTTCCGCGCGCTGTGGATCCAGCGGATCAACGCTGCTGTGCGTTCGCATGACGAAGCCCTGACATATTCCCGCTTCATCAACGGCCTGAACCTGGCCGGTATTGAAGTGGACCGTAAAGTTCTGGCCGATCTGGCCGTGCACGAACCGGAAGCGTTCGGCGCGATCGTCGCCCAGGCTCAAGCTGCTCTGACCGCCTGATCCTCTGTAAAGAGACAGTGAATAAAGGGCCGTTCCGTTTGGGGCGGCCTTTTTTGTTACTGGTAGGGTCCGCTTTGAACCAAGAAGGCCGGATGCTGTGCAATGTCTGTCTGCCCGATTACTGAGAACGGTCAAACGATCTTGGGTTTATTTGCGATTTGGCTCACATAGGACATAAAACCAAAAAACATCTTGGCAGATACTCTGCGTTTCGCTTCTGATTTCAAAGCCTCTGCAGTTTCGGAAAATAACAGACCCTCTTCCACCATGCGGTCCGCTCCGCGTTCAATTACGGTGAGAAAATAGGTCGCTTCCCCTTCTGCCACATATCCATGACCTTTCCGGGCCCCAAGTCGAAATCCCGCATCGACCAGGATGGCTGAAATCTGACGCATTATCCAAAGATTAGTGACATTTTGATTGATCATGAATTTGATGAGTTGATCGAGCGGATCAAAGTCCGCGATCTGCGCAGTTGCGGTACTGTAGTCGCCATCACAAATTGCCAGCACACCTCCGGGCTTCAAAAGGCGGAAGGCCTCTTGAACAACGTCTTCAGGTCTAGGGACGTGGCACAACAACGTGTGCATTAACACAAGGTCAAAGGTCTCGCTTTCAAAACCTGTGTTTTTGGCATCCCCGATATCGAAGCTAAGTCGATCATCATCCCCAAAGCTCTTCTGGGCCCGTGCGACCATGACGGGCGAGGGTTCAATTCCATGAGCCGTTGCGGCTCCTGCAAGCTCCAACAAATCTCGGGTAACGTGTCCTGTTCCTGAACCAAGCTCCAGCGCCCGTGCACCTTTGGGGAGCCTCAGGTTTTCCATGTAGGCTTTGCGAATTGCAATCTGCGCAGGCTCTAAACAGCGCACTTCCATTGCTGATGCGATCCGCTCTTGAAGGGCGGTGTCTTGCGTACCGAGGTCAGAGTATGGATCGGCCATAAGTTAACTCATTTGAAATGGACCACAGGAGGACATGATAGACCAACATTTTCATCGGCACCAATAACGGCCATTGAGGCCCATTGGTCGTGTTACGGGGCATCTCCGGCCCTCTGTCCCCTAGCTACACCAGCAACACGTAGGGGCTTCGCCATCATCATGTGTGAAGTTGGCTCCTGAAAACCGCAACTCAGCGCGTAATATGCCGCCTGGTTTCGGCCAAACCAATACCCTTTGTCAGGCTGAGTATGACTATTCTCAAAGCGGCCTGTCAGGATGCAGGATCACCAACTATCGTGTTCAGATCGCGCTCAGAGATTTTGGTGCCGCACCCTCTTTGCGCCGTTCATCCCGACCAAGACCTGCACGCGGCACCAAATGTTGTCAAATTCGTTGCGACCACCCCATGCCACACAAACGCCCAGCATGAGATTCCTTTAGAGCGCTGCCTTGCGGCTTTCGTCCAGATAAATCTCGCGCAGACGTTTGGCTATGGGTCCCGGCGTGCCGTCGCCCAGCGCTGTGCCGTCAATTTCAACCACAGGCATGACAAAAGCACTGGCAGAGGTGGTGAACGCCTCATCAGCCTCCTTGGCCTCGTCGATGGTGAACAGGCGTTCTTCGACAACCATCTGCGCTTCGGCTGCCATTCGCAGAACGGCCTTGCGGGTGATGCCGTGCAGGATGTCGCTCGACAACGGTCGGGTGACAATTTTGTTGCCTTTGACAAAATACGCGTTGTTGCTGGTGCCCTCGGTCACATAACCGCCTTCGACCATCCAGGCATCATCACAGCCCGCGGCCTTGGCCATCATCTTGCCCAGCGAGGGATAGAGCAGCTGTGTCGTCTTGATGTCGCGCCGGCCCCAGCGGATATCCTCGATCGAGATGACCTTGGCACCTTTCCGGGCAGCAGGGCTGTCTGCCAGACCCGGCTTGTTTTGGGTGAACAAAACCAGTGTGGGTTTGGTATCAGCCGCAGGAAATGCAAAATCTCGGTCGCCGTCGCTGCCGCGCGTGACCTGAAGATAGACCAGCCCCTCTTCAATGCCGTTCAACTCAACCAGCTTGCGGTGGATCTCCAGCAGCTCGTCCTTCGCGCAGGGTTCAGTCATCTGTAATTCGTCCAGCGAGCGCTTGAGGCGGACCGCATGGCCTTCGAAGTCGATCAGCTTGCCGTCCAGAACGCTGGTCACCTCATACACGGCATCGGCCATCAGGAAGCCACGATCAAAGATCGACACTGTGGCTTCGGTTTCGGGCAGGTAGTCGCCATTCACATAAACGGTGCGGGTCATGTCAATCTCCTTAGCCCCAGAGCGCTGCCAATGGCGGGTACACTCCGGCATCATCAAAAGTCAGCGGGTTGTCGCGGTCTTCGGCCAACAAAAGTGGTCCGTCAAGGTCCGTTACCATCGCACCCTGCGCCAGCAATGTCGCAGGGGCCATCGCCAAAGAGCTGCCGACCATACAGCCGACCATGATGTCATAGCCTTCAGCAATCGCCGCTTTGCGCAGCTCCAGCGCTTCGGTCAGACCTCCGGTCTTGTCGAGCTTGATGTTGATCACATCATATTTGCCCTTCAGTTTGGGCAGGCTGGCACGATCATGGCAGGATTCGTCGGCACATACGGGTACCGGGCGCTCCATCCCGATCAGCGCGTCATCGTCACCGGCGGGCAGAGGTTGCTCGACCAAGGCCACACCCAGGCGCACAAGATGTGGCGCAAGATCGGTGTAAACGGCGGCGGACCAACCTTCATTTGCGTCCACGATGATCGTCGCATCCGGTGCGCCTGCGCGAACGGCTTCAAGTCGGGGCATGTCATCCGGCGTGCCCAGTTTGATCTTTAAAAGCGGGCGATGTGCATTCGCAGCCGCCTGCGCCTGCATCGCCTCGGCGGTGTCCAACGACAATGTATAGGCCGTGATTTCGGGGCTCGGCTGAGGCAGCCCAGCCAGATTCCAGACGCGTTTACCGGCACGCTTGGCCTCAAGATCCCACAGCGCACAATCTACGGCATTCCGTGCAGCGCCCGCAGGCAACAGATCCATCAGTTGCGCCCGGTCAAAACTGTCCGGCAATCTGGCAATTTCAGCCTCAACCGAGTCCAGAGTTTCATCATAGCGCGCATAGGGTACACATTCGCCCCAGCCCTGATGCTGACCGTCAGAAATGCGTACGGTCAGAACCTTGGCCTCGGTCCGTGACCCGCGTGAAATCGTAAAGACCTGAGCCAGCCTGAACACATCGCGAGAGACGTCAATTTGCATCACATACCTTTTCCTGGCTGAACCGCCCGGCTTTTCCAAATTTCGATCCGGGCCGGCGGGACCAGACCGCTTTATACTGCTGCCAGCGCGTCGACCAGCTTGCCTGCACCAAAACGGAACGGGTCCGTTGCGGGCAGTCCCATGTCGGCCTCAACCTGCGCCAGATAGGCAGAGGCATCCGCTTCGCTCATGTGCTGCGTATTGACCGAGACGCCGACGACCTGACAGTCAGGGTTGGCAACCTTGGCCAGCCCCAGCGCCGTATCGCGCAAGGTTTGCAAAGACGGCAAGCTATATGTCGGCAGACCGCGCATATGTTCGCGTGTCGGTTCATGAGACAGGATCAACGCATCGGGCTGACCGCCATGAATCAGCGCCATTGTCACGCCGGAATAGGACACGTGAAACAGTGACCCTTGCCCTTCGATCAAATCCCAGTGGTCGTCATCATTGTCGGGTGTCAGCCATTCGACCGATCCCGCCATGAAATCTGCGATCACCGCGTCCAGCGGTACACCGTCACCGGTGATCAGAATGCCAGTCTGGCCAGTAGCTCGGAAGGTCGACTTCATGCCACGCTTGCGCATCTCGGCATCCATGGCCATCGCGGTGTACATCTTGCCAACCGAACAATCGGTGCCCACGGCAAGACAGCGCTTACCTTTACGTTTGATGCCGTTGGCGATTGGATAGTCGACCGACGGAACCCGCACATCATGCAGCTTGCGGCCTGTTGCTTCGGCGACTGCGACTAGATCGGGCTCATCACACAAAAGGTTGTGCAGGCCCGAGGCCAGGTCGAAACCTTCCTCCAGCGCCATGACCAGCACCTTTTTCCATTCCTGACTGATCACACCACCACGATTGGCCACGCCGATGACCAAAGTCTTGGCCCCGGCCTCTTTGGCCTTAGCCAAGGACATGTCGGTCAGGCCCAGATCGGCTTTACAACCCTCCATCCGGTATTGACCCACGGCGTTTTCCGGACGCCAGTCCTTGATTCCAACGGCAACCTTGGCCGCCAGCTGGTCGGGCGCATCGCCCAAAAACAACAGATACGGTGTCTCGATCATTGCGGTGCACTCCTTTGATTCTGGCGCAGGCTATGGGACGGGCAAGGCGAGTGTTTCTCGATTTCGCCCAGCATCGCTGGATCCCGCAGGAAAATTTCGCGCAAATATCGTAGCTTGCGCAAAATTCTTTCAAGTTTTTAAAGCGATTAAACTTTAATCACCAGAGACACGGCGCATTGCGGCGAATGCTGCGACTGCATTGCCGCAGATGCACAAACATGCTTGCGGAGACCTGCGCAATTTAATACCTCATAAGACAACAAAATCGCAATTTCCTTTCCTGCACGAGGTCCAGATGAGCTTTCGCATTCAACCCGCCGCCCCCGCGCGCCCTAACCGTTGTCAGTTGTTCGGCCCCGGGTCGAACACCAAGCTCTTCCCCAAGATGGCGGCCTCTGCGGCGGATGTGATCAATCTTGATCTTGAGGATTCGGTTGCACCATCTGACAAGGACACAGCGCGTGCCAATGTCATCGAGGCGCTGAACACCCTTGATTGGGGCACCAAATACATGTCCGTACGAATCAACGGACTGGATACGCCTTACTGGTACCGCGATGTCGTGGATGTGATGGAGCAGGCCGGAGATCGACTGGACCAGATCATGATCCCCAAGGTCGGTTGTGCGGCGGATGTCTATGCGGTGGACGCGCTGGTCACCGCCATCGAACGCGCAAAAGGCCGTACCAAACCGATCAGCTTTGAGGTCATCATCGAATCCGCAGCTGGCCTCGCCCATGTCGAAGAAATCGCTGCCTCGTCCCCCCGGATGCAAGCCATGAGCCTTGGGGCCGCCGACTTTGCGGCCTCGATGGGCATGCAGACAACTGGCATCGGCGGCACGCAGGAAAATTATTACATGCTGCGCGAAGGTGAAAAACACTGGTCCGACCCGTGGCACTGGGCGCAGGCCGCCATCGTTGCCGCCTGCCGCACCCATGGCGTGCTGCCGGTGGATGGACCGTTCGGCGATTTCAGCGATGACGAAGGCTATATCGCGCAGGCCAAACGTTCTGCCACTTTGGGCATGGTCGGCAAATGGGCAATCCACCCCAAACAGATCGCGCTGGCCAACCAGGTCTTCACCCCCTCGGACGAGGCGGTGTCAGAGGCCCGCGAAATCTTGGCCGCCATGGAGCAAGCCAAGGCCAATGGCGAAGGTGCGACGGTCTACAAAGGGCGTCTGGTCGATATCGCCTCGATCAAACAAGCCGAGGTGATCGTGGCCCAGGCCGAATTGATCGCTGCCAATAGCTAAAAGTAGAAAGGCGCCTCACCGGGCGCCTTTTTCTTACCGTCCGAAGACATCATTGGGTGTCCAGGTGAACCTTTCGCCCTTTTTCCCAGATTTCATCATCAGACAGGATGTCCCGAGCTTCTGGAAATAGATGATCTTGAGCGCGTACCACCCGGCTCTGGGCACATCGACTTCGGTCCGCTGATTGGCCTCGCAGCCCTGAATGCCCGAGACTTGTCCAATGTTCTGGCCTCCGACGAATGCCTCTATCCCGTCATTTGACCACGTTTCCAACTCGTAGATTCCAGCAGAGTCGAACCGCATGTACCCCGTAATTTCGGCGGCGACATTGTAAGCGCCGTCAAACGTCATGACGTCCTGACCCTTACTGGTGTCCCTGTAATCCAAGCCCCGCAACGGTTGTCCGGGCTGCGCTTTAGACAGCATGCTTTTTGCATGGCTCAGATCTCGGATCTTCTTGTGTTGATTGCCAGTGCCAAAGTAGTTCACATTCAATCCCGCCTTGGGGCTGGGCTGTGGGTTGGCAGGTTGCAGCTTTAACGGAGCTGCCAAAGATGCTCCCGCAATCATCACCAAAGTTGCGACCAGTGCTCCGGTCCGAACAAGTTTCATCGTCTTCTCCCTGAATACGACCGGTTGGGGTTGTCCCCATTTTTGGTCAAATCTTTGGCAAGACAGTAAAACGTGAATCCAACTCCGGCAAGCCGGTACAGAATCATCTTTCCAATGTCAGGCCCGCATATCCTTGGGCGAGCCCATGACGACATAGGACGTGATCGACGTGACATGGGGCAAAGTCCCCAGAACTTCGGTGTGAAAAGTTTTGTAAGACGACAGATCGGCACATTCCACGCGCAACAGGTATTCGATCGTGCCGGTGATGTTATGGCACTCCACCACCTCAGGCGCGCGCTGCAATGCACGCTCGAACCCTTCCTGAGCGGCCTTTGTATGTTCGCCCAGCCCCACGCCAATATAGGCGACAAAGCCGATGCCCAGCGCAGGTGGGTTCAATACAGCACGATAGCCCGAGATCACGCCCGCACGCTCTAATTCCTGAACACGGCGCAAACAGGCCGAGGCTGACAGCCCGACCCGATCGGCCAATTCAAGGTTGCTTATCCGCCCATCACGTGTCAGCTCACGCAATATATGGCGATTTATATCATCCAACTTGATCATTAATTGCAGAATTACCGCAATAACCAGCGCAAACGCAATTTCATTTGGGCGGATTCCATCAATTATCTGCGCTATGAACCCTGAATTGCTTTTTGCCCTCGTCACCTTTGCCTTCGTCTCGTCGATCACGCCGGGACCCAATAACCTGATGCTGATGGCCTCGGGCGCGAATTTCGGGTTTCGACGCACAATCCCACATATGTTCGGAATCGGGTTGGGCTTTACAGTCATGGTCCTTCTGGTCGGAACGGGGCTGGTGCAGGTGTTTGATGCCTATCCAATCAGCTATACCGTGTTGAAAGCGGCGTCGGTGGCCTATCTGCTGTATCTGGCATGGAAAATCGCGCATTCGGCCCCAGCCGAAGCGGGCGCGCCTGCGGGAAAACCGATGACGTTTTTACAGGCTGCAGCATTCCAATGGGTCAATCCAAAAGCCTGGGCCATGGCCCTGACAGCAACAACTGTATACACACCCGACCGGACGCTGAACGCCATCGTCATTGTCGCGATTGTTTTCGGCGCAATCAATTTGCCCTCGGTCAGCACATGGACGGTACTCGGGCAGCAGATGGCGCGGATTCTCACGAACCCACACCGACTGATGCTGTTCAACTGGGTGATGGCGGGGCTGCTGGTCGCGTCGCTCTACCCTGTGCTTTGGCCCGTTTGAGAACGTTCGCAGGCTAGCAATGACCGGTCATCAAGGCCCTTTTGAGGGTGAATACGGGAACCCCTACCAACCCTTTGAATCTTGCTGAGTTGCATCCGGGGCAACGTCAGGCCATATAGCAGGGAACTTCCGCGTTGAGAGGCGTCATGACCCAGTATCTGGAATTCGAAAAACCTTTGGCCGAGATCGAAGGAAAGGCCGAGGAACTGCGTGCACTGGCGCGCGCCAATGAAGAGATGGATGTGGCCGCAGAGGCCGCCGCTTTGGACGCCAAGGCTGAAAAGCTGTTGGACGAACTCTATGCCGATCTGACGCCATGGAGAAAATGTCAGGTCGCTCGTCACCCTGGACGTCCCCATTGCAAAGACTACGTGGAAGATCTGTTCACCGAATTCACACCTCTGGCAGGCGATCGGAATTTTGCTGACGACCTGGCCGTGATCGGCGGTCTGGCGCGGTTCAACGATCAACCTGTTATGGTGATCGGCCACGAAAAGGGCAGCGACACCAAATCGCGCATCGAACGCAATTTCGGCATGGCTCGCCCCGAAGGGTATCGCAAGGCTGTCCGACTGATGGAAATGGCAGGACGCTTTGGACTGCCGGTTATCACCTTGATCGACACGGCTGGCGCCTATCCCGGCAAAGGCGCCGAAGAGCGCGGCCAGTCCGAGGCTATTGCCCGCTCGACCGAGATGTGCCTGAAGATCGGCGTGCCGTTGGTCTCGGTCATCATCGGCGAAGGTGGATCAGGCGGTGCGGTGGCTTTTGCAACGGCAAACCGTGTCGCGATGCTGGAACATTCGGTCTATTCGGTCATTTCACCCGAAGGCTGCGCCTCGATCCTGTGGAAGGACTCCGAGAAAATGCGCGAAGCAGCCGAGGCGTTGCGGCTGACCGCGCAAGACCTGCACAAGCTGGGCGTTTGCGACCGGATCATTTCGGAACCCAAGGGCGGCGCACATCGCGATCGCGCTGCGACCGTGGACTCCGTGCGGGACGCGATTACGGCGATGCTCAAGGATCTGGACGGCAAGGATTCCGCCGCCCTGATCAGAGATCGTCGTCAAAAATTCCTCGACATCGGCTCAAAAGGGCTGGCTGCGTAACCCTCAGCCCCCCAACTGCCTCAGCAGCGCAACTGAGGGTTCTCCGGTCGCGGGCAGCCCATTGGCCCGCTGGTACGCAGAAATCGCGGATGTCGTGTTTTTACCGACTACACCATCTGCGCCTTCGGTGTCGTACCCGGCGGATGTCAGGCGGCGCTGCAGCTCTTTGCGATCTTCAAGCGTCAGACCAGTCGCATCCGGTCCGAAAGAGGCCTGGAACGGCGCACCTCCGGCAATCCGGTCTGATAGATGCCCTACCCCGATCGCGTAGCTGTCCGAGTTATTGTACCGTTTGATCACCTGAAAATTGCGGAACACGGCGATGCGGGGCCCTGGCACCTGGGGTTGCAGCACAGCAACCGGCGTACCGGATACCGTCCCGGCCTCACCGCCCCAGGGCTGCCCACGCACCCAACCGGAACGCGCCAGATAAGCCGCCGTTGATGCCAGCGAATCCGTTGGATCGTCGGACCAGATATCGCGCCGTCCATCGCCGGTGAAATCCACCGCATAGGCCAGATAAGAGGTCGGAATGAACTGCGTGTGCCCCATGGCACCGGCCCAGCTACCTGTCATGTTGGCAGATGTCGTGTCACCGTTCTGCAGGATCTTCATCGCCGCTATCAGCTGGCTTTCAAAGAACTGCCCGCGCCGACCGTCATAGGCCAGCGTCGACAGGGCCGATACAACAGGCACATCACCGCGCCGCGCACCATAGCGGCTTTCCAGCCCCCAAATCGCCACGACAACTTCTTTGTCGACGCCGTACTGCGCTTCGATCTGAGACAGCGTTCCGGCATGGCGCACCAGCATTTGCTTGCCGGTCGCGATCCGTTCATCCGAGGTTGCAATCGCTAGGTAGTCTTCAAGCGACCTCTTGAACTCGACCTGATTTCGGTCCCGCTCGATCACTCCGGGCAGATATCCGGCGCCCTGGAAGGCGCGGGTAATTGTGCTTTGCGAAATCCCCTGTGCGGCCGCGCGGCTTTTGAAGCCCGCCACCCAGGCGTCCCAGCCCGCGTTCCGAACCGGTTGCATGCGCGCAGCCGGCGCCGAAGAAGAAGGCACGCTGTCCGTACAGGCAACCAACAAGCCGGAGCCCAGCCCAAGGGAAAATAACCGTCGATCAATCATGGTTGAAAACTGCTCTTATTGTGATTTCTCACAGCCTAGCGCAGAGAAATCGTCGGGGCCAGAACAGCGATACTGAACACGGCAATTTCGGCAGCTTCGGCAACAAGCCGCTTAGCTGACCAGCATCCGCAGGCCCTGTGTAACATCCGAGCGAACCGCAAGGCGCAAACCCGGCTCATCCCCGGCCTTTAGTGCCGCAATTATCAGCTTGTGGTGATGCGGTGGTTCCGTTCGCCGCAGCCGCCCATAAAGCGCGCGCATCGTTGGCCCAAGCTGCAACCATACGGTTTCGGCAATCGCCAGCATCGCCGGGGCCTGCGCCCGCAGATACAGAGTTCGGTGAAACTCCAGATTGGTGCGAATATATCCAACGGCATCACGTTTGGTGACCATCTCGGCCACCGTCATGTTGATGCTCTGCAATCGGTCAATCAGGGCAATATGCGCACGCGGCAATGCCCGGCTGGCCAGCTCGACCTCAAGCAAAGCCCGCAGCGCAGCCAACTCCTCGATCCGGTCATTGGTCAACTCAGGCGTAGAAACGCGGCCCGAGGAAGACAGAAACAACGCCCCTTCAGCCGCAAGCCGACGCACCGCCTCTCGGGCCGGTGTCATCGAGACACCAAACTCTTTCCCAATTCCCCTTAAGGTCAGTGCCTGACCGGGGGCGATATCACCATGCATGATGCGGGATCGCAGGGCCCGGTACACCCGGTCATGCGTTGCGGTCTGCGTTTCTGAAGGGCGTGTGTTCAGCATTTCTCTATGTGATCACAAACACCGCACAGGTCAACTCGCAGGCGCGTCAAATCTGTACTGATGCAACTGCGCCCCGTTGTCGCGCAGCCAGCGCCGCTGTTCTTTGTAATCTCCGAATAACCGTTCGACCTGGGCCCAAAAGGCTGGGGAATGGTTCATCTCGGCCAGATGCGCCACCTCATGTGCGGCAACATAATGCAGGACGTCTGGTGGAGCGAGAATCAGCCGCCAGGAAAACATCAACCCACCCTCAGAACTGCATGATCCCCAGCGCGATCGGGTATCCCGAATAGAGATGCTGGCATAAGCCCTACCCAACATCGCTGCGTAGTCATCACATGCGCCGGTCAGCCGGTCGCGTGCCAGTTCTTTCAAGAAGCGCGCCAAACGTCGCGCTTCAGCGCCTTCAGGTACTGAAATCTGGTCCGCCTGCAACAGAACGCGTCGGCCCGTTGCCCGGACAATGCGCCGTTGGGTGCCCTCAACAGGAATATGCTGCCCAAATTGAACCACCGAGGGGTCTGGCCGATCACTCAGGTGCTGCCGAATCCAGCTTTCTTTTTGGCGGGCAAAGTTCAACGCATCGGATTCAGCAACGCCATTTGGATAGGTCAGTGTAACACGCCCGTCCAACTGGGATATACGCAGACTGATCCGCCGTGCCCGCGCCGATTTGCGCAATGTCAGCGGCACCGGAGGCGATCCTGGCAGTGCGTGATCTCCCATAGGTCTGTTTCTCCTGCTCAAAGGCTTTGACAGTGCCCGCTGCTTGTGGCACCTGACCTGAATCGTCGATACGACTCACCTGATATCAAGGGGATTGGACATGCCCAAGGAAGAATGGGGTGTAAAGCGCGTTTGCCCGACCACCGGTAAACGGTTTTATGACCTGAACAAAGACCCGATCGTTAGCCCTTATACCGGCGAGATCGTGGAACTCGAAACCGGCAAAAGCCGGATGATCGCAGCAGATGCAGAAGATGCCGCATCGGCCAAGGCGCGCGAAAACGCGCCCGAGGAAGAACTGGTTCTGGATGACGACGACGAAGTCGAAGTCGATCTGGATGATGATTTGCTGGATGACGATGATGACAGCAGTGATGAAGTTCCGCTGGACGACATCACTGACATTCCAGCAGAGGACGATAGCTGATCACGGTTAGAGGCGGCCTCGCGCCGCCTCGTGCCATTTGCAATCTGGTTGCAAAATTTTAACGGCGACGCCTGTTTTTGGACTTGCGCTTAGCGCCACTGTCTCATAAACGTCCGCCCACTGCTTCTGCAGTACCTGTATGGGGCCTTAGCTCAGTTGGGAGAGCGCTTGCATGGCATGCAAGAGGTCAGGGGTTCGACTCCCCTAGGCTCCACCAAAACCTAATTCAGATAATTTGCGTCACTTAAGAATCTGAATGGAAAAGATAATTCACCGGTTCGAAGATCCGATTTGGAAGAGTAACTTCCCTTCTGAACAAATAGCATTCTAAGCAGCGCTCTCTTGCCCCTATAGTCGCTTTTTTTCCATACTTTCCAAGATTTTGACAGAATTTCGGCGACCGGTTCGAACATCTCTTCAAAATTCCTTTGCGGAACTTCGAAATCTTCCAACTTCCGCTTGAGCTCTTCCTGCTTCATCGTCTGTCTGGCTACGGGAATGGCAACCCACACGTTGCGGACTTTTCCGCCGCTCCACCCATGATTGATAATATCTGATCTGTAGCACATTGCGACAATAGTGACGTGTGCTTGTTTCAAGTTTCAATCCTGGCCACTTTGACCGGATTGGGCCTTGTAGTAAGGAATCTTGGAATTGCGGCCTGATCCAGGCAATATTGCCAAATCAAAGCGGTCTCAATCGAGTGCTGCGCCCACCCCAGAGTTTGATGCGGTAATGTTTACCGCTGTCAACTCAGCCAAGGATGGGCGAGACAGACATCCCCTAGCCCAATACTGCTGTAACCGCGCGCAGAGTTGCGGCGACGACGGTATCAGCTTCTTCACGACTCAGGCAAAACGGTGGCGCGAAGCCCAAGATGTCGCCTTGCGGCATAGCGCGTGCGATGACCTTATCCTGTGCCAAAAGAGCGGCTGAGACTTGCGGGCCGATCTTGTCCGCGGAGTCAAAGAAGGTGCGGCTATCTTTATCCTTCACGAACTCGACCGCGCACAACATTCCTTCGCCGCGCACATCGCCGACATTGGCGTGTGCTGACAGTGCATCCTTCATCGACTGCTTCAGATAAGCGCCGACTTTGCCTGCGTTTTCGATCAGGTTCAGATCATCAATCAGTTTGAGGTTTGCCACACCGGCCGCGGCCCCGATCGGGTGTGCCGAATAGGTCCAACCGTGGCCGATGGCGCCGTTTTCATCCGTGCCCTGTTCCAGCACCTTCCACACTTTTTCAGAAACAATCGAACCTGACAGCGGCGCGTAAGCCGAGGTGAGGCCTTTGGCGATGGTGATGATATCGGATTCCATGCCGTAATGCTCCGACCCGAACATGCTGCCCAGGCGGCCAAACCCGGTCACAACCTCATCGGCAACCAACAGGATGTCATGCTTACGCAATACGGTCTGGATAGCGGCCCAGTAGCCTTCGGGCGGGGGCACGATACCACCGGTTCCCAACACCGGCTCGCCAATAAACGCGGCGATTGTATCAGCGCCTTCACGTTCAATCAGCGCCTCCAGTTCAGTAACGCAATGCGCGACGAATTCGGCTTCGCTTTGGTCCAGATTATCGCGGCGGAAATAATAGGGCGCTTCGGTATGAACCACCTGCGTGAGCGGCAGATCGAACTTTTTGTGGAATAGTTCCAGCCCAGTCAGCGACCCGGTGACAAGGCCCGAGCCATGATACCCTCGCCAGCGCGAGATGATCTTTTTCTTTTCGGGGCGGCCCAGGATATTGTTGTAATACCATATTAATTTGACGTTGGTCTCATTTGCATCTGAACCGCCCAGGCCGAAATAGACCTTGGACATGTTCGAAGGCGCGCGATCAAGGATCATCTTGGACAGGGTGATGGAGGCTTCTGTGCCGTGGCCCACGTAGGAATGATAATAGGCCAACTCGCGGGCTTGATCCGCAATCGCTTCGGCAATTTCCTGACGGCCATAGCCCACATTCACGCAATAAAGTCCTGCAAAGGCGTCCAGCAATTTGGTACCATCACGGTCTTCGATATGGACCCCGCTTGCGGTTTTGATCACTCGGGTCGCTGTTTCGCCCCGCGCGTGCTGGGCCAGATGAGTGGAGGGATGGAAAAAGTTCTCGCGGTCCCATTGGTCAAGTTGATCGTTCTTCAGCATCTTTTCACTCCTCATGCCCAGTCGCGGCAGACATATTTGATTTCGGTAAACTCTTCCATTCCCCGTCTTGCCCCTTCACGGCCCAGACCGGATTGTTTGGTGCCGCCAAAGGGGATCGGCGCGCCGGTGACCTTGGTGCGATTCACCGCCACCATGCCAAATTGCAATGCACGAGATACGCGGTAAATACGGCGTGGGTCATGGCTGTGCAGATACGCAACCAGACCGTATTCGGTGTCATTGGCCCGGGCGATCACCTCTTCTTCGGTATCAAAGGGCGCAATGGCCGCCACAGGGCCAAATGTTTCCTCTGACATAAGCACGGCATCGGCGGGCACGTCGGTCAGAACCGTGGGCTGATAAAACAGCGGGCCGAGAGGATCCCTTGCACCTCCGCACGCCAGTTTGGCCCCCTTGGCCAGCGCATCGGCGACATGTTCTTCCTGCTTTTGAACCGCCTTTTCATTCATCAGAGGGCCGATATCGGGGTCGTCCATACCGATGCCAAGGGACAGCCTGCGGGTCGCTTCGGCGAACTGCGAGCAGAATGCGTCGTAAATTGAGCGCTCCACAAATATCCGATTGGCGCCAAGACAGTCCTGCCCGGATGTGGCGAATTTGGCCTTGATCGTTTCAGAAACCGCAATTTCAAGATCGGCCCCTTTGAACACAATCACCGGTGCATGCCCGCCTAGTTCCATTACAAGTTTTTTCACTGTGTCGGCGGACTGACGGTAAAGTAACCGTCCGATTTCGGTGGAGCCTGTGAACGAGAGTGCCCGAACACGGGTGTCTTTCGTCCAAGGTTCGACCACGGTCGAGGCCTGGCCGGTGACCACGTTGAATACGCCCGCCGGAATACCCGCCTTTTCCGCCAGTTCAGCCAACGCGAGGGCCGAAAACGGGGTTTCACCTGAGGGGTGAGCCACAACCGTACATCCCACTGCCATGGCTGCTGCTGCTTTGCGGGTCAGCATGGCAGCAGGGAAATTCCACGGTGTGATCATTGCCACCACCCCGACCGGCTCTAGCCAAACCTCGACCTCGGCATCGGGCAGATGGCTAGTGACGCCTTCAATATTGGGTCGCTTGGCCTCTTCGGCGTAGAATTCTACAAAAGACGCAGCATAATCAATTTCACCGCGCGCCTCGGACAGGGGCTTGCCCTGTTCCAGTACCATGATCCGTGCCAGATCTTCTTTGTGGTGCAGCATCAGGTCGAACCAACGGCGCAGAATGGCGGATCGGTCTTGTGGCAAGAGGCCCGACCAGGTCGGAAAGGCGGCCTGTGCCGCATCCACGGCGGCAGAGGATTCCTCTGCCGAAAGGCTGGCGGCCTCACCGATAACATCGCCAGTTGCCGGATCGGTGACGCGGATGGTGTAACCCGACGAAGCTGCACACCATTTACCATTCACATAGGAAAAACTGCGCGCCAAAGATTTGTCAGCAATATCATCGCGCGCAGAAAGTGCAGTTTCTTTCATGGATACCTCTCCCTCGATGCCCGACAATGTCGGGCATTACAGGCAAAGGATGAGACCAAATTTCGGGTCCAAAGCAGAGTATTCTGCTGTCAACCATCTCTCAGGCAGAGGGTTACTCCTGCCATCCAGCAATGAGGGAAATCGGCGGAACGCCCTGCCCCTTCACTGGTTTGGTGACAATATAGGTAAAATATTTTTCCAGACCTATGTCAGCATTGAGCATTTCATCAATCAGGCGTTGATAGGCATCGATATCGCGCGTCACGATTTGCAGGATGTAATCAAATCCTCCGCCAAGCGCCCAGCAGGCCAACACTTCTTCATAGCGTTGCATTGCGGCCTCAAAAGCCTGAAAGCTGGCAGCGGTATGATCGGACAGTTCGGCCGCAACAAAAACAGTTACATGTGGCCCAAGTTTGCGCAGGTTGATCTCGGCTCTATATCGCTTGATCAACCCGGCTTTTTCCAACTTTTTCAGCCGCTCCCAGCAGGGGGTGGGCGACAGGCCAACGCGGTCGGCCAAAGCCGTTTTTGTGATGCGCCCGTCGGTTGAAAGCACCCGTAGAATATCCAGATCGCGGGCGTCGAGCCGCATGGTCTCACCTCCGGGGAATAAAGTTATCCAACGTTCAACCCGATCACCGCCGCGCAATCGCCCGCTTTGATGAGACCGGGAAAGTGGCGACTGATCAAAAGGCCCGTAACTTTGGCACGGTATTCAATCGGGGCAATCCCGGTGCGATCAACGGGCCAAACGCGGGCCACAACATCGCCTTGGTTGACCTGTTCACCAAGATCAACCATCGGCTCGTAGAGGCCATCGTTTTCCGAGAACACGAAGCAGTTACCATCGGGCATATCCAGGCGCACGGTTGGATCAATCTGCATCTCGCCCTTCAGAATTCCTGCATGGATCAGCACATTGCGCAGGCCCTTTTTTGCAACAGCAATCGACTTGGCTGTGGCAGAGCCACCACCGCCCAATTCTGTTGAAACCAGAACCTTACCCATATCTTCGACCGCGGTGTCGTACATTCCGACATTGTCGATCTCCAGTAGCTGCACCGAATAGGGGGCGTTAAAGGCGGCCATCGCGGCGAAACAGGCCGCTTCATTGGCTTTATCTTCAAGGATATGGGCCGCCGCGAAGGGCACGAAATCCAGCGTTTTTCCGCCCGAGTGAAAATCCACCGCAATATCGGCCATTGGCAAAAGAACGCGCTGGAAATAGTCGGCAATCTTTTCGGTTGGGGTGCCATCTGGCCGGCCCGGAAAGGCACGGTTCATATTGCCTTTGTCGATGGGGGACGTGCGTAACCCGGCGCGAAAAGCGGGATAATTGAAGGCAGGCACGATGATCACGCGTCCGGTGATGTCCTCGGGCTTTAGCGTAACCGTCAGTTCTTGCAACGCCACGGGCCCTTCATATTCATCGCCATGGTTGGCGCCGGTCAGCAAAGCCGTAGGCCCATCTCCGTTTTTGATAACCGTTAGCGGGATCATAATTGACCCCCATGCACTGTCATCCCGGCTGTAAGGCAGCCGTAGGAAACCGTGGTGGATACCATCGCTATCCAGCGGGATCGTCGGGGAAATTGGGTTGGGTGTCATTACTCAGTCCTTCACAACCATTTTGCGGGGCACGTTGGCCAGGCACTCATGGCCGGTTCTGGTGATGCGGATGCTTTCAGTAATCTCAAAACCCCAATCCTCCATCCAGAGGCCGGTCATGAAGTGCAGGGTCATGTTCTCCTGCAGAACCGTCTTGTCGCCAGGGCGAAGCGAGAAGGTCCGCTCGCCCCAGTCAGGCGGGTAGCTGACACCGATCGGGTAACCGGTGCGGTTATCTTTGGTGATCCCGTATTTCTTTAGCACGCTGAAGAAGGCATTGGCGACATCCTCGCAGAGGTTGCCCTCTTTTGCAGCCTCCAGCCCGGCCTCCATGCCCTCAAGCACAGCCTTTTCAGCGTCGAGGAATGTTTGCGTGGGCTTTCCAAGGAAGACCGTGCGCGACAGCGGGCAGTGGTAGCGTTTGACGACACCTGCGATCTCGAAAAACGTGCCTTCGCCGGATTTCATTGGCTGATCGTCCCATGTCAAATGCGGGGCTGAGGCATCCGCGCCTGAGGGCAAAAGTGGCACCAGCGCGGGATAGTCTCCGCCCGCACCGATCTGTGCGTCATAGCGTAAGGCCGCATCATAGATTTCCGCCACCAGATCGCATTTGCGGATGCCCGGCTCGACCTTTTCAAAGATACGTTCATGCATACGGCCCACAATGCGGCCTGCTTGGCGCATGTATTCCAGCTCGGTTTCAGATTTTACCGCGCGCTGCCAGTTGACCAACGCAGTCGCATCGGAAAATTTGGCATTTGGCATGTGGTGCTGTAGCGCGGCAAAGGCCGCAGCTGTGAACCAGTAGTTGTCCATCTCAACGCCGATATGGCCCTTATCCAGCTTACGATCGGCCAGCTGTGCCGACAGGTAGTCCATCGGGTGACGTTCGGTGGATTGTACATAATGGTCCGGGTAACCGATTATATTGGCGGGATCCATAAAGCAGGTGCGAAGCGCGCCATTGGCATCTTGTCCACGGCCGTACCAGACCGGCTCGCCAGTGAGACTCAGCACTACGCATTGATGCACGTAAAAAGACCAACCGTCATAGCCGGTCAACCAGTTCATGTTCGAAGGGTCCGTCACGATCAGAAGGTCAAGCCCACGTTCGGCCATGGCGGCGCGGGTTTTTGCAATGCGCTGGCTGAACTCATCGCGTGAGAAGTGGAGTTTTGGTTCTGGCATAGAATTAATCCGTTGTTAGCTTGAAAACGTGGTGCCTTTGCCTGAGTTTTCCGCGCGCTGGCGAGCAAGCGTGGCAATGGCGGTGTCTTGGACACCCGTACCTGTCAGGTCAGCAATAATGATGTCACTGTCGGATTGTCGCCCCGGCGCCTTGTCGGAGGTGATATCACCCAGTTCAGCAAACCTGCCATCAGCCGGGAAAATGCCTACCGCAATGGCGCTGCGCAGCTCGCCTTTGAGGGCGCATTGGGCTTGGCTGTCGGGCACATAGAGCGTTGCCTTGGCAAGACAACCCGGGTCAAGCTCGACCTTGTGTTCCTGATCCGAACCCATCGCAATGACAAGCTGCCCCGGTTGCAGCCAGTCCGCTTTGATCAGCGGGGTCGCCGAAGGGGTTGTCGTGACGATGATATCTGCCGAGGACACGGATCCCGCCCTATCAGTGCTGGCCGTGACGTCGACCCCAAGTTCTTCGCGAAGGCTGGACGCCAAGGTTTCAGCCTTGGCCGCATCCCGCGCCCAGATCACAGCGCTTTCGATTCCGCGCACAAGGGTCAGCGCCTTGAGTTGTAGCTTCGCCTGCACACCAGCACCGATGATACACGCGCGTGTCGCGTCCTCGCGCGCAAGGTGGCGCGCAGATACCGCTCCCGCAGCGGCGGT
Organism: Ruegeria sp. CDSA020; assembly: GCF_059612345.1. Classification (NCBI taxonomy): domain Bacteria; kingdom Pseudomonadati; phylum Pseudomonadota; class Alphaproteobacteria; order Rhodobacterales; family Roseobacteraceae; genus Ruegeria; species Ruegeria sp. CDSA020. The sequence continues at coordinate 172,612 of NZ_JBXWQK010000002.1, forward strand.
GCGCACATCCGTGAGATAACCATTATCCAGAAGTAAAGCTTCCAGAACGCCAGTGGTGCTTGAGAATAGCACCATCAAGCCTGATGTGCTGGGCAGGCCCAGCTTGGGATTATCGAAAAAGCCAGGACTCATCTTCATGGCAAAGCTGTCGATGCCCGGGACATAGGCGGACTTTACACATACCTCACCGTTATGATCTGGAACCATCAGTGTCATGATTGGCGGCATGACCACTTTGCCCCCGGCCAGTGTCGAAAAACCCTGTTCGATGCAGTCCACTGCATCGATATCGAGCGGCACCAGATCGCGCAATTCGGTTTCTGTCAGAATTTTAATCTGCGCCATTCTAGCCCTCCGCCGTCACATCTACATCTTCACCGGAAATGATCCGGTGATGCAGCTGCATGTCGATGTTTTGCCCCGAGATCAGCGCGACGCACCTACCTGGGTCTTTGATTTTTCCCGCCAGAAGCGCGGCAATGCCGACACTGCCGGACCCTTCAATGATCTGACGTTCCTGCCAATAGGCGTGGCGGATGGCAGCAGCAATCTCGGTCTCGGTCACCAAAATCAGATCATCAACAAAGGCACGAGTCATGGCAAAAGTGTGCTGGTTGTCCAATCCAACCCCACCGCCCAACGAGTCGGCCAGTGTCGACAGTTCTTCGACCAGAACCGGTTTCCCCGCCTTCTGGCTTTCATACATAGCCGCCCCGCGCTCCATCGAAATTCCGATAACGCGGACCTGCGGATTAACCGCCTTCATCACCATCCCGACGCCGGAAATCAGTCCGCCGCCCGACAGCGGCACCAGAACCGTTTCAAGATCCGGGGATTGTTCCAGCATTTCCAGTGCAACGGTGCTTTGCCCGGCAATGATATCGCGATGATCAAACGGGGGAAGCATGACCATCCCATCGGCGACCAGCCTGTCAACTTCTACCTGTGCGTCATCCTGAGAACGCCCGACAATGCGCACCTCTGCGCCCTGCGCCTTGATCCCATCCACTTTGTTTTGTGGAACCAGCTCGGACATGCAGATGATGCACCGCACCCCGGCCTGCTTTGCCGCATAGGCCAAACCGCGCCCGTGATTGCCCGTCGATACACCCACCACACCTTTGGCGCGCTGCGCATCGCTAAGTGACAACACAGCATTGGATGCCCCGCGCAGCTTGAAACTGCCGGTAATCTGGCCTTGCTCCAGCTTGAGGCGAATATCACCGCCCGTGACTTTGCTCAGCGCGTCTGAGGACACCGTCGGTGTGACCCGGATCGACTGTGCGATCCGCGCGCGCGCAGCAAAACTATCCTGAAGTGTGATTTCAGAGCTCATCTCTTGTCCTGACTTTTTTCCTATTTACTGAACAACATACCGCCCGCGGGATAATCCGAAGTAATCCCAAGATGCCTCATGCAGCGCCAAACCATCGCCTGATTGGAGGTAACAACCGGTTTGCCAAGCCGGGCCTCCAATTGTGCGACACATGGGGCGGCACGCACCGCCGTACAGGAAATAAAAAGCGCATCAGCATCGGGATCGCACGCAGCAACACCACCTTCGATAACGCTGTCCATTGAGACGCGCGCCATGTCGCGATCATCGGACAATCCAAAGCAAACAGCGTTCACCATGTCGAGGCCGTGTTGCGAGAAATAGGTGACCAGAGAATCCGTCACATCCTGCGTATAGGGCGTAAGAACGCTTACTTTTTTTACCCCCAAAGCCTCAAATGCATCAAAGGCTGCCGAGCTGGGTGTGACGCATGGCGTGCCCGGCTTTGCGCTGTTCATGTGCTCGGCCACTTTGTCGTTCCCCAAAACTACCGAAGCTGCCGTGCATCCATAGACCAATACATCTAGCGCCTCGCCAGGCAGGATCTCTGCTGCGGCATCGGTCAGCAGCGGCCCTGTCTTCAAAAGGCTTTCATGTGTGGTTGGGTTTTCAAACCCGATCCGGTTTACATATACGCCCACATCATGCCCTTGCAGAATGCGTGCGAAGTCAGTTTCCGTCGTATGATCCGTGGCCAGCGTGACCAACCCGATACGATGTGTGACAGGGCGAGCATCCAGCGCGAGAGCCACAGACGAGGTCGAAGATTGTATATCCAAAGCCATTGCCATCCTCACACCACCAGAACCGGGCATTGCGCAAGGCTGGTCACCTTGTGAGAGACGCTGCCCAGCAAATAGCCCTCAATCGATCCCAATCCCCGGCTGCCCATGACGATCAGGTCATTCTCATGTTCTTTGGAAAAGCTGACGATAGTCCGCGCCGTTGGCCCGCCTTTGACAAAGGCCCGGATGTTCTCGCACCCCGCCTCGCGCGCAATGGACGCGCCGCGTTCAGCAGTTATCTTTGCGTGATCGCGCATGATCCCGTCAATATCATCGGGCTTTTCTGCATCAATGACATACATCGATCTTTCCAGTATCGAATGATGACGGTAGAGCGTCAGTACCAACATTTCCGCATCACACAACCTAGCCAATTCAGCGGCTTTGCGAAGGGCGGCCTCTGATCCTTCAGACCCGTCAAAAGCAGCGAGTATTGATTTGAACATTTGTCGCTCCTTTTATTTGTTAAATGCGATGTCGCGCAAAAACAGTGCCACCTGCGGGAAGAAGATCATCAAGACCGAGACACTCAAAAGCATGATCACGAAAGGCGGCGTTCCTCTGATTACTTCCAGATAGGGACGTTTGAACACCGCTACCGCCGTGAAGATATCGCATCCGAACGGCGGGGTGGCCGAGCCGATGGCGGCCTGCAATGTGATCAAAGTGCCGACCAGAATTGGGTCCAGCCCGGTTTTCTCGACCACGGGCGCAAAGATCGGAACAAAGATCAAGATGACCACGATGGGATCCACGAACATACAACCGATGAAGAACGCAATCGCAATTGTGAATAGGACGCCGATCTGCCCCATTTCATCAATGCCAAGAGCGCCCAATATCTGTTGCGGTATCTGCGCGAATGACAGAACCCAGGCAAAGGCAGCACCTGCACCCACCAAAATAAAAACCACCGCCGTTACCATGCCCGTTGACAGGGCAACCTGGTATAGACCGGTGATTTTCATTGTTTTGAAAATGAAGACTTCCAGCAACACCGCATAGGCCACGCTGATTGCTGCGGCTTCGGTCGGGCTGAAAACGCCGAAGAAGATGCCGCCGATGATCAGAACCGGGAAACCCAGCGGCCACAAGGCCCGTTTCACCGCTGCCGCGCGTTCGCACCATGTGGCGGCCGGTTCAGTGGGGACGTCATTTATTTTGGCGTAGATCATACTGTAGACCGAGAACATGAACAGGATTAACAATCCGGGCCCGATGCCCGCGATGAACAGTTCAGGGATGGAGGCCTTGGCAACTACACCGTAGATGATCATCCCAATACTGGGTGGGATCAGGAACGCGATGTCACTTGAGTTGACGATCAGGGCCAAAATGAAAGAATCCTTGTAGCCACCTTTCAGCATTCGGGGCCTGAGTGGCGTTCCCACCGCAACGACCGTGGCTTGGGTGGACCCGGACACGGCACCGAACAATGCGCAAGCCGCAGCTGTACTGACGGCCAACCCCCCTCGAACATGGCGAACAAAGGCCATGACCATATCAATCAGCCGCCCTGCGGACTGGCCACGTGTCGTGATATCCGCTGCCAGAATGAACATAGGCACGGCGATCAATGAAGAGGGCCGGATACCACCCAACATTTGCTGAATCATAAACTCAGTTTTGTCGATTGTGCCAAACAACTCGATCACGCCGATGAACGCGCCGGCAATGAGGGGTACCATCATCGGGAAACCCATAAGCAGCAGGACAACCATTGCGGAAAACATCAAGAGTGCCATGGTTAAAGCTCCACTTCCAGTTCCCGCGCATCTGCTTCTCGCAGATCAGTTGACAGATAGATTTCAGGTTCCTGAAGGTTTTTGATGAAAGTGAGCGCGTATTGAACCCCGGTGACAAACAGCCCAATCGGCACCCAGAGGTAGCTGAGATAAACAGGGAATCCGAGGGCAGGATAGACCCGCCCCTTGGCGTACATGCTGATGATGTATTGCACAGCGTACCACGCCAAGAGCAGCAACAGCACAGCGGTGACTCCCGTGACTACAACCATCAAGATTTTTCTGACCCGTTCGGGTAACGCGTCTGAGATGGCGGACATGCGGATATGCCGACCATGGCGCGCAGCGTAGCCGATACCAGCAAATGTCACCAACAATATGAATATACTGTTCAACTCTTCGGCGAATATAATGGAGTGGTTGAAAACAAACCGGCTGATGACATTTGCGATGGTGTTGACTGCCATCAGAATGACGCCTGTGGCCATGATCACCCGCTCAAGCGCAGCGATCCCCTTGTCAATGCCATCAACAATTCCGGCAAGGCCCGACTTTTTCTGCGTCGTTTCGCTCATATTCCCCCCGAACATTCGCAATATAGGCTGATCGCCGATTACTATTTCCAAATTGCAGGCCCGAACTATGGTTCTGGGCCTGCACCGATTTTTCAGATGAACACATCGCAAACGTGATGGATGCCTGTGGCAAAGCGCTACTGCTGCGCAGCCGCTAGATCCTTCTTCATTTGCTCGAGGATGGCAGCGCCACGTTCGCCCGCTCTTTCGACAAAGGCTGCTTCGACCGCTTTTGCACGTTCTTTAAAGGGTGCACGCTCTTCCTCGGTTAGCCGGTTTATTGTGTAGCCCGGATTGCTCTCCTGAATTTTTGCCAGACCGGTTGCATCCAGTTCGACGGCAACATCAAGAATATAATCGAGTGCGACTTGCGACGCATTCTGAACAAGTTCTTTGTCCGCATCGCTTAGCGCGTCGTAAAACTCAGCATTTGCCATCACAGCAGTCGTGTACTGACCATGTCCGGTATAGGTCATCACATTAGTCAGGTTATCCAGATCATAGGCCTCGATCCAAATTGCCGGGTTTTCTTGCCCGTCAACCATTTTAGTTTTCAGTCCGCCGATCAGCTCGCCCCAAGGCATTGCAATCGGGGAAGCGCCAAAGGCCGTGTAAGTCTCCAAAAGCAATGGTGAGGTCATGGTCCGAATTTTCATACCTTCCAAATCGGCAGGTGTCCGAAATTCCTCCATTGTGGTGACCACCATTTCACCTTCCGGGAACACCGACAACAATTCCAGTCCCTGTTCGCGATAGATGTCGTGGAACATCTCATTCACAGCGACGCCTTCTTTGAAAAACTTGCGCACGACTTGAGGGTCCGTCGGCTGGATATATGGCACCAGAAAGGCTTCGGCCTCTGGGATCAACGCACCGGTGAAACCTGGAGATTGATCAATGAACTGCAGCAATCCAGCCTGGGCCTGCTCCATGGCGTCGGCCGATTCACCAAGCGTACCCACAGGATAAATCTGGACTGTGTGATCCGAGTTGGCTTCGATTTCCTCTTTGAACTTGGTGGCGTACAGGCCTTGCGGATCTGTCAGCCCCTCTTCCATCGCATAGCGCCAATTGTCCGCATAAGCGGCAGTTGAGGTTAGCAATGCAGCAGCAAGGGGTGCGCAGACGCGCAGGGCAAAACGTGCAGTCTTGGTCATCATATCCTCCCAGATATCACCTTCTTTGTTAGTGATGTTCCACCACATCCCGAAGATTGTACTGCGAGCCAATTATTATATTGTTGCGCTACATTCTAATAAGCGAATTGCGGCAAAGGCTCGCGTGGGCGCAAAAGTAAACCGGCCAGAAGCTTCAGAGCTTGGCGAAAACGTTCGATTTCGCGAATGCTTCCCACCGAAATGCGCACTGCATTTGTTGCGGTAGCCTTGGGAGAAAGGAATGGGCTTTCAGGGGACACCGCAACATTTAGTTCGCGGGCATGGGCGACAAAACTGTTGGAATCCCAATCTGGAGGGAGCTGCAACCAAAGATGCAAACTGGCCGGATGGCCCGTCCATTTAAAACCAGCAAGCTCTTGCGTTGCTATATGATACCGCTTGGCAATTTCCGCGCGCTGCCAATCCGCCAGCGCTTGTGCTGTGCCATCTTCCACCCAGCGTGAGGCAAGTTCGCAGATCAGCGGCGTTGCCATCCAACCAAATACAATCAGTCTCGCTGTCAATGCAGGAAGCAAATGGTCCGGAGCAACGGCATAACCCGCACGCAACCCGCTGACCGTGCATTTGGTGAACGTTGTCAGGTAGACCGACAGTTCTGATGCGAACATCGAAACAGGCGGCTGGCGATCCGCTGCGACCGGACCAAACGCATCGTTTTCAATAATATGCAGCCTATGTTTGCGGGCGATTGCAGCAATTTGGCGCCGACGTTCCTCTGGCATCATATGTACATTAGGGTTGGCAAGAGATGGCAATAAATACAATGCTTTAGGGGACTTATCAACGCACGCTTTTTCCAATGCATCGGGCAGGATTCCGTGCTCATCAGTTTCAAGGCCAACATGTCGGTATCCGAAATATGCGACACTCGAAACCAAGAGGTGATGCGTGACCATATCTGACAGAATGACGTCGCCAGGACGCAATATCGCAGACATTGCTGCCGACATTCCATGCGTTACCCCGTTCGTCATGAGGACTGAATCTGCATTTGTCTCAAGGCCGCAATGTGAAAGCCATTTGACTCCCGTTTTTCGGTGAGTTTCGTGGCCTACATTCGGGCGTGTAGAAAGATATATGGCCGGGTCGAGCCCGGCATGCAAAGTCCTCAGCGTTGATTGCATCGCCTCAACATGCAGGCCATTAAACAAGGGGCGCGAAATCGACATGTCGAACAAGTTTCGAGGTTCTGACTCCAACTTGAATGGCTGTCCGTCGGTTTTGTCAGTGTCGACAACATAGCTGCCACGCCCAATCTGACCATCGATCAGGTTTTGGCGACGCAGAATGTCGTAAGCTTTGCTGACGGTATTAACGCTCAACCTCAGGTCATCGGCCAGTTTCCGGTGTGTTGGTAATTTCTGTCCCGGTGACAAACTGCCGTCTTCGATCGCGCCTGCAATCATCGTGGCAAGGCTCGTATGCAGCGGTGAACTCAGCGTATCTCGGGATGGTTTCCAATTTGTCATGCGACAATAGTAACCAATTCGAATTCGCGGACAAGCAGATCAATCACAAAGAGCTTCACAGGGGTCGGAATTACAGCTTTTTGTATGTGTCTCCCTTGAAAAGAAAGAAATTGCTGTGACCGTGGATCTATCACTTGGTTTTCCTGCACATCTCAACACGCCAGTATGCGCGGATTGTCCGGGACTGGATGAAGCCCATTGGCTTCGAGGCCAGCGCCTACGGAACTCCTTCAATGCGCCGAACCAAAGTCACGCAGTTCTACAAGAAAAGACAGGAAATCTTCGGGCGATTCAGCTGCTCTTGGGTCATGCAAAGATGGTAAGCACGGCTCGGCATCTAAGCGTCGAGCTTGAAGACGCCTTTGCCATCGCAGCAGCAATCGAGATCAAGAGCTTGTAGACCAATTTTGAACCGGCCATCTGCTACTGCGCATCTCATCGAACCTGCTGTTCGTTGCTTGCGCAAATTCTAACCCACCCCCAACTCGCAAGTTGAGGGATTTTTGCTCCGCGTCGCATAGAGAACAGACACGCGTTTAGCGACGTTTCTACAAGATGAGATGTCCTCGGCTGATTCCATACCTCAATCTACGGATCGCATCCTTGCAGGAGTTGCACTGATGCTTGGATTTTGCCTCACCGCTCCTTTGCTGGACGTAGCTGCAAAACTCGCGTCGGCTAGCGTACCAGTTGGGCAGATTACGGCTGCTCGCTTTGTAGTGCAGTGCGTGTTGATGGCCCCGTTCGTCTGGATAATGGGGCTGTCGTTGCATGTAGCGCGAGGCAAATTGATCGTACTCGCATTCCGCTCATTACTTTTGCTGTTCGCAACTTTTTGCTTCATTGCTGCCATCCGTGTGATGCCACTCGCCGATGCGTTGGCAATCGTGTTTGTGGCCCCGTTCATTGTCTTGTTGGTTGGTAAGTTTTACCTTGGTGAAGACGTAGGTCCGCGTCGTGTCGGGGCAGCTCTTGTCGGGTTTGTTGGGGTAATGTTCGTCATCCAGCCCAGTTTCGCGGCCTTCGGCGCGGTTGCAATAATTCCGCTTGGTACGGCAGTTGCTTTCGCTTTCTACATTCTTGTGACGCGAGGATTGTCGCGTCGGATGCATCCCGTGGTTCTGCAATTCCACACTGGCCTGATTGCCAGCCTGTTTTCCATTCCAATCTTAATATTTGCGCAAGGCTCTGGTTCGGAGCTGTTCGATCCTGTTTGGCCGACAGACATCGCTTTGTTGTGGCTTTTGGGAGCTGGTTTTTTTGCAACGGTGAGCCACATGATGATGACCTATGCGCTTTCGTTCGCACCTTCGGCCACATTGGCGCCTTTGCAGTACTTTGAGCTGCCTGTTGCGACCCTGTTCGGCTATCTTGTCTTCAATGACTTCCCGAACACGCTTAGCCTACTTGGTATTACAATCATCATCAGTGCAGGGCTGTACATGATTCATCGCGAAAGAGTCGTAGCCAGACAATTGGTCACAGAACGTGCAGCACCCCCAATCTAAAACTACTCTCTCTCGCGGCCCATTTCAGACATTTGAGCAAAGCAGAATTTGGGATCACCGCTTCCGCCGAGCTAGCCCCCGGTACATTGCACAACATCGAACGGCTACGGCCCTTCGCAAACCAGCGGGAAGGCACCGATTTCCGGAATCGTGAGCGTGCCTACAGTGACGGATTTGTCTCCTTCGACAGCGGTTATCAATCGAACCGAGGCAACGATCTGACTGTATTCGGGATCGGCAAAGTCGATTACAGTACGCATATCGACATCGGCCCCCTGTGCCACGATGATTGGTATCGCACCATCGACTTCAGTAAGGCTCCAGTGTTTGCCGTCTGTGTGAATGGTCGCGCTTACAACTGCGAGACCAGGGACAGTTCCCAATCCGACATCAAATACAGCGCCTGATCCATCAGGGGCCTCGCAATACAGCCCGACAGTTGCGAATGCCGAGGTTGCCGAGAGGAGAGCTAAGAGCGTCAGTGCAGTAGTTCTGATCATGAACTTTCCTTTTCGTTCGCAATCCGGTCAAAATATATCTTTGGTTCAAAGTTCTCAATAAGCGCGTCTGAACGCAGATCAAAGAAGCAGAAACACCGGCACCCTCAAACCACTACGTTGCCCCAAATTAATGGCACCGCACGGCTGGAACTTGGCTGGTTCCAGTGAGATTCTGCGCGTCGGAGCGGACATCCAACTTCAGCGCAGCAGCGAAAGCAAAGATTTGCATCATCCATTTCTCTGGATGTCGACATTGTCAAAAATGTGGACAACGCTCCGCCCGGCTTTCTAGGTGAAGTTGGACACGACCTCACACACACGTTAGCCTTAAATTCAGAGCGGTACGACAAACGTTAAGGAGACCGTTTTGCGTTTATTTATGTGGATCGCCGCCACACTGCTATGCGGTTCGCTCGCCACTGCCGAGGAACGGCTGGCGATGGTTATTGGGATCGACAGCTATGAAAATATTAACGACCTGCAAAAGGCAGGCAATGACGCTCGAGCCGTCTCTGCCACGCTGAGCGAACTCGGATTTGTGGTCACCGAACTGATCGACCCCGAGCGGCTGGACCTGCGGCGCGGCCTTGTAGATTTCTCTCGCCAGATCAGTCCTGGCGACGAGGTCGTGTTCTACTTTGCAGGACACGGCATCGAAGTAGGAGGTCGCAATTACCTGCTGCCCACCGACGTACCCCAAGTGCGTCCGGGCGAAGAAGATTTTGTGACCGGCGAAAGCATCGCTGCTGACCAGATCCTTGATGTAATCCAGTCCCGCGGTGCGCGCGTGGCACTGGTGATACTAGATGCCTGCCGCGACAACCCATTCCCTACCCAAGGTACCCGGTCCGTGGGCCGCTCGAGCGGGCTATCGCGAATGGAGCCGGCCGAAGGGGCCTTCGTCCTCTTTTCCGCCGGTACAGGCCAGACTGCGCTGGACCGACTGTCGGACAATGACCCAAACCCCAACTCGGTCTTCACTCGCTCCCTGCTGGAGCGGATGACCACACCCGGCCTACCTTTGAACGAGCTAGTGCGCCTTGTGCGGACCGACGTGCGTCAACTGGCTGCCAGTGTGAACCACAACCAGTTCCCAGCTTACTACGACCAGCTACAGGGCACATTTACCTTTGAGCGCGGCGGCCCCGCCCCGCTCCCAGTAGCGGTTCCAACGCCCCAACCCTCTGCCCCTCAGATCAGCCCATGCGACGCGGCACGCGCTGACTGGGAGGTGCTACAAACCACGTCCAGCACCTCCGCGCTGGAGGCGTTCATGACCATGCACGCGGGCTGCCCCATCTATGCCGCCGCTGCTCAGGATCGGATCGACACGCTCAGTGCCGCTACCCAACCCGCCGAAAGGGCCGTGGCACCAGTGCCTTCGCCGCCCAGCACCTGCGAACAGCTTTGGTACTCGCGCAACCTCATCTTTCATAACAACGGCTTCTGCTTTCAGTCCACACGTGCGCGGGCTGCCTTTGACACAAGCCAATGCACCACTCGAAACCCGCGCCTGACAGCAGCCGAACAAGGCGAGGTGCAGCGTCTGCAAGCGCTCGAAAGGGCCAATGGATGCTAATATCGCGGCTAGTCGCTGTCTCTCTTGCGCTTGGACTCTTGCCGAGTTTTGCGCGTGCAGATGGCTGCGTCCCCCGCGATTTTCTGGCGATGCCATTACCGCAGGGTCGGTCCGCAATCGCCACAGCACTTGAGACCGCATATCCCGGCCTGACCGTCGACGAAGCAGCGAAAACGCTAACAACGGGCGGCCAGACGTTGCCACTTGGCGCGGCCCATAACGGTCCACCGAAGGAACGGCTGGCGGAAGCCTCCATCATCGACCAGTTCGCGCAGATTTATCCGTTGGCCTTTGACCTCGCGGCGCGTGACACACCCTGGTTCGACCCAGGCCGCGCCCGCAACGACGCCTTCTTCCGCGCACTTTATGGGCAAACAGAAACTCAGGTTGCAGCCCGGCTCTGGCGCGCAGAATACCAGGGGCCGAAGCGCCGCGCCCGTTTTGCCTTGAACAGCCACCACTGCGCTGCACATCAATTACAAGCTGCGTTCGATGCGATGGCTGCCAGTGGTGAGGATTTTGACCCATATTTCACCCAAGTCGGCGGAAGCTTTAACTGGCGCCGTATCGCTGGCACGCCACGGCTAAGCGCGCACAGTTTTGGTATCGCGGTCGACTTCAACACGCAGCTTGGCGGCTATTGGCGCTGGTCAGGCGCTCCTGAAGGCAACGCCGGGGCCTACGAAAATCAATACCCAGTTGCGCTCGTTCAGCAAATGGAACGCTTTGGGTTTATCTGGGGAGGCAAATGGCACCACTTCGATGGAATGCACTTTGAGTACCGACCCGAACTCATCTTATACGCACGCCTCAAAACGGGTTCACAAAACAACTGAGTCGCGCTTATCCTTGTCTGTCAAGACTCCTGGGTGGACACACACAATGAAGAACCTGACATCAGCGGCCTCCATTTGCATCGCGTGTGCCCTCGTCGCACCGCCGGTTTTTGCGGATTGCGGGTTTTGCGCCGAAAAGGTCACTTTGAACGAACTGCTCGCGAAATGCTATCTCAAGCGGCTGAACGACGAACGCTTGGCGGCATCACAGAACAACTCAGAGGTGCACCTTGTTGATTTGTCCGCATGTGGTTTAGATCGCAGTGCGACTGCGCTTCCGGACGTGCAAACCGATGGAGGGGGGCCGGTGCAGCTGGACCAGGCGTTTCTAATACCCGAACCGGCGCTTGATTGTCTTGCGCGCGAGGTCGAAACCGCGCAATTCGAAAAGGACAAAACACTGACATTTGAGGTCCGCGTTGACTGCTCCAACTGACAAACGGTCGATTAGGCGTACGCGTTCCAATGATCTGGACCCGGGCGCAGCCGAACTTTCCGGTGTTCTTGAATCTGTACAGGCGGACGAGGATGTCGAACCAGGAGACGACGGCCCGCTTGGCCGCCGAATTGCCACCGCCGACACGGCCCCCGCGCCTAAAACCGCATGGGAACGAATTGAGAGCACCTTTCGCCTTTTGTCACTGATCGCTATTGCCGCCTCGGCCGGGGTCTCGGCGTTGAACTTCTATCAGGGCTACCTCGACACAAAAAAGGAGCGCTCCATCGAGTTGATGTCGGACTGGCAGAAAACCGGTGCACGCGAAACATACACCCAACTAGGCAACGTTCTGATCCCCGCAATCAAAGCTGCGGGCGAAGTACCCGCGGACTTGCCCGAGCGAGCACGGCAACTGGCCCGTAAGCAGATCGGTGCGAACCTATTGGAAAATCTCAAAACAGGCGATGCAGATACACTCAAAGAAATCGAAGCGCAGATCGACACAGTAGTTGTGTTTTTCAGCGAGGTTGAATTTTGTTTACGTGCCGACCTTTGCAATACTCCTTTGCTCAAAGACTATTTTGGAACAGAAGTGACCTTATTTTGGGACTATTTTCAGGCCTACGCCTTTGAACAACGCGCCGGTCTATACCCAACCTACGGGGACGCGGTAGAAGCGCTGGCAATCAGCTTTGCAAGCCCATGAACGACGTCACGAAACGGCGCATATACTGAGGACCAACTTTTCCCAATAAAGATAAGGTCGGCCCAAAAGAGACATTCCCCACCCGCGCGCGATGCTACGTTCGCAACCAGCGCTGCCCACCCCAGCCAGACACCGCAGCGCGTCAGACATGAGTTTCGCCAGAATATCGCCGGTAGCTGGCCAGACCGATGCTCTCGCCAGCAAGGGCAGTTACAACATCTGGATCAATACACAAACTCACGCGTCGATGAGAAGGTCTTGGGAAACCATATTTCCGACTTGGAGTATTTGCTGCGAGAGTGGCGAGAAGACCTCGACTATTCGACGGATTGAAATGCAGCAAATCGAACAAAGGCCAATGCACAATGCAAATACGATGTGACTAACCTTCCAGAAGATTGATGCGACCACTGAATCCCAGAGTAAGTTCCTCTACTATCCGATCGTCGGCGTTGACACTGTTGCGACCTGTGTTGCCGTTTGGCCGCTAATCAGTTGCTAGGCCCGACTGATAGAAATCAAAATAGACCCGGACTCTCTGCATTTGATGAGAATCGCGCGCCGGACAAGAGCGGGGAATGCCCCATTACGAAAATCAGCGTTGTAATTTCCTTTAGAACGGCGTGGCGCATAATGAAGCTGCAGGCGTTGTCTTGTGTGTTCCGCTGCATTAGCGTCCGGAATCATGGTCATCCGACGATACACATTTGCGCTATTGACGAGTCTTCTGGTCATTCTGGCCGGATTTGGTGGCGAGTCTCATGCCTGCGTCGGGCTTCACTGCGGGGACCATATGCAATCGGCGGAACACTCCGCCGCGGTGAAAAGCATCCCTGAAATCTCGGCCCAAAGCAGCCATCACGACACGGATAATGCCGATACCGGAGAGTGTAACCCCTTGCTTTGCCAAGCCGTCGTACTGATCTCGCAGAACAGCCAAGTCGTGTGGAATCAATATCAGCTTGACCGAGAGTTCCAGATTGGATCCCAATCCAAGTTGACTGAACCAGATAGCCCCTACAGACCCCCTGACCTTTGAATCTGCCAAGATCCGCGCGCGCCTAAGTGACCGGCCCTTGCGGCTGTTTGCGATGTGCCGCAGCACTTCCAGCTTCTACAAAGTCAGGTTCAACCCATGAAGAAAAGTCACTTGTTAATCGGCGCTTGCGTCGTCTCGGCTGTTGCCGCTTTCATAGTTTTTCGTTCAGACCCAATCGAAGAAGCCAGCCCCCAGGCGACAGTTTCAAGAGACGGCCCTGTCGCAATTCAGATGCCACCTATTGAGGGCAAAGCAGCAATCGGCCAGCGGGTCTTTGATGCCTCCTGTGCCACTTGCCACGGTGTCAATGCGGTCGGAATTGACGGCGCAGGACCGCCACTGATCCACAAGATATACGAACCTAGTCACCACGCTGATGAAGCGTTTCAGAGGGCGGTTTCACAGGGTGTAAGAAGTCACCATTGGCAGTTTGGAGACATGCCACCCGTCGACGGCTTGACGCGAGGTGACGTCGCTATGGTGATCGCCTACATTCGTGAAATACAGCGCGCCAACGGAATAAATTGAGGATAGCCCCATGAAGAAGATTGTAATGCTTATACTCTTGGCTGCGCTCCCCAATTTTGCGCTGGCGCATTCCAAGGTCACAGAAACAACACCTGCAGACGGAACCACAGTAACGACTGTGCCTGCTGAAGTTGGCCTCAATTTCTCGAAAGACATCCGGCTGACCCGGATAGAGATGGCACACGAAGAACACGGGGCAGTACGACTGGATTTGGGCGACCAGGCAAGATTTGCTCAGAAGTTCAAAATTCCACTGCCAGGCAATGGCGCGGGCACCTATGTCATCGAGTGGCGCGGTTTAGGTGAGGACGGTCATGCGATGCAGGGCGCGTTTACCTTTACTGTGGAATGAGCATGCCAGACATCTGGGGAATTGCTGCAATCCTCGCAAAGCTAGCACTCTATATCGGCTTTGCGGGGGCCACTGGCCTTGTGGTCGTTAAGTGTCTCTATTCCAGCTTGGTCACACCGATAAGCCTGGCGATGAAACGCCAATCCATGGCCTTGGCATGGCTTGCTCTCATTGCAACGGCACTGGGATTCATGCTTCGTGGAGCCCTCTTGACGGGCGGAGCGGATGGGCTGGTCGACCCCGAAATGCTTGGATTACTCTGGCAGACATCCGTAGGCGATGTATTTGTTTTTCGAGTGATGGGCGCTGCAATGATCCTTGTCGGATTGTCTGTTCCGCGCTTTGGTTTAGGGATCGCACTTGTGGGTGGCACGATGGCTCTGTGGTCCTTTGCACAGATCGGGCACCTATCGGATCTGGAGAATTTTGGTACCAAACTCTTGTTACTAGCACACCTGCTCTGTGTAGCCTTCTGGGTAGGCATCTTCAGCCCGCTGCGGAGTATGGCTCTTCAACCTGAGCAAATTGCAGACGCCGCTGCACTTGGGCATAGGTTTGGCCAAGCTGCGACACTGATGGTACCCGCATTGATTGCCGCAGGTTTCTGGATGGCTTGGTTGCTTGTTGGTGATCTCCGAGCGCTCATCTCCACTGGTTATGGGCAGGCCCTGTTGCTCAAAGTACTATTTGTAGGGCTGCTATTGATCCTAGCCGCCGCGAACAAGCTTCGATTTGTTCCGGCAATGCTGGACGGAGATACCAAGGCAGCGCAGCACCTCGCCCGATCCATCGAAGTTGAGGCGCTGATCGTTCTGGCGGTGCTGACAACTACGGCGACACTAACAACCGTTCTGACGCTTCCGAATTGAGGTGGGTGGAGATGACCAGGCACTTATTTATATTGGTCCTATGCAGCATTTATTCCAGCGTTGCCGCGGATCATACGTTGACAGACAGAGACGTGGCGAATGGACAGAGGCTCTACGTAGATCAATGCGCCGCGTGCCACGGCGTTAACCTGGAAGGCCAACCCAACTGGCAAACACCGGGTGAAGACGGTGTGATGCCTGCGCCACCACATGACGTGACCGGGCACACATGGCACCATGATAGCCTGCTTTTGTTTGACTACACCAAATTCGGCGGTGCAAAGACACTGGCCGCACGCGGCGTCAAGAATTTCAACGGTGGCATGCCGGGTTTCGACGGCACTTTGACTGATGACGGCATATGGGATGTTCTAGCTTATATCCGTTCCACATGGCCGAAAGATATTCAGCAGGTACAAGCCAGTCGCAACCTCGCACACGACTAGAGGCAGGCCAACACGAATGTCACAGATATCATCCGAGTGGGATGCCTGAACGTTGGCAAATCGCAATGCTCAGTAGGAACTATTTTCCCGAGCTCGAAATCCCAAAAGCCTTTCGATATTTGGGAATGAAAATATCTTTCCCCTTTATCTTGCGTGTGATCCAGTCACCCACTGTCACAAAAAGCCAGCTGCTGCCGATGACCGGCCCAAGGGGCACCAGAATGGGTGCTTTTTTCCAGGGCGCGTAGGGTTTCTGACTTTCGACGGGTGCGCCCTCGATTACTTTCTTAAGCGTTTTGATCAGCCACGGATTCTGCCGTGCCGTTGCTACGATTGTCATTCCGTCGCCAATGTCGGCAATGTCACCGCCGACGAAGACATTCGGATAGCTTGACGGTCGCAACCATTTGTCGGTTTTGACCCTACCCAATGCATCAGTCGACACGCCCGGAAGGCTTTGAACCAAAGACGATTGGGGTTTCGATCCAACCACCGGAAATATAAGATCTGCCGCAATCACCCTACCGTCGGTCAAGCTCACGGATCCTTCGTAGGGCCGATCCAAATGGCGTAAATCCTGCGCCCTCTGGCCGAGAATGACAGTGACGCCCAGCCGTTCCAATTTACCTTTGAGCTGCGCGCCTAGCTTGGCCGGGTATTTGGGAAACAAGGTATCATCCGACGAAACCAGGGTGATGGATTTACCCGGATGTGCCGAGGCGGTTTCGCCCGCAAGCTCTGTCCCGACAGCGCCTGCCCCTACGATCACAACTGAATTCGCCTTGGCCAGTTGCGCGCTGACGTCTTTGCTCGCTTGCTGAAAATCCGCAATGCTGCCACCCGACGGCTTGAACGGCGCTGCATAGGATGATCCGGTGGCGATCAGGATATAGTCCGCCGGAAAGACAGCTCCAGATTCTAAAGTGACCTCGGTTTCAGAAACCGAAACGGCGCGCCCGCGCACGACCTTACCCGATTGCAGCAGATTGTCGTATGGCAGGATGATCTGGTCCAGCAAGGCGGGTTCAACCAGCGCGCGGATCGCTGCAGGCGGATGCACGAACGCTTCGCGTTGCTCGATCAGGGTGACGTCCGCGCAAGCGTCCAGTTCCCGGGCAACTTCAAACCCGACATAGCCCCCGCCAATGATCACAATTTTCTTCTTCGCCATTGGGTCCCCCCGTTGCGGCATAACGTTCTGACCCCTATCTAAAATTGCACGTTCACACGAACAAGTACGGTCATCTAGGATACTGCCTTGAAACATGATGAGTTAGAGGATCATTGTCAGATCGAAGCATTGATCTCGGCAATCTCAGGTCGATGGAAGCTGTTGATCATCTACTGGCTTTCGCAGGGGGACTGCCGGTTCAACCAGCTTCAGCGAAACCTCGGACGCATCACGCATCGAACGTTGACGCGCCAGCTGACCGAGTTGCAGACGACGGGCTTTGTCTCTCGCAAAGACTTCAAGACCATACCGCCGCATGTCGAATACAGCCTCACACCTCTGGGTCAAAGCCTGCTTCCACTGCTGTATGAGATGCATCAATGGGCGGCGCAGAATGCGGACAAGTTACCGGAACCGAAAGATCTTTCGAAACAACTAGGGCGATGACCTAGCCCATTGAACAGGGCCAGGCATCTGAAGGGGCAAGACCAAGATCTAAGTCAAAGCCCGACCAATATCTCTGGCAACCATGTCGCCACTTCGGGGATCAGGATGATGACCACAAGAACCAGCATTTGCGCCCCTACAAAGGGCAACACGCCGCGATACATCTGCCCATAGCTCATGTCACGCGGAGCAATTGATCGAAGATAGAAAATCGACGGTGCCATTGGCGGTGTCAGATACGAAGTCTGAATCACCACTAGAACCATCATGGCAAACCAGATCGGATCAATTCCGGCGGATTTCACGATCGGGGCAAAGATCGGAATGAAAATCAGAACGATCGACACCCAGTCCAGTACAAAGCCCGCGAAAAAGACCACCAACAAAAAGAATGCGATGATACCGGCATTGCCATACCCGATCCCGGCAACGGTAGCGCGCACCAGCTGTCCGCCACCGGTGACCGCAAAGATGCTGGTGAACATCGTGCCTCCGGCCACGATCAACATGATCATAGCGGTGATGCGCAGGGTCACATTCAGTGCCTCGGACATCAGTTTCAGGTTTAGTTCCCGAAACATCAAAGCCAACAGGATCGTACCGGCGGCCCCGACTGCGGCAGCTTCGGTGGCCGAGGCAACACCGGCCAGAAGCGAGCCCAGCACCAGGACAATCAATGCCAGCGGGGGCAACAATGCCGTCAACGTCACCTTCATCTTACGACCGGTTGGCATCGCGCGCTCTGCCTGTGGCAACGGAGGAGCGTCAGCAGGTCGGACCATGCTGCGCACCAAAATATAAAGCACGAAGAACACCACCATCAGCAAGCCGGGCAGGATAGATGCGGCAAACAGCTTGCCAATCGACAGCTGCGCAATCGACGCATAGACGACCACAATGACCGAGGGTGGAATTATTGTCCCCAGTGAGCCCCCTGCACAGATTGTTCCCGCGATGAGGTCATTACGATAACCCGCTTTGGTCATGGCTGGGATGGCCATCAACCCCACAACTATCTCGACCGCGCCTACAACGCCGGATGCGGCGGCGAAAACCGCGCACATTGCAATCGTCGACAGCGCCAATCCACCGGGCAAGCCGCCCAGCCACAACTGCAGTGCAAAGAACAGGCGTTTCGCGATCCCCGAACGCTCAAGTATCGCCCCCATGAAAATGAACAGAGGGATTGCTGCCAGTACGAAATTCGAAGCCGTATGAAGCAGCGGACCATAAAGCTGCAAAAAGATCAGCTCACCGAACACCATGTAGCCAAAGGCGACGGAGATGATGATGAGCGAAAAGGCCACCGGCACTCCAGCAAAGACCAGCACAAAAAGGGCTGCAAACATCAGTAATGGTGTCATTGGTTTTCTTCCATGCCGTCCAGTTCGCCCGGTGCCTCACCAGGGTTCTTGCGCCCCGAAAGCAACTTGATCGCCTCAGCCAGGAATTGCAGCGCCAAGGCCGCCAGACCAACGGCGATGACCGTGTAAAACGGCCAGACAACCGGCGCCCAGGGGCTGACGCTTTCGACCTCTCCGGTGATCAGTGCTTTCCAGGCCTTTTTGCTTGCAACCCAGGCAAAGATGGTCGTGATCGGTGTCATGACCAACAGAAAGACAGCACCATTCAACAGCTGCTGCGCCCGCATCGGCATACGCTGAGACAGAAAGTCGATCCTGACATGCACGTCACAGCGCAGGGCATAAGCCGCCCCAAGCAGAAAAACCGAACCGTTCAGCATGTACGAGATATCAAACGCCCAAAGCGTCGGCGCACCAAACGCATAGCGAGCAACAACCTCGTACAGCATTGCCACGATCAGGGCAAAAATTACGCATCGACCCAGCAGGGCCAGCGCCCCAGCAATCGCGTCGATGACTCTGAGAATAGTGGTCATGTATGTCCCCGGAAACGGATGACCGGCACGAGTATCCGGTCATCCAACCAATGTCAGGGCAGAGCCTATTCGGCGCTGTCGCGAACCAAATAACCCGAATTCTCGGCCCAGTTCGCTTGATAGGCGAGGTAGCTGTCCAGAACCTCTTGCATCCGGGCGCTTCCGTCTTCGGCTTTTTTGGCAGCCTGGTTACGGGCCCAATCGCGCCCGGCGGCACGGATCTTTTCGGATTCCGCTGGTACCATGTTGATGATTTCAACTTTGGTGTCGCGGAAGGCAGCCATGGCCTGAATGTCCGCGTGACCGAAATGTGTGAAGCTTTCGTATGTTGTCAGCTTGGCCGCTGCGGTAACCTGAAGCTTGATATCCTCGGGCAGAGCATCCCAGGTTTCCTGTTTGACGAAGACTTCCCACAGAAAGGACGGCTGATGCACGCCGGGCATGATCATATAGGGCGCAACCTCGTGGAAACCTTCAGAGATATTGCCTCCTGGTGTCGACCATTCGACCGCGTCCACACCCTTACGCTGCAGCAAAGTGTAGATTTCATTTCCCGGGACAACCGTCGGAACGCCGCCAAAGCTTTCCTGTAGAACAGCGGCCCATGCGCCCGAGGTCCGGTATTTGACGCCCTTCAGATCGCTGGTTGTTTCGATCTTGACGTTCGAATGCGCCATCACTTCGGACGTACCGACCCCAACGACCAGCGTGTGCAGACCCATTTCTTCGCGGCGGAAATCCTGCAGCATCTGCTCACCGCCGCCTTCATAGATCCAGTGCAGGGTCGCCTCGCCGGACATGCCACCGGGGAAGCTGGCGAAAACGGCATTGGTCGGGTCCTGGTTTACCAGATAAGACGGCGTGGAATGACCAGCTTCGACGATGCCGTCCTGAACTACTTCATACGCCTTGAAGGCCGGGGCCAGAACGCCCGCGCCAAAAGGTTGGACATGCATGCGCCCCGCGGTCAGTGTGTCTACATTGGCCGCAAATCGTTCCATGAAGTTCTGGTAAAAGAATGAACCTTCACCAATCGCTGCGGTCATCTTCCATTCAATTTCTGCGGCGCTTGCGGGCATTGCAAGCGTGGCTGTTACCGCCAGGGCGGCAAAGTTCGAGAAGAGTTTCATCTTGTCCTCCTGTTATGGGCCAAAGCCCGATTTTGCACGTCGAATGACGCGGAATTTCCGGTGATCTGCTTCTATGGCAGAGTGTTGCGGATGATACGGAACAGCCGATCTGGGTGTCCCTGCCCGGCCCCGTTCACCGGGGCCAAAGCCTTTGATATGGCCGAGGCAATTTCTAGCCTCAGCCCTGTGGTTCACCGCTTATTGCGTCGAGCCTTCCAGATCTTCGGGGCTGAGTGCGGCGGGCATGTTCTGATATGCTACGGGTCGCAGCCAACGGCGGATGGCCATTGTGCCGACGCTTGTCGCGCCGAAATTCGTGCTGGCAGGATAAGGCCCCCCGTGGACCATGGACCCCACCACCTCGACCCCGGTTGGGAAGCCGTTGAACAGCAACCGCCCGGCCTTGCGCTCCAGAATCGGGAAGAGTTGCTGCGCCAGCGCGGTGTCACTGTCATCCATCTGGATCGTGGCCGTAAGTTGCCCGTCCAGCTGGGCAGACAAGGCAACCATCTCTTTTTCCGAGCCGACGCGCACAATCAGCGATGCGGGCCCAAACACTTCTTCGCTGAGGCTGGGATCAGCCAGAAACGCTTCGGCATCGGTTTCGAAGAGCGCCGGTTCAGCTGAACGGCCTGCCGTGGAACCTTGATGGATCGTGCGCACGGCGGGATGTTCGGCCAAATGCGATTGGCCGGATCGAAATGCCTCGGCAATCCCATCGGTCAGCATGGTCTGTGACGGCACTGTACTCAGGGCACTCGCAGCAGCATCGATAAATTGGTCAGCATCATCGCCTGTGATGATCACGGCAACGCCCGGATTGGTGCAAAACTGCCCTGCCCCCATGGTCATTGACCCCGCCCAGGCTTTGCCGATCTCTTCACCTCTGGCGGCCATAGCGTTTGGAAGAACAAACATCGGATTGACCGAGCCCAATTCACCAAAGAACGGGATCGGGTCTGTGCGCGTTGTGCAGAGGTCAAACAGCGCCCTGCCTCCGGCCAGCCCACCGGTAAAGCCCACGGCACGGATTGCTGGATGCATTACCAATGCTTCTCCGATGCTGCGGTCCCCACCTTGCACCAATGAGAATACGCCGTCGGGCATACCGGTCGCCTTGGCCGCCGCTTGAATGGCATCAGCGACGATTTCGCCGGTGCCTGGATGGGCGGGGTGGCCTTTGACCACGACCGGGCAACCTGCGGCCAGTGCCGATGCGGTGTCACCTCCGGCAACCGAAAATGCCAAGGGGAAGTTCGAAGCGCCAAAAACAGCCACCGGGCCAACCGGGCGCTGCATCATCTTGATGTCAGGACGTGGGGCGGGTTGGCGATCCGGCATCGCCAGATCATGGCGGCGCTCTAGATACGCACCATCCTGGACGAATTCGGCAAACATGCGCAACTGACCAACCGTGCGTCCCCGCTCGCCCTGAAGACGCATCTCAGGCAGACCGGTTTCTGCACTGCCAATGCTGGTGATGGCCTCGGCACGGGCCTCGATCTCATCCGCGATAGCATTCAGGAATCTGGCCCGATCCCCTCGGCTGCGATTGGCGTAATCTCCAAAGGCGGCCTCGGCCAGGGTACAGGCCTGATCAACCAACTCAGGCGTTCCCGCAGCAAAGTTGCTCCCCTCACCCGAGACGGGGCTGGAGGCAAAGCTTTCATCAGCTCCAACCCACTGACCGCCAATCAAGTGCTGACCGCGAAAAACATATCCATTATTCAACGACATACCCAATCCTCACGCTGCATTTTGCGCCGAAGAACCGGCCTGACTGCTCCAGTTCTCGTACCAGGTACGGAACAGTCTGAACTGTTGTTCAACATAGCCGCGCTGGCTGTCAGTAAGGGCATCTGTTTCGTTGAAATGATGCGTGTATTCGGGATGACCCGTCATAACCATTAAGTGTTTGTAGTAGAGCACAAGATCGGTGCCTTCGTCGAAGGACGACAAAACGCCCAAAGCCGCCTCAAGCTCCAACGCTCGGGCACGCGCGTTGGCATCGCCCTTGGCCGCCGCCTGACACAAATCCACCAGATGCAGAATCTCATCGGGCAGCACATTCCCGATCCCAGTGATGGCGCCGGTAGCGCCACAATTCACGATCCCGTGGAACACCGCGGTATCCACGCCGACCATCAGGGAAACATTGCCATCACCGCTGGTGATGTTTTCGGACGCATAGCGCAGATCTTCGGCGCCGCCGAATTCCTTGTATCCGATCAGGTTCGGGTGATCCTTGCGCAGATCAAAGAACAGGTCCGCACGGGTGGTAAATCCGTAATAAGGGCTGTTGTAGATCACTGCGGGAAGATCCGGTGCCGCGGCCAGAATGCCTTTGAAGTGGTGCCGCTGCGCAGTCATGGACGCGCCGCGTGACAGTACACGGGGAATGACCATCAAGCCGCTGGCGCCCACTTTCTGCGCGTGTGCGGCATGCTGGATTGCCAAGGCCGAATTGATCGCGCCTGTTCCCACGATCACCGGGATACCAGCCCCGACCAACGCCTCGACGCCCTGCATACGCTGCGCATCGGTCAAAAGGGGCCAATCACCCATCGAGCCACAATAGACAACCGCGGACATGCCCGTCTCGATCAGCTCATGACCTTTACGCACAAGCGCCTCAAAGTCAGGACTGCGATCCGCGCGACAGGGCGTCATCAGGGCCGGGATGCATCCGGAAAAGACATTCGGGTTCACGATTTGGGTCTCCGTATTTTATTGCCGGGCCGGGGGAATGCCCCACCGGGTTAGGGATTCGTGTAATCTTGCCGTCAGTCTACTTTAAATATTTTATTTGTCGACAAATTTTCGACAAGAAGGAATAAGGCCCTAAAATACGTGAAAAACAACTGGTTTTTGGCTGGGATTAACACTCGACTTAGCACCGGTACGTGTGGCAAAATTGATGTGCGAACGCAGATGGACCGCGATCCAGCGGCTAAGGAATGCTCTGACATGGAAAAACGAAAGCCGGTCGAAGCCGGCCGCAAACGTGGATCAGGCGTTCAGTTCGTCTATGAAACCCTGCGGGACGAAATCATCGACCTCGCCCTTGCGCCCGGCAGCGCCATAGACGAGGCCAAGCTGAGCGAGCGGTTCTCGATGTCGCGCACCCCGATCCGCGAAGCCCTTGTCAGGCTGACATCGGAAGGGTTGGTGGCGACACTGCCGAACCGCGCGAGCATAGTGGCGCCCATAGACTTTTTGAATCTTCACACATTCTTTGATGCGATGACCCTGATGTATCGCGTTACAACCCGGCTGGCCGCCGAATACCGAACGGACCAGGATCTGAGCGACATTCGCATACGGCAACAGGAATTTTCGGATGCGGCTGCCAGAAATGACGTTCTGACCATGATCGCAAAAAACGCAGAGCTTCATAATGCAATCGCCAAAGCAGGGCGCAACCCATATTACGAAAGCCTGACGCGCAGATTGCTGAACGAAGGGCAACGGATCATGCGGCCCTATTATTCGTCCTTTGGGGATCGGTTACCGGATCGGTATTCCCTGGAACATGACGACATAATCGCAGCTATAGCGGCCCAGGACATCACCGAGGCCGACCGATTGGCGAGCGCCCATGCGGAACAAATCGTCCAGAACATCCGCGACATGATCTCGGCGGATCGGCGTCACTCAATCAAACTCTGATTCTGTTTCGCTAGATACTAAGCCGTTGGAAAAATTGAGGGGTTTGAAGGTTTACACCCGGATCTTCCCAAAAATATTTACCTCTGCTAAAAAAAATTTTGATATTTCCTCTGCGATCCGGTTGAATGCGCGGCAACCCACGATTCCGGGAGACAGGGAATGAACGCAGCAAACGCGCGCGACAAATCAAAGCCGAAGGGCACGCCGACCGAGCTGGGGCAGGCAATTCGCAGGCGGCGCAAGGCGATGGGCCTGACTTTGGACAAGGTCGCACAGACCTCTGATCTGACAACGGGCTTTCTGTCTCAGGTCGAGCGCGGCCTGAGCTCACCCTCGCTGACCTCGCTGATGGCGATTGCCGCGGCACTTCAAACCAGCATCGAAAAGCTGCTCAGCGTACCCGAGGTGTTCAGCGAATATGTGGCAAAGGACAACCGCCAGACATATTCCCTGGGTATGCGGGGCAGGTTTTATGAGAAGCTGGGCCCTGGTTTTGCCGGTGCATTGTTCAACCCACAGATCGTTCATCGCCCCCCGGGGCACGTTTCCGAAAAGATGCGGCATGAGGGCGAGGCGTTTTGCTATCTGATCTCGGGACGGCTTGAATATCACCTTGGTGACAAGGTTTTCATTTTGTCGCCAGGTGACGTCGTTCACCACGACACATCTACCCGTCATTTCTCGGTCGTATTGGGGGACGTAGAAGCCGTAGAGCTTTGGGTAACAACCTCTCCGATCAATGATTCCGGCTTTGTGACAAGTTAAATTGACCAACCGAACAGAGGTCAGCCTAAATACATTTGGCCATTTTTCACACACTACTAAAAAAAGCTTTAGTATTGTTAAGAATCGGGTATGGTCGCCCCGAGCATGAATTCATTCTGCGGGAGGACTAATTATGAAATTGAAGACGGTTTTGGGACTAACCGTTGCCGCCACCCTGGCCATGCCTGCTTTGGCACAGGAAAGAGGCGGCACACTCAACTTTGCACGCTATGACGGGTCGCGCCTGATTGATCCGATCTATGCGGATCGCAACCCTGATATCTGGATGGTCGGCAGCCTGTTCGACACCCTGCTGCGCAGCAGTGCCGACGGCAATTCCGTCGAACCCGGCCTTGCTGAGACCTATACAGTCTCTGACGATGGTAAAACGGTTTCGCTGACCCTGCGCGAGGGGATCAAATTCGCAAACGGTACGCCCATGTCAGGTGACGATGTAGTCTTTTCCCTCGACCGAGCGCGCAATCCCGACCTGAGCCCCTGGGCTGGCTTGCTGGGTTCGATCGACGCGGTTACCGCAGATGGAAACGCGATCACGGTTGCCCTTGGCAGCCCGGATCCAACCATCCTGTCCATGCTGGCCACATTCAACACGGCAATCGTGTCCAAAGCGGCCTTTGAGGCCGCAGAAGGTGCAACAGATCAGGAAAAATCCGCTGCGATATTTGCCGCCACAGCCGCCGGAGTAGGCTCTGGCCCCTTCTATCTGTGTGGCTTTGAACAAGGTGCATCGATGGATTTCTGCGCCAATGAAAACTATTGGCGCATGGGCGCAGACGACAAAGCTCTGCCGTATCTGGATGCCGTACATTTTGAGATCATCCCGGATGACGCAACCCGCATCCTGAGTTTGCAGGCCGGAGAAGTTGATGCCGCAGAATTCATCCCGTTCAGCCGTGTGGCCGAGCTGGAGCAGGATTCCAACATCAACATGAACCTCTATCCGTCGACGCGGATCATCTATTCGCCAATCAATACGCGCGATAACCGAGCCGATGGTTCTGCAAACCCACTGGCCGACGCCCGCGTCCGGCAGGCGCTGAACTATGGCACCAACAAAGAAGCGTTGATCGGGCTGGTACTGCATGGCGCGGGTCAACCGATGAGCTCGCCTTTGATGGCCAAGGCTACCCAATATGCCGCCGACATGACCCCGCTCTATGGCTATGACGTGGACAAGGCCAAGGCATTGTTGGCTGAGGCCGGGTTTGCCGATGGAACCGAAATCACCTTTACCACGCTGGCAGGTTCTGCGGACGATGCAACCATCTTTGCGGCGCTTCAGCAGATGTGGGCTCCTCTGGGCGTCGATCTTGTGGTCGAGCAAGTGGACGGCGCAACACGCGGCGCAAAGAACCGATCAGGTGAGTTTGACATTCACACCTATGGCTGGGTCAACGATGTAAATGATCCCAGCCAGGTGGTGGGCTGGCTGGGCCACACACCCACGGCCAAGGCAGTAGGAACCGGCTGGGAAAACGCCGAGTTTAACACCCTGTTCGACGAAGCCGCCGGTGAAATGGACGCCGAGGCGCGCAAAGCGAAATTCGCCCGAATGCAAGAGCTCTATGCCGAGGCAGCCCCCCTGCTGTTCATGTATGAGACGCCCTTTGCCGTTGCTGTTGGCTCGGCTGTCGAAGGCTATGTCCAGACCCCTCTGGGCAACAATATCTTCGATCAAGCAACCGTCAGCCGCTAAGGTAAGACCCCTGGTCCCGCCGCTTTCAGGCGGCGGGACAAATTTGCGGAGCTCGCTTTGTCCAGCCTGTCCTATATCTTCAAACGACTCCTGATGATGATCCCGACCTTTTTCCTGGTCATGATCATTATTTTTCTTCTTGTTCGATTGCTACCGGGGGACCCTGCCATTGCGATGGCCGGTGATCGTGCCTCGGACGCCGACATCCAGGCCATCCGTGAACGGCTTGGGTTGACCGAACCTATGCTGGTGCAATTCTGGCTGTTCCTGACCAACACCGTGCAGGGCGATCTGGGTCGGTCCATCCTGATGCGCTCGGATGTGATCAATGTGATTTCTGACCGGCTTCCTATCACTGTCTTCCTGACCGTGTATTCGGTGATTTTGTCGCTGCTGATTGCCGGTCCGCTGGCCTTTGTTGCCGCGCTCAACCGGGGGCGCTGGCCTGATGCTGTGATCCGCACTGTCTTTCAGATCGGGCTGTCGATGCCGGTGTTCTATATTGGCCTCGTACTGTTGACCTTTCTGGCAGCACAGCTGCGCCTGTTTCCGGTCGGAGGATATGGCGACACCTTTACCGAACGGCTCTATCACCTGTTCCTGCCTTCAGTGACCGTAGCGCTTTACACCTCGGCCATCATCATGCGGAACCTGCGCAGCGCGATTATCGAGGTTCTGGACGCCGAATATGTCCAGTTCGCGCGTGCCAAAGGCCTGCCGCCTCGTTTGGTTCTGGGTCGCCACGTCCTGCGCAATGCGCTGATTTCGACGGTAACCCTGCTGGGCCTGTCCATCGGCAATCTGATGAGCGGGACATTGGTCACCGAAACCGTATTCGCCGTGCCCGGAATGGGGCGCCTGATGCTCGAGGCTATCTTTGCCCGCGACTACCCCCTGATTCAGGGGCTGACCCTGACATTTGCTGTTCTGGTTTCCGTGGTTTTCCTGATGACCGACCTGTTTCAGAGTCGCCTTGACCCAAGGATGCGCCTGCAATGAGTGACGCGACCTTCAACAGCACCTCGCAGCGCCCCACCTTCATGCAGCGGGCCTTGCGCAAACCTGGGTTCGTGGCCGGGTGCATCATCATCGGGTTTTCGGTGCTGCTTGCCCTGTTTCCCGGCGTATTCGCGCCCTATGACCCAAGCGCAATCGACTATCTGGCCCTGCGCCAACCACCATCCTGGGCACATCCGTTCGGCACAGATCTGTTAGGGCGCGACAGCCTATCCCGCGTCATCTGGGCCTATCAGGTCAACATGCAGATGGCAATTTTCGGGACTGTATTCGCATTGGTCACTGGTATAACTGTTGGCGCGCTGGTCGGGTATTATCGCGGCATCGCGGACATGATCTTTGGCCGCATCGTTGACGCTGTAATCACCTTTCCTTTCCTGGTTCTTGTCATTGCCGTGGTTGCGGTTCTAGGGCCGGGCCTGATCAACATGTATATCGCGATTTCAGTTGTTTACTGGGTCTATTATGCGCGCCTGATGCGGGCCGAGGTAATCGCTCAAATGGGGAATGACTATGCCGCGGCCGGGGTGGTGATGGGATATTCCGACAGCCGCATCATCTTCCGCCACCTGCTGCCAAACGCGATAACACCGGTTATTGTCTATTGGATGACTGACATGGCGCTGGTGATCTTGCTGGGGTCATCCCTTGGCTATCTGGGGTTGGGGGCGCAACCACCGCAGGCCGAATGGGGCGTGCTGATCGCCGAAGGGCGCAACTTTATCTCGACCGCCTGGTGGCTGAGCCTGATGCCCGGCATCGCCATCGTTCTGACCGGCCTTGGCTTTTCGCTTTTGGGCGATGGGCTTGCCGATCTGCTGAGACCGCGGGGATAGCGATGCAGGATCAAACGAAACTTCTAGAAGTAACCGGGCTAAGCACAACCTTTCACAAGAACGGTCGCGCGCTGCCTGCGCTGCGCGATGTCAGTTTCGGCGTGAACCGGGGTGAAGTTTTGGGGCTGGTCGGCGAAAGCGGGTCGGGCAAGAGCGTCACGTTGCGCTCGATCATGGGGCTGGCGCGCCGCTATGGCGACGTGACCGGCCAGGTGCGCTGGAATGGACGCGATCTGATATCCATGTCAGACAGGGCTCTTCGTCGGTTTCAGGGTCGCGAAATCGCGATGATTTTTCAGGAACCTATGACTTCGCTGAACCCTCTGCTGACTGTCGGACTGCAACTGGAAGAGACCCTGCGTGCCCATACCGACCTGCCCCGCGCCGCGCGCTTGGATCGGGCAATCGAAATGCTGGACCTTGTCGGCATTCCCTCGGCAGCGCAACGCTTGAAGGATTATCCTCACCAATTTTCCGGCGGAATGCGCCAGCGGGTCATGATCGCAATAGCGCTTGCCGCAGAACCCAAACTGTTGCTGGCGGATGAACCCACCACAGCTCTGGACGTGACCATTCAGGCCCAGATCCTCGATCTGATCCTGCGACTGGCGCAGGATATGGATATGGGGGTTGTGCTGGTCACCCATGATCTTGGCGTGGTTGCCCAGACTTGCGACAACGTGGCCGTTATGTATGCGGGGCGGATCGTCGAACAAGGGCCGGTCCGCGATGTGCTGCGGGCACCGCATCACCCCTACACTGTGGGTCTGATGCGGTCTGTGCCCGAAAACATCGCTCCTCGCACGCCGCTATATTCTGTTCCCGGAGTGCCGCCCGCACTGGATGCCCTGCCTGCCGGATGCGCGTTTGCACCGCGCTGTGCCGCATGCATAGACGCCTGCGCGCAAGAGCGCCCAGCGATGACCCTGATCACCGATCAAAGACAGGTCGCCTGTTTCAACCCGATAACCAAAACCCAAGGGAACGCCGCATGACTGCCCTGATGCAAATCCGCGACCTGCATCTGCGGTTCCCAATGGGCCGCAGCATCGGCGATGTCATTTCGCGGCGTCCTGGTCGCGAAGTACGGGCGCTGAATGGTGTCAGCCTAGATCTGACCCGCGGCGAAACTCTGGGTGTCGTCGGAGAGTCCGGGTGTGGAAAGTCCACACTAGCCCGGTGTATCGTGCGCCTTCATAAGCCCAGCGACGGTTCAATCCACTTTGAAGGTCAGGACATATTCGACGGCGAAATCAAAGCTGACCGCACCTATAACCGCCGGGTTCAGATGATGTTCCAGGACCCCTATTCATCGCTCAATCCCCGGATGACGACGGGGCAAATTCTGGCCGAAGCCCTGAGCGTTCACAACATGTGCCCAGAAGCAGAAATTCCCGACCGTGTGGCCGAGTTGCTTGATCTGGTCCGCCTTCCGAAGGACGCGCAAGACAAGCTGCCGCACGAATTCTCCGGAGGTCAGCGTCAGCGGATCGCCATTGCGCGCGCATTGGCGGTCGAACCCGAAGTTCTGATTGCGGACGAACTGGTCTCGGCACTAGATGTTTCGGTTCAGGCGCAGGTGGTAAACCTGTTGCTGGACCTGCAGCGGGAACTTGATCTGACAATCCTGTTTGTGGCCCATGACCTGCGGCTTGTCCGTCATGTTTCAAACCGGGTCGCGGTAATCTACCTTGGGCGGATTGTTGAAATCGGCGACAGCGAAACCTTGTTTTCCGCCCCCTCCCACCCTTACAGCCAAGCTCTGCTTTCAGCCGCCCCTTCGCTGAACCCCGACAACCGGGGCACCGTCAAGCGGCTTGAGGGAGAGCTGCCTTCACCGCTGAACATGCCCTCAGGGTGCCCATTCCATGTCCGGTGCCCTCACGCCAGCAACATATGCAAAGCCAAAGTGCCTGCCCTGCTGCCTTTTGAAAATCGTGGCGAGGTCGCCTGTCACCATGTTGAAGAGATAAATGCCGATGCTTGATGCCCCCGGAACCGACCGATCCGCGATTGTTTCGGCCTTGCGCGCAGAGCTTAAAGCACAAGGTCTGGATGCCTTTATCGTGCCCCGCTACGACGCACATCAGGGCGAATATGTTGCCCCTCATGATGAACGCCTCGCCTTTGTAACTGGCTTCAGCGGCTCGGCAGGCATGGCCATCGTCACACCCGAAACTGTCGCTTTATTTGTCGATGGCCGCTATGTGGTGCAGGCTGCAAACCAGTGTGCCGAGGCTGTTTTCTCGCACCATCATCTGTTTAACGAGCCGCCCGAATACTGGCTGGCCGCCGTTGCACAGAAAGGATGGAAAATCGGCTTTGACTCTATGCACCTACCGCCGGTCTGGTTTGACCGATTTGAGCACGGGCTGGAAGGCAGCGGTGCCGCGATGGTAGCGACAGCTTCAAATCCGGTCGATGCAATCTGGACCGACCAACCCGCTGCCCCCCAAGGACAGATCGAGCCATTTCCACTTCAGTTTTCGGGCCGGGCGGCGGGTGAAAAGATCTCGGATCTGGCCACTGAGCTAACACGCCGAGAGGCCGGCTTGCTGGTGGAAACTCAGCCCGACAACATCGCCTGGCTGCTTAATGTGCGTGGCTCAGACGTGGCTTTCAACCCTGTTCCCAACTCTTTCCTTCTGTTGCAAAGCTCGGGCCAAGTGCACTGGTTCGTGTCTGATCAAAAACTGGATGCCGATGTCACTGACCACATGCCGGAAAATGTTTCGGTTCAGGCGCCGGATGGTTTTCTGTCTACACTCAGTGATCTCACAGCGCCCGGCCAGGCTGTGATTTTCGACCCCGATTTTTCGCCGACGGCGGTCAAACAAGTGCTGGAGCGTATCGGAGCGAAGGGCGTGCCGGTCAACGGATTGTTAAGCAAAACCAAAGCCCGCAAGAATACAACGGAACTGGAAGGGTTGCGCGCTTGCCATATCCGGGACGGGATCGCCTGGACCGAATTCTGCGCCTGGCTGGCGGCTCAGGTACAGAAACAGGCTGAACCGGTGACCGAGCGTGAAGCAGAACAGCGGGTATTGGCCTTCCGCCGCGCTCAGGATGGGTTCATCCACGAAAGCTTCAACACAATCTCGGCCGCCGATGGCAATGCCGCGATGTGCCATTACGCGACCGAGGCCGACAATACCGTTCCGATCCAACCGCGGGGCACATACCTGCTGGATTCCGGGGGGCAGTACGACACCGGCACAACGGATGCCACGCGCAGCTTTTCGTTCGGGCCTCAGCGGCCTGATGGATATGACCGGGCCTATACCGCAGTGTTCAAGGCCTTTCACGCTCTGGCCACGCTGCGCTTTCCTGCAGGCACACAGGGCCATCACATTGATGCAATCTGTCGCCGCCCGCTGTGGGATCTGGGATTGGATTATGACCACGGTACGGGTCATGGAATTGGCCACCGGTTGTCTGTCCATGAACATCCGCAGCGCATTGGCAAACCTTACAACCCGGTCGACCTGATGCCTGGCATGGTTATGTCGATCGAGCCGGGATATTACGAGGCCGGCAGGTTCGGCATTCGCATCGAAAACCTGTTCGAAATTGTCGAGGCAGATGACGGATTTCTGGAGTTCTCGAACATGACCTGGATCCCGATCCAGACGGATATGTTGATGCCAGATATGCTGAACCAGTCAGAAATTGACTGGATCAATGACTATCATGCCAAGGTTCTCAGACAGGTCGGGCCGCATCTTTCGCCTCTGGCCCTTAGATGGGCCCAGACGGCCTGTGCAACGCTGACCAAATAAACCAGAGTTTTGCCATCAGACCACCGTTCGAGGCGTCTTTCCGGCAAATACCGGCTGGACCGGGGCACCCTGATATTCGCCTGCGTTATCCAACCAGTCCAGAAACAGGCGCGTGTTTCCAACGATGTAAGGGACAAAGCCGAAATCCGGTCGATTACCAGCCAGCTTTTGAACCACTGAACCCGTTTGCAACACGAAGATCGCGCCCCCTACCACAACGGCGGCGCTGATTGTGGGCGAGGCTGCGATCTCATGGCTTTGGGTTCCGGCCACCCAAAGAGCAAATGCCAGACGCGTCATCGCCACCGTATCCGTGACGCGGCGCAAGCCTGGAAGGAAATAGGTGGATAGAGCCGTCGCGCATACAATGACAGCCATATAGATCAGGCCGATAACAACCGGGACGGGCAATCCGAAACGCGTTGCCTCTATATGTGAGTAAAGAGTGAAACCTGAGGCAAAAGCCAGAGCCGCAATCAGCGACAACCGCCGTCTTTCGAGACTTAGATGCCTTGTGACTCTATTCACTGCGTCGACCCTCATGTTTTGTTGAGGATCTGTTTGAAATATGAATTTGTGATTGATCTGACGAAATAGCGGCGGAAGTTTGTCTTTGTCTCCCTTCACCATTCAATCGGTCGCCCAAATGACTTGGTTACGCCCTGCACGTTGGCCTTTTAACTCTGGTACGAGTAAAAAATCCAGCGCGGTTCAGGCCGCTGCAACCCGCTTCGGCGGCCCTGTGATTTCAGAAAAGAGGTTTGGCAGAATTCTCACCTCCTATGGTGAAAATCGCTCATGTTCATTCCGCTGGGTCGGTTTCAATGTCGCTTGCCTTCAGGATAAATGTGCTGTCGCTTCAATTTCCAACAAGGCCTCGTCTTCGACCAAACCCGCCACGATGATCATTGACATCGCAGGAAAATGCCTGCCGAAAACCTCACGATAGGCCGCCCCAACTTCGGCTTGCAGAGACAGATATTCGCGTTTGTCAGTTACGAACCAGGTCAGGCGGGTCACATCGCGGGCCGAGCCACCAGCGGCCTCGACAATATCAACGATATTCTGCAGCGCCTGTTTCATCTGTCCGATGAACCCGCCGCTGACAAATTTCTTATTCGCGTCCCATCCTATTTGCCCGCCGATATGTAACGTTCCATCTTTGGTCAAAACGCCATTGGCATATCCTTTGGCAGGCAACCAGCCGTCGGGGTGAATTGTCTTGTGGCTCATAGCGCGTCGTCCCTGAATGCCTCGAGTTTTTTACGGATGTCTGCGGGCCAGGCCGTTGGACCGCCCTTTGAATCTACATGAACAAGCGTTGCTACGCTTGTCAGTCGCTCCTCTTGCGCACAACTGGCTACGACCGAGTATTCGGCTGAACTGCGTCCGATCTTTGTGATCTTCATCCGGAATATCAAATGGTCACCGTGACGGCTGGGCGCTGAAAATCGGGTTTGTATCTGTGCGGTAGGCACTGCGCCAACAGGATGAATCTCTTCAAACGGTTTGCATAGCACTTGATCGAAATAGGTCTCAACGCAATCATTGATCATCTCGAAATAGCGCGGGAAAAAGACAATCCCCGCCGGGTCGCAATGTTTGAACAGAACCTTTTGGTGGAATTCAAAAGTCATCAGACCCCCACATATTTTTCTGTGATGTCATGACCGAGATCCACCATCGCGCCAGACCAGACTGTTTTACCGCGCTCAAGAATGACCGCGCGGTCAGACACCAGCGCCAACTCTTTCAGAGACTTGTCGATCAACAGGATCGAAACATTGGTTTCCTGTTTCAGGCGATGCAAGACCGACCAGATTTCCTGTCGCACGATCGGAGCCAGCCCTTCGGTTGCTTCATCGAGGATCAAGAGCTGGGGATTTGTCATCAGGGCGCGCCCAATAGCCAGCATCTGTTGTTCTCCGCCGGATAGTGAGGCTGCCCTTTGGCCCTGACGTTCCTCTAGCCGTGGGAACAGTTCAGCCACCTTCTGCAATGTCCAGTCACCGGGTCTGGCAGCGGCGATCAGATTCTCGCGCACCGTCAGGTCGGCAAAGCACCGGCGCCCCTCGGGTACCAGCCCGACACCAAGACGCGCGACCTTATAGCTGGGCAAAGCGTGCAGATTCTGATTGTTCAGCGACAGGGTGCCCTCGGACCGGATCATCCGGCAAATGGCTTTGACAGTCGTGGTCTTGCCCATCCCATTGCGCCCCATAAGGGCTGTAACCTCGCCCTGCGCCAGAGAAAGATCGACACCAAATAAAGCCTGACTGACGCCGTATGTCGCGGTCAGGTTTTCTACCCGCAACAAAGTCATGCCTCATCCCCCAGATAGGCATCGCGCACCTCACGGCTTGCGCGGATTTCATCTGCCGTCCCGGTTGCAATCACCTTGCCATAGACCAATACGCTGATCCGATCAGCCAGCGCAAAAACGGCGTCCATATCATGTTCAACAAGCAAGATGGGCGCCTCTTCCCGCAGACCGTCAAGAAACCCGGTCAACCGTTTGGACCCTCCAGCGCCAAGCCCGGCCATCGGTTCATCCATGACAAAGACCCTAGGTGACAAAGTCAAAGCCACGGCGACTTCAAGCTGGCGGCGTTGACCATGGCTGAGATTTGCGCAACGCGTTTCGCGTTCATCGCCCAGGCCCACCCTTTCCAGCGCAGCCTCGGCCCTTTCGAGCAGCTCTGGCCGTTTCAAGGCAGGTTTCCAGAACCGCCATACGAGGTTTTCCGCACCCATGGCGCTCAACACGACGTTTTCCAGAACCGTATCTTCCATGCACAGTTCCGATATCTGGAACGTCCGCCCCATCCCTGCCCTTGCCCGCTTTTGCGTGCCAAGGTCCGACACATCCTGTCCGCACAGCAAAACACGCCCCGAATCCGGTTGCAAACCTCCGCAAATCTGCTGGATCAACGTGGATTTTCCCGCTCCATTCGGACCAATGATGGCGTGGATCTCTCCCGGCCTGAGATCAATCGAGACGTTATCCGTTGCCTTTAACGCACCAAAGCTTTTGTTCAGACTCTCGGTGGCAAGGACGGGATCAGACATGTGCCCCCTCTTTCCCGGTTAGCAGCCCAATCAGGCCACCGCGACCAAAC
Source organism: Ruegeria sp. CDSA020 (assembly GCF_059612345.1). NCBI lineage: Bacteria > Pseudomonadati > Pseudomonadota > Alphaproteobacteria > Rhodobacterales > Roseobacteraceae > Ruegeria > Ruegeria sp. CDSA020. Next base: position 208,052 of record NZ_JBXWQK010000002.1, read on the forward strand.
AGAACGATGCACAGCAGAACAATACCCAAATATACATGCCAGAAATCGGTTAGTTCACCCAGAAAATGCTCGAGCGCGACAAACACGCAAGCCCCAATTACCGGACCCATCAGGCGTCCGACACCTCCGATGATTATCAGCACAATCAATTCGCCCGAAAGCTGCCAACTGAACATAGACGGCGAAACGAACCGGTTGAGATCGGCAAACAGCGCCCCGGCCAGACCAGTGACAGCGCCGGACAGAACAAAGGCCAGAAGTTTCAGCCGCATGGGGTTCAATCCCACGGTCTCGACCCGCGCCGTAGATTGCCGCGTCGCATTAAGAGCCAGCCCGAATGGCGCGGCTTGCATCCGCGCAAACAGGAACAGGACGAGACATAGCAGCGCGAAACAGATGCCGTAAAACTGGATCGGATCCAATGTGTTGAGGCCGGGAAAACCGTTGCGAACATAGATGGATAATCCGTCTTCGCCCCCGTATTGCGCCCAAGAAATCGCGAAGTAGTAAAACATCTGTCCGAAGGCCAGCGTAATCATGATGAAATAAACGCCTGACGTTCTTAGGGACAGAAGACCGACGAAAAAGGCAGCAATGCCCGAAGTAAGCATCGCAACTATCCAGATCACGGGCATGGATTTACTGCCTTCGATAGAAATCAAGCCCAGATCCAGTGCAGTGTAGGTCTGCGCGTGATAGGTCAGAATGCCCATCGCATAGCCGCCGATCCCGAAGAAAACAGCATGGCCAAAGCTGACCAACCCCCCAATTCCCAGAATGACATTCAGACCAACCGCTGCAAGCGCCAAGATCACCGCCCGCGTCACAAGCGTGATTGTGAAGGGCTGGTCCGCGGCCAGCGCCCAAAGGGGCAGCGCCAGCAGGCCGGCGATCATCAGGCCATTGATGTATCTTTCATTCATTCTCATGCGCGGGCTCCGAACAGACCTGTTGGGCGCCAGATCAGGACCAGTCCCATCAGGACATAGATTCCCATTGATGCCAGAGCCGAGCCGCTTTTCTGAGCCGCTCCCGGTTCCATGAACAGTTTGAACAGTTCGGGCAGAAAAACCCCGCCCAGCGTGTCGGTCAGCCCAACCAACAGCGCCCCGATGAACGCCCCCCGAACCGAGCCTATGCCACCGATTACGATAACCACGAAGGCCAGGATCAGAACAGGTTCACCCATGCCCACCTGTACCGACTGAATTGCCCCAACCAAAGCACCGGCAAGCCCCGCCAGCGCCGCACCTAATGCAAAGACCAACGTGTAAAGTTTCGAGATGTCGACGCCCAGTGCGGCAATCATTTCCCGGTCGTTCTTACCGGCCCGTATCTGCACACCCAAACGCGTGCGTTCGATCAGGGCCCACAAACCCACTGCAACAGCAAGACCAATCCCGATCAGGGTTAGGCGATAGAGGGGATATTCGATCCCGCCCTGCAGCGTGATCGGACCCGAAAGTGCCGCTGGAATATCCAAGAACAATGGGAAAGACCCAAAGACCCACCTTGTCCCTTCGGAAAAGATCAGGATCAGTGCAAAGGTGGCCAGAACCTGATCCAAATGTGGTGCCTGATAAAGCCGCCGGATAACGAGCATTTCTACGATCACCCCTGCCAGTGCGGCCGCAGCCAGAGCAGCAATCAGAGCAAGCAGAAATGACCCGGTCGCCCCTGCAACTGCTGCAGCGGCAAATGCACCCACCATGTACAAAGAGCCATGGGCCAGGTTGATCAGGCCCATCACCCCGAAGATCAGCGTCAGGCCAGCAGCCATCAAAAACAACATGACGCCGAACTGCAGCCCGTTCAGGATCTGCTCGATAATCAGGATCGAGGACATGGAAACTCCGGTGATCTGCCCGCCCCACTTTTAGGGGCAGGCAGAAATTCAGTTACATTTTGCACTCGGCGGCGTAGGCATCAGAGTGGTTTTCAAGAGCTACGCCAAGGATCTTATTGGTAAATACATCACCTTCTTTGATCACTTCGCGCGCATAGATGGTCTGAACCGGATGATGGTTCGGGCCAAAGCTGAAATCCCCTCGTGTGCTGTTGAAGTCCGCCGCCCTCAGCGCTTCGCGGAAGGCATCCGCATCTGACGGGTCAGCCTTGTTAAGCGCGGCAAGCAACAGGTTGGCGGTATCGAATCCCTGACTGGCGTAAAGCGAGGGCAGACGTCCGTATTCTGCCTGAAAGCTTTCAACAAAAGCAGCGTTGGTCGGGTTGTCGATATCCTTGTTCCACTGCGAAGTGTTCACCACGCCCAGAGCTGCATCGCCTACCGCCTGCAGAATGCCCTGATCAAAGCTGAAGGCTGGGCCAACAACTGGAAGATCGATCCCGCTGTCGGCATATTGCTTCAGAAACGAAATCCCCATCCCGCCGGGCAGGAAGAAAAAGACGCTATCCGCATCGCTTGCGCGGATTTGCGCGATTTCAGCTGCATAATCGGTCTGGCCAAGCTCGGTATAGATCTCACCGGCCAGATCACCTTCGAAAAAGCGTTTATAGCCAGTCAGCGCGTCGACACCCGCCGGGTAATTCGGAGCAAGTATGAAGCTGCTCTTGTAACCCGCACCATTGGCGTATGCGCCCGCGGCCTCGTGCAGGTTGTCGTTCTGCCAGGCGACGTTGAAATAGTTCTGGTGACAGCCCTTCCCCGCCAGAGGTGACGGGCCCGCATTGGGTGACAGATAGAAAACGTCCTGGTTCACGGCTGCTGGCACAACCGCCATCGCCAGGTTTGACCAGATGATACCGGTCATCACATCTACACGTTCGGATTGGATCATCTTGTCTGACAGCTGTACCGCGATATCCGGTTTGCGCTGGTCGTCTTCGATCACCACCTCGATATCATCCCGCCCCGATTGAGCAATCGCAAGCATGAACCCATCCCGTACGTCGATGCCCAAACCGGCCCCGCCGCCTGAAAGCGTTGTGATCATCCCCACCTTAACTTCCGCTGTAACACCCGTCGCGCACAGCGCGGTGATCGCTGCAGCCGCCAATAGTCTCTTCATCGTCTTCTCCCTTCGTTGGCCCTATGAACGCGATTTATGTCATTATTCTCAACGTTCGGTCTATGCCTTTGGCAATTCGGTCTTTTTCTTACATTCTTTCTTCCCGCTATATTCTACATACATTGATCATGATTTCAGGCGGAAACGCTGGATTTTTCCGGTCGCGGTTTTGGGCAAACCATCGCAGAACCGGATCGAGCGCGGGTATTTATACGGAGCAATCATAGATTTCACATGAGCCTGAAGGGCTTCGCGCATAGCGTCATCAGCCGTGCCTGAAGCCAGAACAATATGTGCTTGGACAATATGACCCCTTTCAGTATCTGGGACGCCGATCACCGCGCATTCCGCAACGACCTCATGCGCCAGAAGTGCGGCTTCGACTTCGGGTCCGGCTATGTTGTATCCGGCCGAGATAATCATGTCGTCATTGCGCGCAGAAAAATGAAAATACCCCTCTGCGTCCCGATAAAAGCTGTCACCAGTGATATTCCACCCATCTGTTACATAACCCGCCTGCCGCTTATCATTCAGATACCGGCACCCTGTCGGACCACGAACAGCTAGGCGTCCGATAACCCCAACTGCAGCTTCAGTACCGTCTGGGTTTAGTACTTTGGCCTCATATCCGGTAACCGGCCTGCCGGTACTGGCTGGGCGGTGATCGTCAAACCGGTTTGAAATAAAGATGTGCAACATCTCGGTCGCGCCGATCCCGTCGAGCATTGGTTTGCCTGTCTTGGAAATCCACTCGTCATAGATTGGCTGCGGCAAGGTCTCGCCAGCCGACACAGCCGCACGCAGACTAGACAGATCAACACCGTCATCCATCGCCTGCAGCATGACCCGATAGGCGGTTGGCGCAGTGAAACAGACAGTCGCTTTGTATTTTTCGATTATCTCGATCATGCCCGCAGGCGAGGCTTGTTCTAACAGGGTTGCAGTCGCGCCGAACCGCAACGGAAACACCGCCAAACCACCCAACCCGAATGTGAAGGCCAAAGGTGGAGAACCAACAAAAACGTCCTCTGGAACGACCTGCAACACCTCACGCGCATAGCTGTCGGCAATGATCAGAATATCTCTGTGAAAATGCATGGTGGCCTTGGGCTCACCTGTCGAGCCGGAGGTGAAACCCAACAAGGCCACGTCGTCGCGCCCGGTTTTAACGCAATCGAACTGTACCGGCTTTTCAAGTGCTAGACGATCAAGCTCGGCATCGTGGTTTGAAGTTCCGTCGAACCCGACGACCCGCTGCAGGAATCGGCTATCACTGGCGCAGGACTGCATTTCGTCGATCAGCCGGGTATCACATAATGCAAACTGGATTTCCGCCTTATTGACAGTTTTCGTCAGTTCTGCAGCGCGCAACATCGGCATAGTATTGACGACGACCGCACCCACCTTGGTTGCGGCAAGCCAGCACGCAACCATTGCCGGATTGTTAGCCGATCGGATCAGCACCCGGTTTCCCGGCTCGACCCCCAAGTCATCGACCAATACATGTGCCAGCCTGTTGGTCCAGTCGCTGAGCTCTTTATAAGTTCGTTGCCGACCATTGCCGATCAAAGCGGTATGATCACCAAAGCCCTTGGCAACCATGGCATCGGTCAGCTCATATGCTGCATTCACATGATCGGAATATGCAAAACCCACCAACAGGAAGTCGGGCCACTGATCCTGGGGGGGCAGGTTATCGCGGCTGAACGTGTCGATATGTGCAGACGGTCCAAGCATCACCTTCCCTCCATGTGCGCGGCCATCGTCTGACGTGCAATGATTACTTTTTGAACGTCCGAGGCGCCCTCGTAGATGCGCAAAGCACGGATTTCTCGGTACAGAGATTCAACCGCCATCCCAGAACGCACCCCGTCGCCACCAAACAACTGAACCGCCTTGTCGATAATCAACTGCGCCTGATCGGTAGCAAACAGCTTGGCCATCGCCGCCTCACGTGTAATGCGCGCGGCTCCGCTGTCCTTGGCCCACGCTGCCCGATAGATCAAAAGCGCCGAAGCATCGACATCTAATGCCATCTCGGCGATGTGCCCCTGCACCATCTGCAATTCAAACAACGGGGCGCCTTGCACCTGCCGTTCCGATACCCGTGTCAGCGCCTCATCCAGCGCGCGTCGTGCAAATCCCAGCGCAGCGGCGGCCACCGTCGGGCGGAACAGGTCCAGCACAGACATTGCAATACGAAATCCTGCGCCAGCTTGACCGATCATCGCGCTAGCCGGCACACGCACATCATTGAAACGCAATGTCGCCAATGGGTGTGGCGCGATTGTGTCCAGGCGCCCGACAACTTCGAAACCCTTCAGATCAGGAGTGATGATAAAAGCTGACAACCCTTTGGCCCCGGGTGCCTCGCCAGTACGGGCGAACAGGGTGTAGACATCTGCGATACCCCCGTTCGATATCCATGTCTTTTCACCGTTCAGGACAAAGTCGTTGCCATCACGGATAGCCGTCATTGTCGAATTTGCCACATCCGACCCCGATTGAGGTTCAGTCAATGCAAAGGCCGCGATAGCCTGACCAGAGCGCGTTTGCGGCAGCCAATGCGCCTTTTGGCCTTTTGAGCCGAACAACGAGATCGCACCGGTTCCAAGCCCCTGCATTGCAAAGGCGAAATCGGCCAACCCATCATGGCGGGCAAGTGTTTCACGGCTGAGGCACAGCGTCCTGACATCCAAATGGCCGCTTTCGTCCGAAGTAGGCTGCAGCAGCCCGGCGTCGCCCAGCTGACGGACCAGATCGCGACAAGCCTGGTCCGGGTCGCCATGGTCAATAGTCAGTCCCCGAGCAACCTCTTGCACCCGATCCGCCCAGCCCCGGTGATGAGGGTCAAAGAATGGCCACGAAAGAAAGCTCTGATCTGCCATCAATCGCCCTCGAATACTGGTTTGTCTTTTGCAACAAAGGCCTTGTAGGCGCGTTCAAAATCTCCGGTTTGCATACAGATCGCCTGGGCCTGCGCCTCTGCTTCGATTGCCTGTTCGATCGACATAGACCACTCCTGCGCCAGCATGGTCTTGGTCATCATATGCGCAAAATTGGGGCCTGCCACGATACGGTCAGCCAGAGATTGCGCGGTAGCGTCAAGCTCGGATGGATCAACCACCGCATTGTAGAACCCCCAGGAAAGCCCCTCATCAGCGGTCATGCTGCGTCCGGTATAGAGCAGTTCGGCCGTACGCCCCTGCCCGATGATACGGGGCAGGATGGCGCAGGCCCCCATATCGCACCCTGCCAGCCCCACCCGCGTGAACAGGAATGCACATTTGGCCTGCGGGGTGGCGATACGCAAATCCGCAGCCATAGCGATGATGGCCCCGGCCCCCACGCAAATACCGTCCACCGCAGCAATCACCGGCTTGCCACAATTCACAATCGCCTTGACGAGATCTCCGGTCATTCGCGTGAAGAGCAACAGGTCCTTCATCTTCATGCGCGTTAGCGGACCGATGATATCGTGCACATCGCCGCCCGAGCTGAAATTGCCACCATTTGAGGTGAACACCACTGCATCTACCTCTTCTGAATAGACCAGATCCCTGAACCAATCACGTAGTTCGGCATAGCTGTCGAAGGTCAAAGGGTTCTTACGCTCTGGTCGGTTCAGTGCAATCGTTGCAACCCGGTTCCGGATTTCGCAGCGAAAATGTTTGACGTCACTGGCCATCGATTTCCTCCGAAATAGTGAGTTCGGTTGTCAGAGTGCGGGCGTCCTCGGCGGAAAACTGGCCAAGCATATCGGATATCCACGCCTCATGCGCCGCGGCCTGACGTGCGAATTCCTCGCATCCTTTTTGTGTCATGCGTACGCGATGGGCACGACGATCCCCAGGCACAGGTACGCGCACTAGCAGGCCGTCATCAGCCAGCCGATCCACGATTCCGGTCACATTCCCGTTCGAAACGCGCAGCGCACCCGAGATTTCGCTCATCTTCAGCCCATCTTCGAACCGCGACAGGGCTGCCATCACGTCAAAACGCGGCAGTGTCGTGTCAAACTCTACTCTGAGGTTCTCTCTTAGTGCCGCCTCGATGCCACGCGTGGTCTTGAGCAGCCGCAGCCATAACCGCAACCTCTCTTTGGATGGATCTTCCAATGGTGCTTGAAGCGGGTTTGGGTTCATATCTCGCCTCCGGACAGGCTAAGTGCGTGGCCATTGACTGAATTTGCCGCATCCGAGGACAACCACCTCACGGCACCTGCTACGTCTTCGACCTGGATGAAACGACCCTGTGGGTTTATCTTTTTCAGGCTTTTCACCGCATTTTCCGCGCTCATTCCCGTCTTCTCGACGATGTTCGCAATCGAGCGATCCAGCATCGGCGTTTCCACAAACCCCGGGCAAACCGCATTGACGGTGATGCCTGTCGCCGCAAGTTCGACCGCCAGAGACCGCGTCAGCCCGACCACCGCATGTTTTGTCGCACAATAGCCGGAAACATAAGGATAGCCCTTCAATCCGGCGGTGGACGCGATGGCAATCAGACGGCCCGTTCCAGCGGCTTGCATGTCAGGCAAAACCGCCTGCCAAAGATTGAAAACACCCACCAGATTCACATCCGTCAGGGTCCGCAGATCATCGGCTGTCATCCGATGAAACGGAAGCGAATGGGCCGCGCCGGCATTCGCAATCGCTATCGAAATCGGGCCGCGTTCTGCCCGTGCTGTTTCAATAGCAGCTCGGACTTGCTTGTCATCGGTCACATCACAAAGGACATACGGCAAGGCTTGCTGCTGCAGCTTGGCCTCTGTACGGCCCAAAATGGTAACGGCTGCTCCGCCATTCGCGAAATCTTGGGCTATAGCCGCACCAACACCGGTGCCGCCGCCAGTTATGACGACATGTTTCATACTTCACCCGCCGTTTCCGCCATGCGATCTGCCAGGCGCCAGGCCTGATCCCGTCCAGCCTCATAGGGGCGGGGCCAAGTTTCCTGCCGGTCCCCCAACGCCGTAGCCGCGTGCAAGGTCCAGTACGGATCGTCCAGATGAGGCCGGGCAAGGCACACCAGATCCGCACGACCGGCCATGAGAATCGAATTTACGTGATCGGCTTCATAGATGTTCCCCACCGCCATAGTACTGATGCCGCATTCGTTTCTAATGCGGTCCGCGAAAGGGGTCTGGAACATACGGCCGTAAACCGGGTTAGCATCGGTCGAAGTCTGCCCGGCGGAAACATCCACTATATCTGCACCCGCCGCATCGAACATCGCCGCTATATCCACAGCTTGTTGCGGCGTCACGCCAGTAGGTCCGACCCAGTCATTGGCAGAAATGCGCACCGCCATCGGCTTATCTTTGGGCCAGATCGACCGCATAGCTGAAAAAACTTCAAGCGGATAACGCATACGGTTTTCAAGACTGCCCCCATACATGTCGTCGCGCGTGTTCGACAAAGGAGAGATAAAGGACGAGATGAGGTAGCCATGCGCCGCATGCAGTTCGATCATGTCAAACCCAGCACGGTCTGCCATCCGGGTTGCGGTTACAAATTGGGACGTGACCCTATCCATATCTGCACGATCCATCGCGCTGGGCACAGCGTTACCGTCGGACCAAGGGATCGCCGAAGCTGATACCAAAGGCCAGTTTCCTTCCTTCAGCGGCTGGTCCATTCCTTCCCACCCGATGCAGGTTGAACCTTTGCGGCCCGAATGGCCGATTTGACAGCATATTTTGGCGTCGGTTTCCGCATGGACAAATTCGGTGAGTCGAGCCCATGCGGCCTCGTGTTCGGGCTCATAAAGCCCCGGGCATCCTGGGGTGATCCGGCCTTCGGCGCTGACACAGGTCATTTCGGTGTATACCAGCCCGGCGCCACCTTTGGCCCTTTCACCGTAATGGATCAGGTGCCAGTCAACCGGGCACCCATCAACCGCCTTGTACTGTGCCATGGGTGACACCACGATCCGGTTCTTCAACTGCATCCCCCGCAGGCGAAATGGCGCAAACATCGGGGGCCGGACCATACCATCAACCGCGCCCCCAGACTGTTGCATGAACCATGCCTCGGCATGCCCCAGCCAGTTGGCATCGCGTTGGCGCAGGTTCTCGTGGCTGATCCGCTGAGACCGTGTCAGCATCGCGTAATTCAACTGAACCGAATCCTGATCGAGGTAACGTTCGACATTCTCGAACCATTCGACCGAGTTCCGCGCTGCCGATTGCAGGCGCAACACTTCAAGACGACGCTCGTCCTCATACCGTGCAAAAGCCGCTTCAAGCGTATCTTCTTTATGGAGGAAGTCAGCCAGCGCTATAGCGCTTTCCAGTGCTAGCTTTGTTCCCGAGCCAATGGAAAAATGTGCGGTCGCTGCGGCATCTCCCAGCAATACCAGGTTTTTGTAACTCCATTTTTCGCACAAGACCCTAGGAAACCGCAGCCAGGCCGAGCCGCGGATATGACTGGCATTGCTCATCAAGGGATGGCCGCCCAAATGATCTTTGAAAATGTCTTCGCACAAAGCGATGGACTCTTGCTTGGTCATCTCACCGAACCCAAAAGCATCGAAGGTCTGTTGCGAGCATTCCACGATGAAAGTCGCCGTATCCCGGTCGAACTGATAGGCATGTGCCCAGACCCAGCCCTTTGGCGTTTCCTCAAAAATAAAGGTGAAGGCGTCGTCAAACTTCTGATGCGTTCCCAGCCAGACGAACTGACACCGTCGTTGGTCTATATCGGGTCGAAAAACATCTGCGAACTCGGCCCGTGACTTGGAGTTCAGCCCGTCCGAAGCCACAACGATGTCGTAGTTCATCATATAGTCCGAGGCTGATGCCGCCTCGGTCTCAAAGCGCATCTCGACACCAAGCTCGCGCGCTCGGTCTTGCAAAATGAGCAGCAGTTGCTTGCGTCCGATCCCGCAAAATCCGTGGCCACTGGACACGGTGCGCTGACCTTTATGCACAAGTGCTACGTCATCCCAATAGGCAAAGTGTTTACGTATCACCGCCGCGCTGGCTGCGTCATTGGCGGCAAGGTTATCCAGCGTCTCATCAGACAACACGACGCCCCAGCCAAATGTGTCATCCGGGCGGTTTCGCTCGATAACAACAACTTCGGCATCCGGATCGCGGAGCTTCATTGAAATCCCGAAATAGAGGCCAGCCGGCCCGCCGCCGAGACATGCAACACGCATCGTTACCTTCCCCCCATTCGCAGCTTTACCTGAAACGCTAGACCAGGTGGCTCATCCCTTCAAGTAAAAATATTTTATACTTGAAGTTTCTATATTCTGAATAACCACCCACAAAATCGCGACGGGTTGGTATTTTCCTGAGCCAAGCCAGCATCGGTTTGCCTGCGACAAAGCAATCAATCTCTGTAAGCGGTTACATTTCGCTTTCACCTGAACGGCGCAGAGCTTACACATATTTGCAAAATCAAATTTCAGGTTTGACAATGCCAAAGGCAAAAACTGCACCGACCCTGGAGGATGTTGCGAAACTCGCGGGCGTATCGACCGCCACGGTTTCACGTTGCCTCAATTCTCCGAGCCTGGTGGTGCAGGCTACGCGTGATCGGGTTCAGTCTGCCGTTGACGCTTTGGGATACACGCCAAATTTTGCCGCACGTGTTATGGCTGCCAGACGATCGCACACCATCGGCGCCATCATTCCCACCATGGAAAACGCGATCTTTGCGCGTGGACTTCAGGCCTTTCAGGAAGAGCTGCGCCAGCATGGCTATACCCTGCTTGTCTCTAGTTCGGCCTATCAGCCTGAGATCGAAGAAGAGCAGATACGCAACCTGGTCGCACGGGGGGCGGATGGGTTGCTGCTGATCGGGCATGATCGAGACTCGCGGATCTATGACTATCTCGCAAAGCGCAGGATTCCGGTTCTGATAGCGTGGTCGTTTCAGGCAGACGCACCAGTCCCTTCGGTCGGATTTGACAACCGTGCGGCCATGGCTGAACTGGCAAATCAAGTGATCAAGCTGGGTCACCGAACCCTGGGTATGATTTCTGGTGTCAGCACCGGAAACGACCGTGCCCGACTGAGGATCGAAGGGGTGCAAGAAGCAATGCGCCGCAACAACATCCCAAATGACCGGCTGACGATCGTAGAAACGCCATATGAAATCGAAAACGGGGCAGAGGCGTTTTCCCGTCTGATGTCTCGGCAAGATCGACCAACAGCGGTGCTGTGCGGGAACGATGTTCTGGCTATCGGTGCGTCGCGCCGGGCCAAGGAGATGGGGCTTAGAGTTCCTCAGGACGTCTCCGTCACAGGGTTCGACGATATCGAACTGGCGCAGATCACCGATCCAGGCTTGACGACCGTGCATGTCCCACATCGGGAAATGGGTCGACGGGCTGCGCTGGAACTGGTTGGATTGATCGAAAAGCCCACCGAAAGTTGCAATGTACAGTTGCGAACCAATTTGGTCGAACGCCAATCGCTGGGGCGCCCCGGCTGACTTCAGGCGGCCTCGTTCTCCATGGTGCGAAACTCACCTTTCAACCAGGCGTGACTTGCGCACATCGGGTCGGTAAAATGTTGACGAATAAGCTTTCCCATCGCTCTCTGGATTAGCTTCGAAGTGGTCTCGGGGTATACGTCGGTCGTGAATAAAGACACTGTTCTTACAAAGTTTCGGCCGGGAAATGGCACCACCCGAACTTGGTCGTGAAATCTGTGGGCCCTATGAAAACTTGCGGCCGTGGTGATGGTCCAACCGGTGCCTTCAGCGACCAATCCTATGATCGACTGATTGCATTCCAGTTCGAACCTGTTGGGCAGATCAAATTTACCTCGCCTGAGCTGTATCTCAATTTGCTTGCCGATCACGTAATCACGCGAATAGCGCAGCAACGGCAATTCTGCGTTTGATGAAAACATCTCCTCGGGCATGCCACTGAACGCTCCGGGCAAAACAACGATAAAAGGGTCGCGCATCAACGGGTATTCGATCAGGCCCTCGGTCCGTTCGAACGGTCGGGTCGCCACCCCTGCATCCAGCTTGTGTTCCTGTAACTTGGCAATGATCTCATGGCTGGGGCGTGTGAAATGCCGAAAACTGCAGCGCGGCAAAGCATGCGCAAGAAACCGAAACAAGTCTGGCGAGATTTGATTGTCGAAATCATCAATCAGTGCCAGCCTCAAATCCGTCGCATGGCGCCAGTTACCCGACCGGATCTCCGCCTCGGCCTTTTTCAAAACGATCAGCCCATCGCGGACATGGCGCGCATAGACTTCACCGGCAGGTGTCAGACCCATTGGACGACGCCCGTGATCCACCAAATCAATGCCCAATGCGGTCTCAAGGCTTCGTAGGTGATTGGAAACTGTGCTGATAGACAAACCGGTTTCCGATGCGACCTGTTGGATCGATCCTGACTTTGCGACCAACTGAAAAACTTCCAGCCAGCGGAGGCTTAGCGACTTTGGCACATTTACAGTCCGTTGTTTCGATTACATCAAAACTAGCGAAACAAAGAACGCCCCTCATTGCAATGAGGAACTTGCAAACCGTTCTGCGTCAAGCCCGGAGCCTGCTATGGTCCGGGTCATAGGGCGAAGGTGCGATCACCGTTGCGTTGACCCGTATTCCACAGTGATCCAACTCTATCTTGCACCCGATTTCTGCAAGTTGCGGATCGACAAATCCATGGGCAAGATTGAAGCCGGTGCGGTGCCCCCACTCGCCCGAGGTGATTGTCCCGACAACCGTGTCACCCAGCATCAGCGAAGCCCCGGCATGGGCAGATCCCTGTTCGCTTTCCAACCGGAGCGGCACGAGTTTTCTCCGCGGCCCATCAGCATCACGGTTCAGCAGGGCATCGCGCCCGATGAAGTCGCCCTTTTCCAACCTCACAAACCGACTCAGACCTGTTTCAAAAGGATCAAACTCGGTGATCAAATCAGCCTTCCAGTGCAGGAACGTTTTTTCCATCCGCATGGAGTCGATCGCCCGAGCGCCAAACAACTTGAGGCCGAAGCGCTCTCCAGCCCGCCGCAGCGCCAGATATGCGCTATAAAGCGAAGGGTTGGGAACATGGATTTCATATGCAAGTTCGCCAGAAAAACTTACCGCCATCACCGTTGCCGGAGCGAAGCCAACAAAGCACTCCCTGACGCTCAGCCATGGAAAAACTGCCGGGGACCAATCACCGCGCGCGCTGGACGCCAGCACATCACGTGATTTCGGGCCGGCAAGGATCAGAATGGTGTAGTCGTTGGTCAGACTGCGTAAATGCACGTCTTCATCAGGGTAGCGGTTATGCTTTAGCCAATCCATATCGTGGAATTCACTTGCCGCCGCCGAGCCATACCAGACCCGGGCAGGGCCGCGATCGCTGGCGGGCAGGTTCGCCACAGTCGCTTCGGCTTTGACCATCCCGTGATGGTTCAAAAGATAGCCCAGCCCAACCCTGCCGTCGCGGCGCGTGACAGCACCGCAAAACAGACGATCCAGAAAGGCATGCCGATCCGCGCCGGTAATCTCGATACGGTTGAAACCATTCACCTCGGACAACCCGACATTGGACTGAACATTTGCCACCTCGGCCCCGACCAGATCATAGGTTTCGTCAAAATCGAAACTGAGGGTCGGTTCAAAGCTTGGGTCAGGCTTGATGTAATCCACCCTTTCCCATCCGTTGACGACAGTGAATTCGGCGCCCTCGGCCGCTAGAACCGGGGTCAGCGCCGTGGTCTTGGCGGGCCTTCCTGCAGGGCGGTGTTCATGCGGGAGGTGAAAGCGGAATTCATTCTGGTAATCTTCAACTGCCTTTAGCGCCGTCAATTCCACATTTGCGTGGCCCGTGAACCGGCGCGGGTCCAGGCACCAGGTGTCATAACAGGCCTCTCCATGCACAATCTGCTGGGCCAACAGCCAACCATGGCCACCGCCCTCACCCAATCCAGCCCGCAGGCCGATGATACAGAAGGCGTTGCGCTTGCCCGGGATCGGCCCGACAAGTGGTGCACCATCAATCGTATAGGTTATCGGCCCGTTGACGACCGTGTGAATCCCGGCCTCTAACAGCGCAGGCATCCGAGCAAAAGCGCCTTCCAGTACGTCCGACACGCGGTCCAGATCGTCCGGGCAAAGCGCATTTACAAAATTTGGATCGATCCCGTCCATGCCCCAGGTCTTGCAGCCCTGTTCATAGAACCCCAGCAAGAGGCCGTTCTTTTCTTGTCGACAGTAGAAATCGCTGATCGGACATCGCAGCAAAGGCATTCGGTTGCCGGCATCGCGGATTGCAGGAATTTCTTCCGTCAGAAAATACTGATGCTCCATCGAGGCCACGGGGTGGTGCACCCCCATCAAGGCGCCCACTTCGTTTACACGATATCCGCAGGCATTCACCACGATGTCACAGTCGATATCACCGTATTCGGTCTGCACCGTCCAGGTTTCATCCTTGTGTTGGGTCAACCCGACAACCGGGGTATTCCGGTACACCTCGGCCCCGTCCAAACGTGCAGCCCGGGCCAACGCCTGACACAGCTGAGCCGGATCAATATCCCCGTCCAAAGGATCCCACAGCCCGCCAATTAGGTTTTCGGTCGAAATCAGAGGGTGCCGCCGGGCACATTCTTCGGCATCGATAACCTCGAATTGGACACCCATCCCCCGGGCCATCGACGCGAAGTGACGGTATCCCTGCATCTGCGCTTCGGTATTCGCCAGCCTGATCCCGCCATCGCCATGATGGTAGTTGATGGGATAGTCCGGGTTGGCCGCCAGATCTTGGTACAGCTTGATCGAATGGGATTTCAGCCCAACCATAGTCTGGTTGGTTCCGAAATTCGTCACCTGCGCGGCTGAATGCCAGGTGGTACCAGAGGTCAACTCGTTTCGTTCGACCAGGACGACATCTGCCCATCCTTCTTGCGTCAGGTGATACAGAGTTGAGCACCCTGCGATCCCGCCACCAATTACCACTACTTTTGTCCGCGACTTCATTGGCTTTGCTCCTCTGAACCCCAATAGGTTTTTGCTGAAAACGGGTCTTCGCAACAGCTTACGAATGGCTTGTGCTGAAAAATCGAAACTACGATTGAGGATTCTGAAAGGCGCATTTCCCTTTTGCAGAGACCCCGCATCGCCCTTTACGGTTCCGGGAATTCTGACATGAAAAGGATTGGGCGTTGTCAAAGGGCAGTAAAAGAAGCGGTCGAAATGCGCGTCTTGCGCAACGCGCAGCAGAGCCCGCCATAGATCCGTGCCCCCCCGGGCAAGCCGGCGGTCGCTTTCAACCTTTGACACAGTCCGAAGTCAAACAAATATACAATACCGCCTTAAGGCTTCTGGAAACTCTCGGCATGGGCGAGGTCCCGGACAGGCTGGCCAACGATCTGCGGTCAGCCGGTGCACAAACCGGACAGCAAGGGCGGCTGCTATTTCCTCGAAACATGGTTGAAGACGCTATTGGGTCCGCTGCCAAGACTTTCTCGTTTCATGGCCGGGACGAAGCGCGCTCGATCGAAGTGGGCGGAAATCGTGTGTTCTTTGGCACCGGCGGCGCGGCGGTGCAGACGCTGGATCTGGAGAGCGGCCACTATCGCCCCTCCACGTTGGCCGATCTGCATGATTTCACGCGGCTTCAGGATACGCTGGCCAATGTCAGCTGGTTTACGCGCTGCTGTGTCGCGACTGATCTGCCAGATGTTTTCGATCTGGACGCGAACACGGTTTACGCTCTGGTTCGCAATACCACCAAACCGATTGCCACGTCGTTTACCCTTGCCGAACATGTGGCCCCGATCGTCGAAATGCTCGACATCGTTGCAGGCGGGCCAGGCGAGTTTGCCAAGCGGCCGTTCCTGAAAGCCCACATAAGTCCGGTGATTTCACCACTGCGTTATGGCGAAGATGCGGTGGACGTTGTCTATGAATGTATCGCCCATAATATCCCGATGTCCTGCATTACCGCTGCACAGGCAGGCGCTACCGCCCCTGCAACACTTGCCGGGTTTCTGGCGCAATCTTTGGCCGAGACACTGGCCAGCCTTGTTATGGTCAACGCGATCAAGCCTGGGTTTCCGATGGTGTTTTCGAACTGGCCTTTCATTGTTGATTTACGCACAGGATCCTTCGCAGGTGGCAGCGGTGAGACCGCCATCCTGAACGCGGCGTCGGCACAGATCACTAACGCGCTGGGGCTGCCTTCGGGAGTGGCCGCCTCGATGACTGATGCCAAAGCTGTCGACGCACAGTACGGGGCCGAGAAAGGAATGACCTCGCTGGCTGCAGCGCTGGCCGGGGGCAATCTGATCTACGAAAGCTCGGGCATGACCGCTTCGTTGCTGGGCGTCAGTTTCGAAGGGTTCGTCCTTGACGACGAAATGCACTCTCACACCTATCGCGCTTTGCGCGGCATCGAAGTGACCGACGAAAACCTGGGATTCGACGCCATTTGTCATGCGGTATTGGGCGACGGTCATTTTCTGGGAAGCGCCCACACCTATGCTGCGATGGAACGGGACTACTTCTATCCAGCGCTGGCTGACCGGAACGAACCCCGAACATGGCAAACCGAAGGGGCCGCCGATGCGTGGACGGTTGCCCGCCGGCACGCAAAGGACATCCTGGCACGACATCATCCGCAATACCTGACCGAAGAACAGGACACTGAAATCCGCAGACGGTTTCGCATTCTGTATTAGACTTACGTCGACCGACTCTAGCCAGTAGGCTTGCAGCACATACACTCAGATGAGGCCCTCATGACAAATCCCTTCTTTCAGCCGGTCTCGGCAATGGAGCTTGCGCGTTTCGCTGGTGTCCCCACGTTCATGCGCCTTCCCGAACTGACCCCCAAGGACGACCGGATCAACGAAGTTGATATTGGGATCATCGGGATCCCGTGGGATGGCGGCACCACAAACCGCCCAGGCGCGCGGCATGGGCCTCGGCAGTTGCGCGACTATTCGACCATGATCCGCGCAATGAACCCGGTCACCGGTGTAGCCCCTTTTACTATGGTGAATTGCGCCGATCTGGGTGATGTCGCGCCGAACCCGGTGGACATCGAAGACACCATGAACCGAGTCACGTCTTTCTATGACGATCTGACCGAACGGGGCATAACGCCGCTAACCGCGGGCGGCGACCACCTGACCACCCTGCCCGTCTTGCGTGCTCTGGCCAAGTCGGAGCCGTTAGGCCTTATTCAATTCGACAGCCACACCGACCTGTTCGACAGCTATTTCGGTGGCTACAAATACACCCATGGCACACCGTTTCGTCGTGCCGTTGAAGAGGGCCTTGTGGACCCCAAGCGCTTTGTCCAAGTCGGCATACGCGGGACGGCCTATAACACAGACGATATCGATTGGGCCGAGGCACAGGGCATCCGCATCATCCGCATCGAAGAACTGTTCGACCGCGGCATTGACGATGTCATGGCGGAGGTGCGGGAGATCGTCGGAACAGGTCAGACCTATTGCACCTATGACATCGACTTTGTGGACCCCACCTATGCCCCCGGCACCGGCACGCCAGAGATCGGCGGGCCGAACAGTTTTCAGGCGCAGCAGGTGATCCGCCAGTTAAGCGGCGTCAATCTGGTCGGCGCTGATCTGGTTGAGGTCGCGCCCCCCTTCGATGCCGCTGGGGGCACGGCCTGGCTGGGCATCTCACTGATGTTCGAGCTACTGTGTGTTCTGGCACAGGCCGTAGACGCCCGCCGCTAACCGGTGTTTTCGGCAATCATCGAGATCATCTCGAACATCACCGCCGCCGCGGTCAGGGCGGTGATGTTGTTGGGGCTGTCCTTAGTCGGCATCATGCAAACAACGTCACCGCCGACAATGTTCAAACCGCGCGCGGCACGCAGGATACCCACGGCCTCATCAATATCGAACCCCTTTTCGCCCGGTTCCAGATTAGAAACCGCCGGAGCGATTGTCGGATCAAGGCAATCCAGATCGAAGGTAATATAGACCGGTCGTTCGCCTAGAACCTCTTTGGTCTGCGCCACTACATCTGCAAGCCCGCGCTGACGGAATTCGCGCATGGTGACGATGTTGTACCCATAGTCGTAAGAAGGCTGCAGCCAGTCCAGGCTGCGCGGATGGCCTCGCAGGCCGATTTGCATCGAACGGGCTGGATCAACCTGCCCCTGATCGGCCAGATAAGCCCCCCAATGGGCTGCCGATTTCTTTGCCCCCAAAAAGTGATCGACCTTTGTAAACACATCCGTATGGGCATCCAGATGCAGAAAACTAATCGGCTCTCCTCCAGCCAGCTTCCCACATCCCAGCGCCTGTACGATCCCGCCGGTAATGGAATGGTCACCGCCAACGGATACCGGGCGCGCACCTGCCGCATCTATGTCCTTGTAAAAGGCGGTAATGCGTTCGATGCAGTCTTCGTTGTCGTTGGCGCGCGGAAAGGGTACATCGCCGACATCGGCAATCTTGGCGCGGCTCCAGGGGTCGATCTCAAAAACCGAATGGACCCTGCGCTGTACCGCCGAGACATTCCGCAAGGCGCGCGGGCCCAGATGCTGATCCCTTTCGGTTGTCCCGTTTCCGGTCGAATGCGGCACACCGACAAGTGCAATATCCTGCCCCTCGGGTCCGATATTGGGACAGCGAAACATCGTCGGTATGCCCCACCAGTACAAATTGTCCATCATGGACTGCTCATAGCGGTCGACCATTTCATCCTCCGGTAAAAAAATGCCCCCGGCCTGGGCCGAGGGCATAGAAGTTCAGATTCTTTCGTCTTCTCGCCGGAATGCACCCTGAACAATACGGTCCATGACCATAGCAAGGAACAAAATGGCAAAGCCGCCCAACAGGCCGGGCCCCTTGGCTGCGTATTGCAACGCCTCAAGGATTTCCTTGCCCAGCCCTCCGCCACCGATCAGCGAAATGATCACCACCATCGATAGGCACATTAGGATGGTCTGGTTCACCCCGGTCATGATCGACGGCAAGGCCAGAGGTATCTCGACATCCTTCAGCAACTGCCATTTCGAAGCCCCAAAGGCCACAGCAGCCTCTTTGATACTGTCGGGCACCCCGCGCATGCCCAGCGCGGTCAGTCGGATGACCGGCGGCATGCCAAAGATGATCGTGGCCAGAATGCCGGGCGGGTTGCCGGTGCCAAAGAAGGCGATAATCGGGATCAGATAGACGAAGGCCGGCAAAGTCTGCATCAAGTCCAGCACGGGCTCTGCCGCGCGGTAGGCACGCCTGGACTTGCCAAACCAAATGCCCAGTGGAATGCCAAAAACAACGCATAACAGCACCGCCGCACCGACCAGCGCCACGGTTTCCATCGCCACATCCCAATATCCCAGCAAGGCGATATAGGCCAATGAAGACGCCGTGAAGATCGCCACTCGGGGGCCTGCAGCCCGCCAAGCCGTCACACATATCACCAACATCACAACCGGCCAAGGCGACCCGATCAGCGCAATGGTCAGGGCATCCAGAACCGACCGAACCCCAGCGACGATCCCATCGAATACGTCCCCGCCAGCAAGAGCGGCCGCATCTATCTGCGCCTCCATCCAACTTGCAAGGTTTGAAAACAGGGTCCCGCCGCCCTCACCCAATATCAGTGCGGACACTTCTTTTTCGGGGAATGCATCCAACATGGCCATCGACGCATTGACCGTGAATTTGTAGACAATCAACGGCCCAATCGCCGCAACAAGCACAGCCCCCAGCACCATATTTCGCCTGGACTGACCACTTTCGGTACTGTCCGGATCGGTCCGCCATTTTGAATACTGTTTTTCATAGACGCGGTCGGCATAGAAGCCCTGTGCCAGTTTGAAGACCAGCAGCATCAGCAATCCGGTGATCATGATGCTCAGCGCTTCAGACTGCGCGGCCGCGGCTTTTCCAAAGCTGGTATCGGCGGCTTTCTGGATGTTCTCTGCCAGCTTGGTAAAGCGGTCGATATCGGCCTTTTCTGTCGCGTCAGCCGCCCGGGCCAACAGCTCGTCTGCGCGCGCTTGCTGACGTTCGGCACGTTCCGCCATATCAGCACCCGGGTTGCCCCAGGCACCGCGCCCGATCTGTACCCAGGCGATGATTTCAAGGATCAGGAAGGTCCAGAACATCCCCCATATCGCCCGCGATGCCGACCAAAATGGCCCCAGAACCGCAGCCCAGCGGTTGAACGTATTCGGAACCGCACTGGTTGCGTCATGGATCTTGTGAAACGCCCTGACGTAATAGTCCCCGTTCGGACCTGTGAATTCGTGGATCGAGCGATCCAGCGCCTCGTGGTCGACCTCGATATCCGAGGCGGCGGTGACTTTCACTTCGGTGGTTGCATCAGTCATTTTTGCCCCCCTGAATTCCGCGCAGCAGGCGCGGTTTGGTGACGACGCCTACGTCTTGCCCTGCATCGGTGATGATCACCGGCAGGTCCGTGTTGACGGCAAGGTCGATCAGCTGATCCAGATCGGCCCCCTCATCCGCGCGCGGCGCGCCGTCGGTCGGGCCGGAATAGCTGTCCAGCGGCTCCATGATCGAGTGTGCCTTGACCAGTTTCAGCTTGGATATGCCCTGAACAAACTCGCGCACATAGTCGTCAGCCGGATTCATCACGATGTCTTCCGGTGTGCCGATCTGAACGATGACACCATCTTTCATGATCGCAATCCGGTGGCCAATGCGGATAGCTTCGTCCAGATCATGGGTGATGAACAATGTGGTTTTCTGCAACTGGGCGACCAGCGCTTTGAACTGGTCCTGCAACTGCAGCCTGATCAGCGGATCGAGCGCAGAAAAGGGCTCGTCCATTAACAGGATTTCCGGATCAGAGGCCAGCGCGCGGGCAATTCCAACACGCTGCTGCATCCCGCCCGACAATTCTTTGGGCAGGCGATCTTCGTACCCGGTCAGGTCCACCAAACCCAGCGCATGGTCCGAGACGGCCCAGCGCTTGGATTTGGACACTTTTCGAATTTCCAAAGGATAGGCCACATTGTCTCTGACAGATCTGTGCGGCATCAGCGCCATATGCTGGAAAACCATCCCGATCTGCTGCGCGCGGATACGGCGCAGTTCAGCCTCGGATATTTTGGATACGTCTTGGCCCAGAATCTCGATCTTGCCTGAGGTCGGCTCGATCAAGCGGTTCACGTGGCGCACCAGCGTGGATTTCCCGGATCCCGAAAGACCCATAATGCAGAAGATTTCGCCGCGCGGAACTTCGAAAGACGCACCCTGTACGCCGACCACACAATTATACCTTTCAAGAACTTCAGGCTTTCCAATCCCTTCATCCCGTACTGCGGTCATGGCCTCCTCTGCCCGCGCACCGAAAATCTTCCAGACATCTGTCAGTTTAACGACTGTTTCGGTCATACTTGCCCCTTCAATGCAAAACAGGCCGCCAGGCATTCCCGGCGGCCTATCTGTAATTCAGTTCCGAGCGTTACCGATCACTCTGACATCCAGTTCAGAACCGCATCTTCGTTCGCACCGACCCATTCTTCGGCATATGCGAGCGGCTCTTTGCCATCTATGACAAGCGCATAAGTCATGGCCGAGACAGCGGCAGTATCCAGTTTCATGTTGGACAACAGCCGAGCAACCTCGGGGTACTCATCCTCAAGAGATTTGGCATAGTGAAGGTGCAGATAGGCCAAATCCCAGGCGACACCTGCTTCGGATTTCTCCAGCCAATCCGGATCATCCGTGGGCTGCAGGACATTCCATTTTGCCGCGTCATAGGCTGGCTCTTCCAGGATCTGAAGATCATGAAGTTCAAACACGTAATGCGGCGTATAGCAGAAACCCACCCAAGGCTCACCCGCTTTGATCGCGTTATCAAGGTTCGCATAGGCGACGGTTTCGTCTATCTCGGTCAGTTCCATGACCTGGTCATAGCCATATGATTTGGCCCGGATTTTCTCGACATTGGTCGACGCCCAACCGGGGGCACCGATCCATACTTCGCCCTGCCCGTCGCCATTGCTGTCGAACAGTGCCGCGATGTCGGGATTGGTCAGGTCGTCAATGGACCGGATATCATTGGCATCAGCGGTCGCCTTGTCGACACACATTCCTTGAAACGCCTCAACGCCATTGGAATTGAAGGTAACTGTACCCTTTTCGGTTACATAGGTGTCATGCAGGTTCTGCTGGTTCGGCATCCACACTTCGGGGTGTACGTGCATGGCGCCGGAATCCATCGCCTCGAACACGATCGGGTTGGTGCCATTCTGAAGCTCGACCTCTAGCCCCAGATTTTGTTCGATCGCAACCTTTAGAATGTGCGCTGTTGCATTTACCGATGGCCAGTTCGGCACACCGATCACAATGTCAGCAGCAAAAGCAGGCACAGCGACCATCATCGACGCGCCTCCCAGTAACATATTGAGTTTGTTCATATTATTTCTCCGTGTTGGACGTTCGAGGCGCTGTTCTTCTTACCCTAGGGGCAGCGGTGAGCCTGTCAAACGATATCGGGATGAGGTTCCATCCCCCTTTTCAGCCAATACCCGGGCGCGCCGGTGTGACATGAAAATTCAAACATGCCGACATATAGCCCATCAAGAGCAAGATGCCACAAATCGATTTATGCGGCTTTCTCGCAGGTTAGTTTCGGTTTATTCTGATCTTGATCGATATGACGCCTGAAACAGGTACAGCCGATTCTTGAGTGGGCTTGTCTGCCAGTAATATCTTCTACGCGGCGCCATCTCAGACGAGGGCAAAGGTTTTATCCAGTCAGTCCTCAGATCCCAGTACAAGATCCTGCTTCAGGATGAAGTCCCCAAACGCGTCCGTCAGCGTTTGAAAGCGCGAGCGTTGCGAGACATAAAGATACACCTGCCTTTGATCTTCGAGATCAGCGATAGGACGGAAGACGATAGCCTCAGGGAGAGACCGTGCAACGGTTTGCGGCAAAACCGTCACCCATTCCTCGGTGCGCACCAATGCGATCAGTGAATGGGTGTTCTGAATGGTCACACCGGCCTTCGAAATCGCCGCGTGAAACCGCGGGGACTGAACCAGATCGCACAGAGCATTGCGTATGAAGGGAACCGAAGCCACCTGTTCGATGGTTGGCATCTCCGATTGCTGTGCCAGCGGGTGAGCAGCCGTGCAAACCACCCCAAACCTGTCTTCGAACAATGGCGTGGCTGTGACCCCGTTTAGCGCAAGATACCCGGATGCAATACCGATATCCGCTTTTCCTTGCACAACCGCGTCCAGTACCTGCTGTGTATCGGTATCGCGGAGCTCGATCCTGATATCGGGGAAATGGCTATTCATGTGACTCAGCACCTTGGGAAAGGCAAGAGCCGCCACCGACGGCACAGACACGATCCGCAACAGGCCGTACTCTGCGCTGGCTATTGCCTCGATATCCTGAACTGTTTGATCGAACTGTCTGACCTGCTTCAAAGCCAAATCATGAACCTGCCGACCCACTTCTGACAGTCGATTTTTGCGCTCTCCCTCGAACAGCTTCTTACCCAGGTGCTCCTCAAGCTGCTTCAGCGTCATTGACACCGCCGATTGCGTTCGCCCAAGACGGTCGGCGGCCTCGGTCAGATTACCAGTCTGCACAACCGTGCAAAAACTGCGCAGTGTTTCAATCTTGATCGCCATACTTCAATTTTTCTGCAATTTGTTTCATTTAATTGAGTTTGACTGATGTTCGCCAAAAAATCCATCCTAGGTCAAATGAAATCGCACTGGGGCGTAACGTGACACAACTGAATCTGATTGCTGGCGAATGGCTGGCAGGTGAGTCTGAAATCGAAAACCGCAATCCTTCGGACCTGAGCGATCTGGTCGGCATGTTTGCACAGGCCAGCGCTGACCAGCTTGAGGCGACGCTGGATCAAGCCCGTGTCGCACAGGCTGAATGGGCCGCCTATGGCATCGAACGGAAGCAAGCTGTTCTGAACGCTATCGGCAATGAAATGATGGCCCGGGCCGAAGAACTGGGTACGCTCTTGGCGCGCGAAGAAGGCAAGCCGCTGGCCGAAGGCAAAGGCGAAGTGTTCCGCGCCGGGCAGTTCTTTACCTACTACGCAGCTGAATGCCTGCGTCAAATCGGTGAGAACGCGGATTCTGTGCGCCCCGATATCGAAGTAGACGTTCGCCGCGAAGCTGTCGGCGTTGTCGCCATCATCAGCCCATGGAACTTCCCTACCGCGACTGCCTCGTGGAAGATTGCTCCGGCGCTGTGTTATGGCAACGCGGTTGTGTGGAAACCCGCCAACATCACCCCGGCATCCGCTGTCGCACTGACCGAAATCATCGAACGTCAGGACATCCCCAAAGGTCTGTTCAGTCTGGTCATGGGTTCGGGGCGCAGCATCGGGCAACGCCTGGTCGAAAGCCCCAAGGTCAATGCAATTTCCTTTACCGGGTCAGTCCCGGTCGGCAAGGGTATCGCAGCAGCCGCCATCCAGAACCTGACCAAAGTTCAGATGGAAATGGGATCAAAAAACGCGCTGGCTGTGATGGACGATGCCGATCTGGATCTGGCCGTTACTCTGGCATTGGGAGGAGCGTTTGGCGGCACCGGACAGAAATGCACGGCGTCTTCGCGCCTTGTCGTGCATGCGGGTATCCATGACGCGTTTGTCGAAAAGCTGGTGGCCGGTGCGCAAGCGATGAAGGTCGGCCACGCGCTGGAGGAAGGCGTGCAGATGGGTCCCGTCGTCAGCCAACAGCAGCTGAGCGAAAACCTGGCCTATGTTGATCTGGGCAAATCCGAAGGAGCCGAGCTGGCCTGTGGTGGAACCCGGCTGGAGATGCCTCATGACGGGTTCTACATGTCGCCGGGCGTGTTTCTGAACACCAACAACGACATGCGCATCAACCGCGAAGAAATGTTCGCGCCCCTGACCTGTGTCATCAAGGTTGGCAGCTATGACGAAGCGCTGAGCGTCGTCAACGACACCAACTTTGGCCTGACCTCGGGCATCGTGACCAAATCGCTGGCCCGCGCCACGCATTTCCGTCGCAATGCGCGCACTGGTGTTGTGACTGTGAACCTGCCCACTGCAGGCACCGACTACCACGTGCCTTTTGGCGGCCGCGGCGACAGCTCTTACGGGCCACGCGAACAGGGTAAGGCTGCGGCCGAGTTCTATACCACGGTCAAAACCGCCTATATCAGCGCGGGCCCCGTGTGATGCGGATCGACGGGCTACAATATGCCAACTGGTCGGAAAAGATTTTCCGCCAACTGCGTGACGGGGGCGTGGACGCGATCCACGTCACCATCTCGTACCACGAGAACTTTCGCGAAACGGTTCTGAATTTCGAGAAATGGAACCGCTGGTTCGAACAATACCCGGACCTGATCATGAAAGGGCGCTGGGCCAGCGATATCGATACGGCTCGTAAAACGGGCCGGACGGCTGTGTTCTTTGGCTTTCAGAACCCCTCGCCCATCGAAGACGATATCGGGCTAGTCGAAATCCTGCACGATCTTGGCGCCCGTTTCATGCAGCTGACCTATAACAACCAGTCCTTGCTGGCGACCGGCTGTTATGAGGCCGAAGACACAGGCATCACCCGTATGGGCAAGCAGGTGATCAAAGAGATGAACCGCGTAGGTCTTGTAGTGGACATGAGCCATTCGGCGGACCGTTCCACCATCGAGGCCGCAGAATGGTCCGAGCGTCCCATAGCCATCACTCACGCGAACCCGTATGATTGGTCGCCCGCGCTGCGTAACAAGCGTGACGATGTCATTCGTGCTGTGACGGAAAATGGCGGGATGCTTGGCTTTTCGGTTTATCCCCACCATCTGAAAGATAAATCCGACTGCACGCTGGACAGTTTTTGCGAGATGATCGCACGCGCCGCCGACAAATACGGCGCGCAGCATCTGGGGATCGGTACAGACCTGTGTCAGGATCAACCCGACAGCATTGTGGAATGGATGCGGGTTGGCCGCTGGACCAAGGAAATCGACTATGGCGAGGGATCCGCTTCGGCACCAGGCTTTCCGCCCATGCCGGGCTGGTTTCAGGACAACCGAGATTTTGGGAACATCGAACAAGGGTTACGCGCGACCGGCCTGAACGATGACGAAGTGGCCGGGATCATGGGCAGGAACTGGTATCAGTTCTTTGCCGAGAACTTCGTCCCACAAGGGTAACACTATGAATACACGCGTGCAGACTGAAAATGTCAGACGTGATCCCGCGATGGTCATGCGGCTGTCGCGGCTGGGCTCGCTGCATCAATGCCGTCTCAGCTTCATGCGGCAACTGACCCGCCGTATGGCGCAGGAAAACTGGAGTTTTTCCCGCCCTGCGTTCGAGATTGACGAACACGGCGTTGGCCATGCGGTCTATACCGCGCAAGGCCCTGATCACGCATATTCTCTTGTGGCGTTTGCCCATGATCTGCCGCCCGAAAAACGCTCGGACCGGGTCATCGCCGAGGCCTGGGATGCCACCTTCGCGCTATTTGACGGCATTCCGACGGCGGATGATATTCACCGCCTGTCGCAAAACGTACCAGTGCAAGAGGCCGGTCGCGTCAGCGAGTCAGAACTGTCATTGTCGCGCGCCAACCGGTCAGTCCGCCTGTGGGCACATGTGGTCGACCGTCTGGCCGCTGGTCAACAACCCGATCTGGAACAGATTTATCAGGTTGGCTACCTGATGCGGACAACCGCCGTGTATGGTTCCGGCAAGTTTGGGGCTGCAGATCGCGAGAAAACAGCCAGTCGCCCCGAGGTCAACGGCCCGTTCCAGACCGAGATGTTGTCGGTCTACCTGACCCGGACCTTTGTGCGCGATCTGGTGCAGCATATGGCCCAAGTGAAGGGCGGCGATCAAACCGCGCAGTTAGATCCTCAGATCGCCAGTTGGCTCGGCATTGGCAATTCCACAGGTCTGGGCATGGCACCGTTCATCGTCAACCATCCGATCTTGTTCAACAACTGGATCATGGCGCGAGAGGAAGCCATCGCCCGCGTACGGTCGCTCTTGACCGCCTCGGAAGATGAGGCCCGTCAATTCCGTGGCATCTATGATCGTAGCAAACTCTCAATGTCCTGGTGGCAGTCTGAGCATCCGGTCCAGCGCGATAAGCTGGCGGCGCTCAACAACGATCTGCAGGCAATCTCTGGGTATCTGGACAGGGATGATCTGACGCAGAACCAACCCTGGGATCGGTTGATCCTGTGGTCGCAATCCGCGCTGAGCGAGGAGGGCCAGGAACTGCTCGCCTCGCTTATCCTTGAGCCCTATAGCGAATTGGTCGATGGGCTGAGCTGTTGTATGGCCGACAGCAATTCAAGTGCCCATGTGATTGATGGATCAATGTCGGTAGGCGCTGCGCGCGATCTGATCAGTAACAGTTTTGGCTGGGCCTTGGATCTGGATTGGAACGCAGCGGAAAACTGTGCGCGGGCCTGGTATGTCTCCGAGGAGAAGCTGGAGCCGCGACTGGGTGAGCGCTTTGAGGAACCGATAGCCGGTTACGAACAGCCCCTTGCCCCGGCCCGTGACGCCGCGATGGCGTATAAGGCGCTTGCCGAATGGGATACTCGCTCCTCCGTTGCAGAGTTTCTGCTGCGCCATCCTGAACATCGTCACACCCTGCGCCGCGCTCAAATGAGCCGAGTAGCCCCCTATGGTGAAATCCACGACAATACGATCAGCGCCACTGTCCTGCCTATCGACATGCTGCGGGCCAAGCTGTCGTTTTTTGGGGCAACGCATTTTGACCCCCGGTCGGACCGCTGGGTGCGGATCTGCATGTATTCCGGCGCACCATATCCTGATGAGCTAACGCCGGAAAATGCCGATCTGTGGGTTTATCCGGAGTTGCCGCAATGACCTATTCACTGAACGAGATCGAAGCCACCTCTAAACGCGCTGCCCGAGGGGCCGGGTATGCCTGGGGTCTGGCAGAAGAGGCCGCCAAGGCCACACGCTGGTTGTGCGGGCATGGGCTGGACGGGACGGCAGAGCTGGCCCACCTGCTGGACTTGGGTTTGGCTGCGGCGCCGGCAGATCACAGACCAGATGCGATGCAGGGCCCATGGCAGGGCAAGGGCGCTTTGTGCCCTCTGGCCACTGGCACCTTGCTGTCGGATTGTGCCGAACAGCTGCGCGCCGGACCGGTTGAGATGGCCAACATTGCAATCCCTGCCCTGTTACTGCCCTTTGCTGCCTATGCGGCACGTGAACTCAAGGGCTGTGTGGTGCTTGATTGTGATGGGCATCTGGCGGCATGTGATGGGTATTCGGTGTCGACCCCAGATACTTTACCCGCCCAGGCGCGCAGGGTGGTGGTTTCGCTGGGGGAACAGCGCACAGGCCCCCGCCCACATCAGACCCGCGCCGCCCCGACTGATCAGGCTTGGGCAACGCTGAATCGCTTTGCCCACCGCACCTATGCCCCCGCAACCGAGGAATCCCGCCTGCTGGGTGCAGGGGCCGGGCTTTCTGATAATGACTGATGAGGTACTGATTTGACCGAGACCCGGACCCTTACTCTGAACGAAATCGAAGACCTGTCGTTTCGCGCGCTTGTTGCTGCGGGGACTTCACCGGAAAACGCCCGCCCGCTGGCGGTTGCGACCGCGGCAACCGAGGCGGACGGCGTGGCAAGCCATGGGCTGGCCTATATCCCGATCTATTGTGAGCATGTCCAATGTGGCAAGGTCGACGGGCTTGCCAAACCGGTCATGACACGGCCCAAGCCAAGTGTAGTTACCGTAGATGCCGCAACCGGATTTGCCCATTCAGCCATCGATCTCGGGTATGAGACGCTGATCACCGCTGCGCGCGAACAGGGCGTTGCCGTGCTGAGCATCTGCAACAGCTATAACTGCGGCGTGCTGGGCTATCACACCTATCGTCTGGCACAGGCCGGGCTTGTCGGGCTTGGTTTTACCAACGCGCCAGCCTCGATCGCGCCATCGGGTGGCGCAAAGCCGGTTGTAGGGACCAACCCCTTTTCCGTTGCCGTACCCGGTACAGATGGGCAACCCGCCCTGCTGATCGATCAAAGCGCCAGTACAATCGCCAAGAGCGAGGTCATGAAACATGCCAGAGAAGGAAAGCCAATCCCCGTTGGGTGGGCATTGGACGCCGAGGGCAACCCGACCACTGATCCCAATGTGGGCCTCAAGGGCTCCATGGCACCTTCTGGTGGGTACAAGGGCGTCGGTGTGGCCCTTCTGACCGAAGTTATGGCGGCCGCTCTTACAGGGGCCACTCTGGGCATCAACGCCTCGCCCTTTTCCGGAACCGCTGGCGATCCGCCTAAGACCGGACAGTTTTTCATTGCGATCGACCCTGTGGCGACATCGTCGTCGGGTGGCTTTGCTCAGGGCATCGAGGAACTCGTCGGTGCCATTCGATCGCAAGACGATGCACATTTGCCTGGCGATGGCCGACGCGCAAAACGCGTCGCCTCGGCCACACAAGGCGTGGCTGTAAATATTGCGACCCTTGAAAAGATCGAGACCATCTTGGGATAAGCCGGTTTTCTTAGCCCGCAATCAGATTCTTTCTGGTTCGGGCACCCTTACCCAAACCTTCTGACCCAGCACCGAATTTCAGAACGGCTTCCAAGCCTTTAGCCAAAATTCAACCCGGACGCAGCAGGCTCATTTTTCGTATTTCATGCTTTAGCGCAGAAAAACGGGGTTGACTCAAATCGCACTCCATATTTAGTTCGGTAACAGAACGAATAAATGGAATCGACGTGGCAGCGCAGACGAAAATCTCTCGACGAATGTCTCAAAGTGCGGTCGTTCAGGCGATTGCGACCTATGGGCCCATTTCGCGCGCCAGCGTGTCGAAGCTGACCGGTCTTTCGAAACAGACAATCTCGGAAATTGTCGGAAACCTAGAAAGCGATGGCTGGGTGCGGACAGTCGGTCAGACCGAGGGGCATGTCGGACGCCGCGCTGTGGTATATGAAATCGCTCCGGATGCGGCAACGGTCGCCAGCGTCGATCTGGGTGGAACAAAGATCAGGGTCGCACTATGCGATCTGACCGGTCGCGTTCTGGCCGAGCGCGTAGAGCCGACAGAACAAAGCGGCGGCAGACAAGTGGTCGATCAGGTTGCCCGTATGGTTCGCGCAACCGCAGACGACCCCCAATGCCCGTCAGGCGAATTGAAAATAGCTGTCGTCGGTGTCCCAGGCGTGCCGGACAGCAGGACCGGCGCGGTCCTGATGGCGCCTAACATAACCGGGCTGGATCAGATTGATCTTGCTGGCACTTTGAACGAACGGCTTGGGATAGAAATCCTTGTCGAAAATGACGTGAACCTTGCCGCTCTGGGCGAGCATTGGATGGATCATCGAAGCGACCAGGATGACCTGGTCTTCGTTTCCGTCGGAACCGGAATTGGTGCAGGAATCGTCGTCGGAGGTATTTTGTTGCGCGGCGCATCTGGTGCAGCTGGCGAAATAGGTTTTCTTCCCTTTGGTGCCGATCCCATTGCAAAGGAAAGCCATAAAATAGGCGCGCTGGAACGCGTAACCGCCACTGATGCAATCATTGGCGGATACAGGACGCTCACGGGCAAAACTTGCTCAGTTCCTGCGATCTTTGAGGCTGCCAACAACGGCGACAAAGCAGCCGAGCAAACGCTGGACAATGTCGCTTATCAGATCGCGCGGGCTTCGGCGTCGATTGTAGCGGTCCTTGATCCGTCCCTTATCGTGATGGGGGGCTCTATCGGCGCGCGTGACGAGTTGATGCACCGGATCAGACGCTTTGCCGCCCAGTGCTACCCCCGTGAAATAGAGATCCAGCCCTCAAAGCTGGGTCCGCATGCTGCCCTTGCCGGAGGTGTGTCTATAGCCCTGTCGCACCTACATATTTCTCTTTTCGCCGAGGGTCAGAAAGGTGCCGAGATCAACGTACCACCTCCAGCGCTCGATACCTTCAAGGCAAGTATGTCATGACCGCTAAGGCTCTTTCAGAACGCTTGCGTCAAGAACAGGATGCTGATGCAGACCTGACTCTGTTGCGCGATGCCCTGTCCATCGAAAGCGTGACGGGCAATGAAACACGTTTTGCGCGTTTTCTGGACCAGCAACTTATGGCCCTGGGGCTGAATACCGGACGGGGCTGTTTCGCGGGTGAACGCGAAAATGTCTGGGGAATTGCTTCTGTGGAGGGACCCAACCTCATGATTTTGGGCCATACGGATACGGTGCATGTCCGGGGCTGGGAGGAATACTGGGAAGACGATGCACGCAAAAATCCATTCGGCGCGACCGAAAAGGACGGGCACATCTGGTCACGTGGGGCAAGCGACCTCAAGGGTGGGATTTGCGCTGCGATTGCCGGGTATCGCCTGCTGCAAAAACTTGGCGTTATGCCTTCAGCCAATCTGACCTTTGCCTTCATCGGTGACGAAGAAAGCGGTGAACCTGGCAGCGGCGTCAGCGCCGGGGCGAAAGATCTGGTTGGACGCATCAAGTCCGCCGAAATCCCCCGTCCTGATTTCGCGATCTATGTCGAGCCAACGAGTTTGGACATTTATTCCGCCCAGATCGGGTTCTTTATCGCCGAGATCACGATAACTGGAAAAACAGCTTATTTCGGCCGACCCGAATTGGGGGTCGATGCATTGAAAGCAACGCATACACTTCTGTCGAAAATCTGGGATCATGAAAAAGAACTGAACGCGGGCCCGCGTCATGACCTTGTCGGTGCCTCTTCTGTTCTGGTGACGCATATCAATGGCGGCGGGTTTATCGCAGTGCCCGGAGAATGCAGGCTCTCGCTAATCCGGAAACTTAGACCTGGCGAAATGCTTGATGATGCAGTAGCAGCATTGGAAATAGCGCTTGGCCTGGATCGCCTACCTACAGGTATAGAGGTGTGCATCGACTACCCAGCCGGTCGTGATCATCCCAAGGGCGGCTCACCAGTTGAAAACGACCCCGATACTGAGGCGGTTCGCCTGTTGCAGAACTGTGTACAGCAAACTCTGTCCCGAAAAGTAGAAATCGGCGGCGCGCCCTACTGGTCTGAGATGCCATTTTTAACAGAACAGATCGGCTGTCCAACCGTTTACTGCGCACCGGGTGATATCGCCGTGGCGCATACTTTTAAAGAACGAATTGAGGTCGAAGAATACCTCGCCGCCGTCCGGGCCTTTGCGCTTTTCATAGCGCAGTTCGGTGCGTCGGACACGCTCGTAATGCATCCAACCTGAGGAGGACAAACATGTCACTTGTTAGAAGCACATTTGCCGCTACCGCGATGTTCGCGCTGGCGGGCAGCTTATACGCCGAAACCATCGGTCCAGCGGGGGAAAGTGCCACCCCTTCATCAATGGTTGTTGTCGCTGATGATGATGTCGAAAAGGTGAAAGAGGCTGGATATTCAGCTGCTTTGCTGTGGCATGACCAATCCGACTTTGTGAATGCGGTAACAGCAGGTGCCAGCGATGAATTTGCGCGTCTGGGGATCGAGGTCGTTGCCGTGACAAGCGCAGGATTTGATGCTGCAAAACAACGTAGCGATATCGAGACGGTCATGGCCAAATCGCCCAATATCATTCTGTCGCTTCCTCTGGACCCGGTGACCTCTGCCGCAGCATTTGCAGAGGCAAAAGAGGCCGGAGTTGCCCTAAGTTTCCTCTCGAACCTGCCGGCCGGCTACAAGCACCCGGACGACTATGCGGCAATCGTGACGGATGACCTGTTTCAGATGGGCAAACAAGCGGCGGATGCGCTTGCGGCTGCCATGGGCAATGAAAGAACAGTTGGATGGATTTATCACGACGCAGATTATTACGTAACCAATCAGCGCGACAACGCTTTCAAGACCACGATTGAGAACGACTATCCGAACATCACAATCGTTGCAGAACAAGGCATATCTGATCCTGCGCGCGCCGAAGAGATTGCCAATGCGATGCTGCTGAAAAACCCAGACCTGGGTGGAATCTACGTAACCTGGGCTGGTCCGGCAGAGGGTATTCTTGCAGCGCTGCGGACGAACGGAAACACCTCGACCAAGATCGTGACATTGGATCTGTCAGAGCCGATTGCCCTTGATATGGTTCAGGGTGGCAATGTCGCGGCGATTGTTGCCGATGAAGCCTATGAACTGGGGCGTGCAATGGCCGCCAGTGCCGTGCTCGACCTTCTGGGCGAGGACGTACCATCCTTTGTTGTAGCCCCTGCATTGACAGTGACAGCGGACAACGTTGCCGATGGATGGCAAAACTCGCTGAATATTGATGCACCAGCCAGTCTGACATCGAAGTAGAGACCTGATGGGCAGGTCGCCTCTGGCGACCTGCCGCAACCGGATATTCCCAGAGGCATCCATGGAACAGGCTTTTCAACGTATGCGCGACTTGGATCTACAGCGCTGCGTCATTTATTTCGGCTTTCTTGCGATCTTTCTGTTTTTTGGGATCACTCTCTACGATGACGGGTTTCTGACCAGTCGGAATCTGACAAATATCGTCCTTCAGACAGCCCCGGCCACGATCATGGCCATCGGATTGGTCTTTGCCCTGTCAGCGGGAGAGATCGACCTGAGTTTTGGCTCTGTCGTTGCAGTTGCAGCCCTCTCGGCAGCTGTTGCGATGCAGAACGGCCCAATGATCCTGGGTGTCGCAGCGGGGCTTGGCGCAGGCATTCTGATCGGCGCGTTCAATGGTGCATTGGTGGCCTATCTGCGGTTGCCATCATTTCTGGTGACCTTGGCCACCATGGGTTTATTTGCCGGAATTGCGCGTTCGATGACCGATCTGCGATCCATTCCTGTCGTTAACGGGACTTTCACCGGGGTCTTCGGCTCGGGCAAGCTGTTTGGTGTACCTTCACTTGTCATCTGGACCGTGATTGCAGTGCTGATTGGCCATGTCATCTACCGACACACACGTTTTGGCGCACACGTTCTGGCCGTTGGAGACAATGCCCGCGCAGCCCAAGTCTCTGGCATCAGGGTTCCCCGTATCCGGCTGATGGTTCTAACCTTGTGCGGTGCAACCGCTGGGCTGGCTGGTTTGCTCTATGCCGGGCGTATTCAAGCCGCCAAATATACAATGGGCGAAAGCGATCTGATGACGGTCATTGCCGCTGTCATCGTAGGTGGCACTGCGCTTAATGGCGGCAAGGGATCCATAATAGGTGCGCTTTTGGGCTCGCTCATGATGGGAATGCTGAATAACGGGCTGATCCTGATGGGGCTTCAGGTCTCGGACCAGATGATCGTACGCGGGCTGATCATACTGATCGCCGTAGCAATTTCACTCCGCGAAATCCGCCGATAGACACCGGAGCAACCCAATGTTTCTTGATCTTCTCATACGCCGCAACCCCAAGTTCATCGAGGCCGCCATGGCCTTGCATCAACAAGGGAAGATCCCCGCAAACGCCTATGTGCTTGACCTGGATGCCGTCGAACGCAACGCGCGCCTTTTCTCTGATGTGGCCCGTGGGCATGGCCTTACAACTTTTGCCATGACCAAACAGGTGGGCCGCCATTCCGGCTTTTGTCAGGCGGTCATGCGCGGTGGCATCAGCCGGTCCGTCGCCGTGGATATGGCCTGTGCCTTGGCATGTGACCGCGCTGGCTTAAGGACAGGTCATTTGGGTCACCTTGTACAGGTGCCCCGCCAAGAAGCTTTCTTCGCCGCGGCCAAACTACGCCCGGACTATTGGACGGTATTCTCGGACAACAAGGCAAAAGAGGCGGCAGACGCCTCTGCTCAGGCCGAGAGAGAACAGGCACTGATGGCGCGCATCCAGACCGAAGGGGATACGTTTTATCGTGGCCACGAGGGGGGATTTGACGCGAATGATATCCTGGCGGTGGCCGACCGTTTGGATGCGCTGCAGGGCGGGCGCTTTGCAGGCATTACAACCTTTCCCGCCCTGCTTTTCGACCAGGATGCCCGCAAGGTTGTGCCGACCCCAAACCTCCACACGCTCAACATGGCTGCAGAAGCTCTGGCGCGTGCTGGGCGTACGGAGATCGAAATCAATGCCCCCGGAACGACATCTTCAGCTGTTCTTCCAGCATTAGCCGAAGCCGGGGCCACGCAGGTTGAACCGGGCAATGGCCTACATGGCACGACGCCTCTCCATGCGGTAGAAGACCTTCCTGAGGATCCCGCCGTACTTTACCTTTCCGAGGTCTCGCACCATCACGGCGGGAAAACCTATTGCTTTGGCGGCGGGCTCTATATCGATCCGGTTTTCCCGAAATACCAGGTTCGGGCGCTGGTCGGCAACAGCCCGACAATCCGCCGGTCAGCCCTGCGAAATGTCGAAATTCCTGATTATTCCGCAATAGATTACTACGCCATGATCGACAGCGACAGCGATCAAAACCCCGCACCAGGCGACACGGTTGTCTTCGGTTTTCGTGGGCAGGCCTTTGTGACCCGCGCTTTGGTTGCCGGGATAAAAGGCGTAGACAGCGGAATGCCAGAGCTTACCTCAATCGAAAACGGCTTTGGCGACCACGTCAGCTGGCCGGGAGCATTTGCGCAATGACTCCGGTTCTTTCCCTCAAGCAAATCCACAAATCTTTTGGCGGAGTGGTCGCGATCCAGAATTTTTCACTGGACCTCTACCCCGGTGAAATCGTGGCTTTGGTCGGTGATAATGGCGCGGGTAAATCCACGCTCGTCAAGATCATCTCTGGCGTGCATCGACCAACCAGCGGCGAGATCGCGCTCGACGGCGAAGAAGTCGGTTTTTCGGATGCAAGCGCGGCTCGATCACATGGTATTGAAGTGGTCTATCAGGACCTCGCATTGGCTGACGAACAGCCGGTTTATATGAACATGTTTCTGGGCCGCGAACTGACGCGCAAACCTTTTGGACTGCTCGATAAAGCACGCATGCGTGCCGAAACCCAAAGCCTTGTTGATCAGCTTGACGTGCGCATCCCCTCTGAGCGCGCAGCCATACGTGATTTGAGCGGAGGCCAAAGACAGGGCATTGCTATCGCGCGAGCAACCCATTGGGCCAGCAAATTGATCCTTCTGGATGAACCCACTGCAGCACTTGGCGTTGCAGAGACTGCGAAGGTTGAGGACCTCGTCGCGTCACTTAAGGATCGCAATCTGGCAATCTTGATCATCAGCCATTCCCTGGATCAGGTTTTTCGTCTTGCCGACCGCATCTGTATTTTACGCCGGGGTGAACAGATAGGCGTCAGGACAACTGCCGAGACCGACAAGAACGAAATTGTCGCCATGATCACCGGTGTTCATAGATGATGGCGCAAAGCGCAGCCGTGTCCCCATCTTTACGAAGGGGCCCTTTGGCTCGATCGGATATGACACCTATCGCTGCCCGATGATTTCGAAAGTATAATCTCGTCTCACCCCTGCCGGAGGTGGCGGGAAGGGTGCAGCCGCTTTCACCTGGGCAAGGGCGATCTGATCCAACCGCTTTGATCCCGAACTACGTACTATTCCAACCGTCTGCAATGTCCCGTTCTCAGCTATTCGAAAGGCCACCAACGCGGCACCTCGAATATTGGCGCTCTTTCTCCGGGCGCGGATAATCTTGCGTTTAATCTGTCCGGCATAGTTGCTGGCGTCAGCATTGCCGGATACGGTCAGCGCTGACGTGGATGTAGCAACATTTGCCGCGCCTTTCGTGGTTTTCCCGGTGGCGTCGCCTTTTTTCCCCGATTGTTTCGCGTTGCCATGCGCGGTGGCAGTTTGATTGCTTGCCTGTTTCTTCGGTTCCGGCGGCTTGGCATCCTCGGTCGGCGACACCGAAGCAGCATCACCCTGTCTGTTCGGTGTTTCAGCGTCCTGAGGCCTGAGAGGGCTTGGCGCAACAGCGGTCGCGGCCGTAGCGCTGCTCACAACCGGGCTGAGAGTTTGCGGCGACGTTGTGCGCTGCTGCTTGACAGGGCGGGCCTTGGGTTGCAACCGATGAGGTGCTGCCGGTTTCTTGCGCGTGCTGGCCGGTGCTGGTGCATTTGTTCCGGCGACGAAGTCCTTGAATACAGATCCCAGCGCGGCGGCCCTCTCCTCTCCGCCACCTTCGACCTGCACCTGTTCGGCGGTCGAAAAATCCAAAAGCGCAAGGCCATGTATCGCTACGGCCAATGCGACAGAAATCACAACCACCGCGCGGGATTTGGTTATCACCGTAATCCCCTTTCGGTCACGACATAAACCTGACTTGCACCCAACCCGCGCAAGTCATCGCTGATCTGTTTGAGCGCAACCGCAGGCAAGGATCGATCCGGCACGATCCGAACCGCATCAAGGGGCAGATCAACAGCCGCCCGCTCGACATAGGCCGCAGCATTGGTCAGCTCTGCCCCGCGATATTCAAGTGTGCCATCCGCACGGATAACCAATGCATCAGGTGGCTCGCGCCCCTCCAGATCCATCGTTTCGACAAGCTGAACCGATCCGTTGAGCGGCGGCGTAAGGGTGCCCGCGATCATGAAGAATATAAGCATCAGGAACACGACATTGATCAGCGCGATGGTTGGCTCTCGGCTTTGTCTGGGCTTCGATTTCAACTGCATCAGCCCAAAACCTGAGTGCGCAAGTTTTCGACAGGTGCCAGCACGATGAGCAGATCAATCAGCTGCTGAGAGGTCGCTTTTGGTCCGAGGCTGATGAGCGCGATTTGGGATTTGGCGTCGAGCAGCATTGGGGCCACCTGCGCCAATGGTACAGGCGCACCATCGACCAGAATTCGGTCTGCATCCAGTTTAATAAACCGGATGGCTTGGCCTGGCTCCGCGCCGCCGACTGAGGCCGTCGAAAACTGAATCTCGGAAAATTTTGAGAACGTGGATGTCAGCATGAAAAACAACAGCAGCAAAAAGATGACATCTATAAGCGACGTCATTGACAGGCGTTTGCGCCGCTTTCTTTGCACATTAAGCGCCATGTACCAGCGCCGTAATTGACGCCCCTGCCGTTTGCTCGGTCTCCTCGGCATGGCCTGGGGCAAAGATTGTTCTGAGCGCACGGTTGGTAAAGACGCGTTCTCGGTTCACGCGGGCCTCAAACCAGGTCAGGATCAGTGACGTCGGCATGGCCACAGCCAGCCCCGCCGCCGTTGTCATCAGTGCGACCCAGATCCCTCCGGCCAGCAGCGAGGGATCAACAGCGTTGCCTGCCCCCTGCAGGGTCTGGAAGGCTTCGATCATGCCCAGCACTGTGCCGAACAATCCAAGCAGGGGCGCAAGTTGCGAGACGATATCCAGCACGTTGAGACCCTGTTCCAGTTTTGCAAATCGCGTCTCAGCCTCGGCATCGACCCGTTCGGACAAGGTGCGATCATTCCCGGACAATGCCATTGCGATCACCGGCGCCAGGTAACTACGGCTTTTGTTCAGGTATATTCTGGCGGCCGTGGGGTCTTCTCGGTCCCATGCGTCGATCGCCCTGGACAATTCGACGTGACGGCCGACCCCCGCCGCTTTGTATTGCCAGATTTTGTAAAAGACCAAGGCGAGGGTCGCGATTGAGGCTGCAATCAGAATCGCCACCACCGGGCCCCCTAATTGCAGGATTTCCATCAGTTTTTGCAGCATTTCGGACATAGCTTTATCCTATCACCTCAGTTTCAAGGCGGCTTTTTAGACTGAGGCCATTCATACAGGCATCTTTGTTACCGCTCTGGGTCATGCATTCCTGCACGCCGTTGAACAGAATCCGGCTGATCTGGTCACAGGCCATGTCGGTGAATTGAAACTGCCTGACCCGTGGGCGGCCTGCGGGCAGTTCTTCGAAATCCAGCAGGGTAATTAACGCGACCGCACCGTTTTTGCCAAACAGGACGGTTTCATAGACCGCACCGTTGATGTCGACCTCATTCATATTTTCGGCGACAAAGCTGAGCAGACAGTTTTGCCCCCTTGCTTCGGCAGAGCTGAGTTCGATTGATACGCCGCCAGTCTTGGGCACGTCTTCTGCGCTGGCAATCCCTGCCCCCAAGACTGAGAGCAGGGTCGACAGGACAGCGCTGGCTTTGGTTGCTGCCGCACTTCGCATAACGGGTCCTTTCCTCGGGATCAGAAGGTTTTGGCCAGGCCGAGCTTGAAGGTCCGGCCCGTCGAATTGCGGGTCGACAGGTTCGGGCGGTAGTCCTTATCAAGGATGTTCTCGATACTGGCGCGCAGCTCAAAGCCTTCAAACACACCATCTTGCGGCATGTAGGTCGCACGCAGAGAGTTTACTCCGTATCCCGCGGTCGCTTCTCCGCTCGAGTCCGTACCGGCCCGGGCACCGAAGATTTCCCAGCTGACGTCCAACGTCTGACCGAACCGCTTGCCCAATGTCAGGCGCGCGGAATCCGACGGCTCATTCCGCCAACGCGAGTCATCGCCGGTGGCGCTGGTTTCCGTACCCGTCACGATGTTCGAGTTGAAATCGACGTATAACCCACCCGCATTGGCATAAGAGGCTTCGATCTCGGCGCCTCTTGTTTCCACTTCGGACAGGGGTTGAGACGGGGTGCCAGAAACGTAGGAGGTGATATCCCACAGGGTCGTTTGATAGAAATTGACCTTGGCGCGGATCACGTCGCCCTCGGCAAACACGTCACCGCGATCATAGGAAAAACCAGCTTCCCACGTGCGGGATCTCTCGGGTTGCGTCATGTAAAGCGGCGTGCCCAGATCATCGATGATCGGCAGGCTTTCCGTGTAGGCCGCACCACCAAAGATCGCGAAACCGCTGTTGAACGCGTACCGCGCCGACAACCCGCCCATAAGCGCGTTGTTGTCATAGCTTTCGTTGAACGGGGCCGCGGCGTCATCATCACCGTCGATGTCCTGCATCTCATATCGCACCGCGGGGGTAATCGTCAGATTGTCACCGATCTGCACATCGTCCACAGCAAACAGGGCAAATCGACGGTCAGTTCCACCCGGGGCCGAGGCCGCGTCCAACCGTTCGCGGTTGATAAACTCGATCCCGGCCCGCAGATCATGCGAGGCGATGCCGGTCTGGAAATACGACGTGTTCTTGATCGTCAGCTTTGTTGTTTCATAGTTATGCGTGGCATCCGCCAGGGCCTGAATGCCGGGGAAGAATGGCGTGCCTTCAAGGCTGGAAGACCCGGGAACATAGCTGCTTTCGATCGCCTGCTCAGAATAGCTGAGGTTCACATCCAGATCGACCAGATCATTTCCAACGGGTTGATATTGATACCGCAGGATTCCGATCTTTGTTTCGATATCACGGTCTACATTACCAAAGGCATCCGACGTGGTGCCAAACGAGTCATAAGGGACGTCGCGCTCTTCAGATGTGGACTGGTTGTAGGATGCGGTGAACGAATGTTCGAGATCGTTGCCGAAGCTGTATTTGCCCTTAGCCAGAAGCGACGGCAGCGTGAACGCGCTGTTGCCGATCGTATTGCCGTTTCCATCCTCCTGATCGTCCTGATCCCGATAGGCGTAGTTGAACAGAAATTCCGTTTGGGTATTCGGCTGCCAAGCCAGGATAGAGGACGAGGCAAATCCGTTACCGTTGGAATACCCTTCAAAGGTTTGACGGAAACGGAAACCCGGCTCTCCACCGGTGAAATCTGACGCGTCCTTGGTTTCCAGCTGAACGACACCACCAACAACCCCGGACCCATATTCGAATGACCCGACAGTGCCCCGAATGACCGAGACGCTTTTGTAAAGCTGGGGGTCAGTAAAAAGCTGGTTGCCGATCCGATACAGCTCTTCCGCGCCCGTTGTAGCGCCATCGACCAGGATCAGTACCTTCTGGTCGGTTCCGAACGTGCCGTTTGCACCATAGCCGCGAATATTGATGCCCGATCCCTGAGGGGTCGAGCCGTTCACCAGGCTTACCCCAGGAACCGAGTCGATCAGCTCTGCAACCGTATTGGCCTGCCGGTCGTTGATCTCTTCCTGATCAATATTTGTGACCGGCACGGCAGTGTCTGTCTGAATCTCTCGTTTGCTTTCCCCAAGTATCAGGGTGCCAAGGAAACCATCGTCTTGTTCTTGCGCCATAGCGCCAGCCGCAATCATGCTGAGGCACGAAGCCGTTCCCAGCAAAGCTATCTTCCGTATTTGCACACGCATCTCTGTCCCTTCGAAACAGTGGGAGGACCTGAAATGCTTGCGCCATGCTGGCTTTGGTCAGTCTGTTCTATTGTTTTTTGGAGCCGCCTTTTTTTGGCGACTTGTGCTCGT
The DNA here is from genome assembly GCF_059612345.1 of Ruegeria sp. CDSA020. Taxonomy (NCBI): domain Bacteria; kingdom Pseudomonadati; phylum Pseudomonadota; class Alphaproteobacteria; order Rhodobacterales; family Roseobacteraceae; genus Ruegeria; species Ruegeria sp. CDSA020. The sequence continues at coordinate 249,174 of NZ_JBXWQK010000002.1, forward strand.
TAATAAAGGTTACTAAAACAGTCAACAATAAATCGTCGTCGCATCGCCGACTCTCGCCAGCGGGCACCCGAACAATTCGGCTGCCGGGCCAGCGCCTCTGAAAATCAACTCGAAGATGGGAAAACCCATGACGGAACAGGTGCCTAACACCCCGGCTCAAATTCGTGCAGCCTATGCGCAAAACAGCGGCAAACGTGACCGTGATCTGGCGGAATCGATCGGACTTACCGAAAGCCAGTTGGTCGCTGCCTTCGCCGGGAACGACGTTACACGGCTGACAGCAAAACTTGATGACCTTTTTCCAAGGCTTAACGGTTTGGGAGAGGTTATGGCTTTGACGCGCAATACCTCATGCGTGATCGAAAAGGTCGGACAATACGACAATTACCATTCGGGCGCGCATGCCTCGTTGGTTCTAACGGATGAGATTGATTTGCGCATGTTTCCCAGCCATTGGGTCCATGCCTTTGCGATCGAACGCAAAACCGACAGCGGCGTGAAAAGGTCCCTGCAGATTTTTGATGCCGCAGGCGACGCAGTGCATAAGATTTTCCTGCGCAAGGGTTCGGACCTGGATCATTGGAACCAGCTTGTCAGTACCCTGGCGTCTGAAGACCAATCGCAAACTCTTGATCTAGAACCGCGCCGACCGACCGAAGCGCCCAAAGCCAACCCCGAAAAGACGGAAATCCTACGTGCGGAATGGGCCAAGATGACGGACACCCACCAGTTCATGCGCTTGACCTCAAAGCTCAAGATGAACCGCTTGGGGGCCTATCGCATCGCCGGCCAACCGCTCGTCAGGGAACTGACGCCGTCGGTAATATCACCAATGTTCGAACAAGTGTGCGACAATGAAATTGAGGTGATGATCTTTGTTGGCAATCGTGGATGTATCGAAATTCACGGTGGCCGTATCGGAACGATCAAGCAGATGGGACCCTGGTTCAATGTGCTTGACCCGCGTTTCAATTTGCATCTGAGGACGGACCATATTGCAGAGGTTTGGGCTGTCACCAAACCGACTCAGCGCGGCCCTGCCGTCTCGGTTGAGGCCTTCGATGCCGAAGGTGGGCTGATCTTCCAGATTTTTGGCCGCCGCGCCGGCGAATCCGACCATCGCCCAATCTGGAATGAGTTAGTTGCCGCACTTGAACCCCAACCCGAGGCCGCGCTGACATGAACAGGATGCGAGTGATCTGGCCTGCCTTGGCTATGCTGCTAAGTACACAGGTCGCGCAGGCTGCGGACGACGAACCAAAGCGGATCATCGCGATCGGCAGTTCCATCACTGAAATCGTCTACGCTCTGGGTCAGCAAGACAGGCTTGTTGGTCGCGACCGAACATCAACCTACCCGACAGAAGCGATGAACCTGCCCGATATCGGATACCGACGCGCGCTGTCGCCCGAAGGCGTTTTGTCGGTAGAACCAGACTTGGTCCTGGCGCTTGAAGGTTCAGGACCACCAGAGGCGATTGCGGTTCTGCAGGAAGCGGGCGTGCAATACGTCACGATCAAGGATGAGTTCTCTCTGGAAGGCGTGGTCGAAAAAATCCAAACCGTTGGGGCCGTGCTGGGCGCTGACGTTGCTGCCGAGGGATTGGCAGCGCAAACCATACGCCAGATCAATCAGGCGGAATTGGCGGCTAGTAGTGCCGCAGGATCCAACCCGAAACGGGTTCTGTTTGTTCTGTCGGTGCAGGATAACCGGATCACAGTGGGAGGTGTGGATACCCAAGCAGACAGCATCATTCGATTGGCTGGCGGTGTAAATGCCGCCGCCAAAGTGTCAGGTTACAAGCCAATGACGCCCGAAGCGCTGGTGTCGGCTGCGCCTGATGTCATCCTTATGATGGATCGGCGGGGTGATCATAATACCGAGGATGCCGCGCTCTTTTCACTGCCCGCAGTCAAGCTGACCCCGGCGGGCCAGAACAAGATGCTGATCCGCATGCAGGGTGCATATCTGCTTGGGTTTGGCCCTCGAACCGCCAGTGCCATTTCTGATCTGTCAGCAGCCCTGCAGGATGAAGGTGGCTCATGACGCTGGCGTTGGATCATATGAGCGCCGAGGCACCCAGGTACAATCGGCGAGCAACCGCACGGCGGGTTACTTTGGCCTTACTGGTTTTGCTTGGCCTGACCAGCGCCGCAAGCATTTCAGTCGGTGCTTCGGATGCGTCGTTAAACATGGCGGTGATTGACCTAATCAATGGGCGGTCCCTGACTGACCTGAATCGGATTGTCCTTTGGGACATACGGTTGCCCCGGCTTGCAATGGGGATACTGGTCGGTGCCGCACTGGCTGTTTCAGGGGTGGTCATGCAAGGGCTTTTCCGAAATCCGTTGGCGGACCCCGGAATTGTCGGCGTCAGCGCGGGCGCAGGTCTGGGCGCAATTTCAGCCATCATCCTTGGCAGCCACTTGCCAGTGTCGATTTTGGTCTGGACCGGAAACGGGTTAGTGGCCATTGCTGCTTTTCTTGGTGGCTGGGTGTCTGTTCTGATCCTATACCGTGTCTCGACCAGCGGAGGGCAGACATCGGTCGCAACCATGCTACTGGCCGGCATTGCATTGGGTGCCTTATCCGGCGCCGCATCGGGTGTTCTGGTCTACATGGCCGATGATCAGCAATTACGCGACCTGACGTTCTGGGGAATGGGATCGTTAGCTGGGGCAACCTGGACCAAAATCGCCTCGGCTGCGCCAATCATTTTGGTTGCCCTTGCAAGCACACAATTTCTGGCTCGCGCGCTTAACGGTCTGGCGATGGGAGAGGCGGTGGCCCATCACATGGGCATCCCGGTTCAGCGCAGCAAGAACATCGCCATTCTTGCAGTTTCCGGTGCAACAGGGGCCGCTGTTGCCGTGTCCGGCGGCATCGGATTCATCGGAATTGTGGTCCCCCATTTGCTACGTCTGGCAACGGGGCCGGACCACCACAGGCTTTTGATGAATTCCGCCCTGCTGGGTGCCAGTCTGCTGCTATGCGCCGACATGATCAGCCGGGTCGTGGTGGCCCCGGCGGAACTGCCAATCGGGATCGTCACGGCAATTCTCGGCGCACCGGTCTTTCTTTGGATCCTCCTGCGCCGCCACGGCATTATGGGAATGTAAATCATGCAAGGTAAGAATATCTGCGTCAGTCTGGGCCGAAAGAACATCCTGCACGACGTGAATTTCAAGGCCGATCCCGGTCAGGTCACCGCAATCATCGGGCCCAACGGATCGGGCAAGTCGACCTTACTAAAGGCATTGGCCGGAGAGATTGCCTCGACCGGAACCGTCACCCTGAACGGCCACGACATCTCAGAGTTAAAGCCCTGGCAACTGGCCGCGAAACGGGGCGTGCTGCCACAATCGACCAGCGTGGCCTTTCCTTTCAAAGTGCACGAGATTGTCAGACTGGGGCTGGCAAACGGGTTGGCCGCGCAAGATGACAGTTCGGTCACTACCGCCCTGGCACATGTCGACTTAGCCGGGTTCGAGCAGAGGTCTTACCAGACCCTGTCCGGGGGTGAGCAGCAGCGCGTACAGTTAGCCCGTGTTTTGACGCAGGTCTGGCAGGCACAACGGGCCGATCATCCCAGTTGGCTTTTACTGGACGAACCGGTTGCCAGCCTGGATATCGCGCATCAATTTACGGTCCTTGGTATCGCAAGCGATTTTGCCGCCCAAGGTGGAGGTGTGGTGGTGGTGATGCACGATCTGAACCTCACCGCGCTATTTGCGGACTGTGTTTACGTGATGTCACAGGGCACTGTCTGGGGCTCTGGCACACCTTCAAATACCCTCACCGATGACCTGATGCAGCAAGTTTACGGCATCAACCTACCGATCGGCATGGTGCCGACCGGCCCGCTTCCTTTTGTACTGCCTCAGGCAATGCACAAATGCATTGAGGCTTGATGTAGTGCAAACAGATACGTTGCCTCAGACAGCGCGGGTCAATCCCCCGTCAACGCGCAAGTTTTGACCCGTCATATAGCCACCGCCTTCAGACGCCAGCCATGAGACAAGCGAAGAGACCTCCGCAGCATGACCGTAACGCCCCATCGGAATCCGGGCTTTCCGGTCTTCTGTTTCGGGCAGGCTGTCGATGAAACCCGGCAGGATGTTATTCATGCGAATATTCTCTGCGGCATATTTATCGGAATAGAGTTTGGTAAAGGCGGCCAATCCTGCCCGGAAGACGCCTGATGTTGGAAACAGCGGATCGGGCTCGAACGCCGCGAAAGTAGAGATGTTGATAATCACCCCCCTGCCCTGTTGCTGCATCAAGGGTGTCACCAGCCGTGTTGGGCGGATCACATTCATCAGATAGACCTCCATCCCTTGATGCCAGTCATCGTCACCGATCTCTAATACGGGCCCTTTCGGGCCATGACCGGCGGAATTGACCAAGACATCGACGCGGCCCCAACGCTCCGTCGCGCCCCTGACCAAAGCAGTCAGATCGTCACCACTGAGGTTAGAACCAGTGACGCCAAAACCACCCAGCTCGGCGCCGAGTGCTTCGCCTTTACCCGAAGAAGAGAGAATGCCGACTTTGAAGCCATCTTTGGCAAGCCGGCGCGCCGCGTCAGCCCCCATGCCACTCCCGCCCGCGGTAATCAAAGCTACTTTTTCTACTGCCATCTGACGATTCCCCTTATGTATTCTGCGAAAATATCCTGTTTCGATGCGTCGTTCGATTGAGATTTGATGTTTCATTACAGTAGAAATACTATTGTCTCATGGCTGATCTTCCTCCCCTCAACGGTTTACGGGCATTCGAAGTCGCTGGGCGCCGCCTCAGTTTCCGCGCTGCTGCCGATGAGTTGGGCGTAACACAAGGGGCGGTGGCGCAGCAGGTGCGACTCCTGGAAGCTCACCTAGAAGTCACATTGTTCGAAAGGGTGCCCAAAGGATTGGAGTTCACCTCGGTTGGCCGTAGCTATCACGCACGTATATCGGTTGCCTTTGCGAGCCTTAGATCTGCAACCGCCGAGCTAATGCCGGAACCGGACAAGGTTATAATAAGCGTCACCCCGACTTTTGCTGCCAGATGGTTGATCCCGAATCTGCCGGACTTTGCAGAGAGCCATCCGGAAATCGACTTGCGGATCATGGCCACTGAAAAAGTCTCCAGCTTTCACAGCGACGGGATCGACCTTGCCGTCCGGCAGGGATCGCCGCCGTTTGGCGCCGCGCTTCGGGCGGCGCTTATTTTCAGACAAGAGGTGATTGCCGTAGCCGCACCCGAGTTTATCAGCGAAGCATTCGGTTCGTTAACACCAGATGACCTTGCACGCCTGCCCAAAATTCATGACACGCATGACCTTTGGCCGCGATACCTTGCAGACCTAGGGGTTCGTGACAAATCGCAACGCGGCCTTCGATTAAGCCAGACAGCGCTTGCGGTTGACGCTGCGATCGCGCGGCAGGGTGTGGCCCTTGTCAGCCGTTTCATGGTTTCCCGAGATCTTAAGGCAGGACGCCTGGTAGAGGTTGGTGCGGCAAGAGACATCGGTGGTAGCGATTTTTACCTCCTCATAGAGCGTTCGGCCGCAAACCAACACGCGGTGATGCAAGTCGTAAACTGGCTAAAATCGCGGTCGGCGAAAGAAACGTGATCGGCTTTCGATTCCTGCAAAGCGCACGCATGCGCGTCTGAAATGAATGGTTGCTTAGGTTTCCCAACGCTTCCCAATTCAGGGTCTTAGTACTCTCGAACCGGCGGGCAAACACCTCGGGCCGCTGGCGTAGTCGAACACAGCGTCCGGGGCAAAATAATTCGTATCGGCATCCGGATCGTGTGCGTTAGAGGCGTTACCGACGGCATTCACATTTGTTCAGTTGCTTCAGGTCAGTTTCGTCCGACCAACCTGAGCAAGTGCACTGGACAACTCTTCGCTGAGGATATTCCACAGTCTATGCAAACCTTCTTCGCCGGCCGCGGCGATGGCAAATTGCAATATGCGGCCAAAAAACACGTAATTTGCACTCTGATCGAGGGCTTTCAGAACGTCTTCGCCAGATCGTAAGCCACTGTCGTAAAATAGCGGAAAATCCGCACCAACGCTGTCTCGTATCCGGCCCAGCGCGTGAACGGCAGCGGGTGCGCTTTCAAGTTGCCGTGCGCCATGATTTGACACTTGAATGGCGTCAACACCTTCGGATTTCAGCTGCAGCGCATCCTCGGCGTTGGTCACGCCTTTTACTACCAGGTTGCCTTTCCACAAATCGCGCAGAGCCTTCAATGTTGTCCAAGTCGCCCTCGCGCGGCTTTCAGTGCGGTCGAACTCAAAGCCCGGCATCTCGAAATTTGCCATCTGCGGACGACCTGCGGCAAGTGACATAAGCGACCATTGCGGGTGCAGGGCAAAGTCCAGAAATTGGCGGGGTCCGATACGGAATGGCATGGTAAAACCATGGCGCAACTCACGCGGTCGGCGACCAACCTCGGGCACGTCAACCGTGACGATCAGGGTGTCGTAACCGGCATCTTGCGCACGCTTTGCCAGTTTGAACGACCCCGTCCCGTCTCCGCTGAAATAGAGCTGGAACCACGCGTGCCCTTCGGCAACCTCGATCATTTTTTCCAGCGGGGTTGAGGCCACGGTCGAGACCCCCAAAGGCACGGATTCGCGCGCGGCCAACCGCGCTAGCATCAGATCGGCACCAGGTCTGGACAGGTTGCACATCCCCATCGGCGCAATGCCAAAGGGCCGCTTGGCAATCTTGCCAAACAGCGGCATGTCCAAAGACCGATGGCTGACATCTTTCAGTATCCGGGGTTCAAGGCAAATGTCATCCAGAGCAGCGTGGTTACGCGCAGCCCCCGTTTCTGACCCTGCCGCCCCATCGATATAGTCAAACACCATCCAAGGCAGACGTGCCTTGGCCAAACGCCGCGCATCCTCACTGGAATGAATTCGCGCGGCGCGGTTCATCAACCAGCCACCGCTTTCATAAAGCGATCCTTGATGATCACCGGGTCCATCGTGATGACCGGCATCTTGGCATTTCCACTGTCGCACTTCACGATCATGACGGTGCCAACCTGCGCGTCCATCGCCTCTTGCAATGCTTTGCCGGTATCAACATCCTGCACTTCAACGACATTGTCACATCCGGCCGCGCGCGCCATGCCCGCCAGATCGGTCTTGCGCCCGGTATAAGTCGGCTGATCACCGGTTGATCCATATGATCCGTTGTCGATAACCATCAGGATGAAATTCGGGGGCATATTGTTCCCAATGGTTGGCAAGGTGCCCAGATTGGTCAACACCGACCCGTCCCCATCGATAGAGATCACGGTTTTTGGCTGCGCCAGCGCCAGACCCAAGCCGATAGACGAAGCGAGGCCCATCGTGCCGAGCATGTAGAAATTCGTTGGTTGATCGTCGATGGCATGCAGTTCTTGGCTGGGGATGCCAATGTTGCAGACCACCAGCTGAACGCGGAGTTGAGGTGCAATTTCCTTGAGAATTTCGGAACGGATCATTGGTCGCCATAGCCTCCCCAGAAATTGGCATCGGTCAGGATTGCCACGGGTTTGTTGCACATAAAGGTATACTTCAGGATCATATCCAGCTCTTCCACATCCTTCTGGTGATGGAAGTGGTAGGTGGGGATATTCATCTGTGCCAACAGCGCCTTGGTATGCACAGCCATTTCCACCTGGCACGCCACGGGCTCACGCAGCTCTCCGCGGTAGCTGATCAACATCGGCAGCGGCATCCGGTAATACTGGATCAACGTCGCAAGAGTGTTGATCGTCACCCCAATGGCTGTGTTCTGCATGATGATCGCAGGGCGTTTTCCACCCATCCACGCACCGGCACACAGGCCCATGCCCTCGTCTTCCTTGTTCGACGGAATATGGAAGATATCGGGGTGTTGGTCTATTTCCTCGATAACGCCCGCAAGCTGTTTGCAGGGCACCGTGGTCACGAATGAGATGTCATTCGCGACAAGATCATCGGTGATCTTCTTGTCTATGTTCATGTTGCAGAAGGGCCTTTCTTGAAAGAGGTGGAGAGCGTCATCAAGCGGACGCGCGATGCACATGGACGGCACAGCCAGCGTGCCGCACAACGCGGGCAGCTGTGGAGCCAAGGAAATAGTCTCTGAGGCCGGGCTTGTGGGATCCAATCACGATGCAGTCGATGCCATGCGCCTCGGAATAGTCGATGATAGTGCGGGCCGAATGTCCTTTTACAATCACAGGCGTGACACCGGGATGTCCAGACAATTTGCCCTCAAGATCAGCACGCGCTTTTTCAAACCCGGCGGCAACCATCTCTTCGTCCAGATACGCACTGACAGAGCCTTGGGGCGCCTCATGAACGTGAAGGGCGAAGATCTGGGCATCCTTTGCACGCAGCGCGTTGGCTATCTCAAGTGTATGAGTCGACACGCCATGGTCCAGCGCCATGGGGACGAGGATTTTATGGTACATGAAGTGTCTCCATTTGGTTGGTGATCATAAGTGTCAGGCCCACGGGTCGAGGATGATCTTGGGGGCTGCAACCACTCCCGATCGTAGATCGGCAAATGCCTGCGGTCCATCATTCAGGCTGCGATGTTCTGCCCAGTCTAGCGGGCCAAGCGCACCATCGAAAAGCGCGGTGCAGGTATCCCGGAAGTCCTCCGGTGTGTAGGTATAGGTTCCGATGAACGTCACCTCTTGCAAGGTCATCCGCCGGATATCGAGGCCACCCGTGTCTTCGCCCAGGCCGATGTGGACAATGACACCCCCCGGTTCAGCCATGGCAGAAGCTGCCGCGCGTGTTGCCGCGTATCCGACGGCGTCGACCACGATGCCGTACTGCCCTGCCCCTGCGGGTACAGATTTCACTAGGCATTGATCTTCCAGGAATGTGCGTCGCTTGTCGCTTGGTTCAGCAACGGTTACGTCATCGACCCCTTGTGCCTTGAGGGCAAGGGCCGCGGCAAGACCAATAGCCCCGCCACCCAGCACAAGCGCCGTGCGGCTGGCACCCGGATCAAGCGCCATCAGCCCCAACCGTATGGAATGCCAACTGACGGCCAGAGGTTCGGCCAGCGCAGCCTTTTGCAACGAAACATGATCCGGCACCGCGATAAGATTGCTGCCTTGCATTGCCACATATTGGGCAAAAGCCCCTTCGCGCGGCGGCATGGAAATGATCATACGGTCCGGGCACAGATTATCGCGGCCCGACTGACACGCGGGACAGGTGCCACAACTGACCAGCGGGTTGATCGTGACCCGTTCGCCGTCACGGGCGCCGCCTTCAATCACACCTGCGGCCTCATGGCCAAGGATCAGGGGCGCAGGGCGCCTGTCGTCATGCCCGAGATACGCGTGCATGTCCGACCCGCAGATGCCCGAGGCTTCGATACGAACCAGCGACTGGCCCTGACCGACTGTCGGGTTGGGTACTTCGCGCACACCAAGCGTTTCGACGCCTTCATAGACCAACGCTTTCATTTTGCTGTGAACCCTCCGTCGACCATCAAGGTTTGTCCGGTCACGTAACCGGACGCGTCCGAGCAGAGAAACAGCATGGGGCCGTCCATGTCATCCAAACGGCCATTGCGTCCGATGCAGGTCTGGGCGGCATTGCGCGTGGCTCGGTTCGGATCGGCAAAGACGGCCTCGGTCAGCTCTGTCGGAAAAAACCCAGGCCCAATCGCATTGGCTGTGATGCCATAGGTCGACCAGGCCTCGGCCATAGCGCGGGTCAGTTGGGCAATGCCCGCCTTGGTCGTCCCATAGGCGATGCCACCGGGAAAAGCGCGCGTGGTTTGGAGCGATGCAAAATTTACGATCCGCCCCCACCCCTTGGCCTTCATCGCGGGCACCAACGCCTGGCTCAGGAAAAACGGAGCCGAGATGTTTAGTGCCACGGTCTGATCCCAACCTTCTGGTGTCACGTCATCCGCCGTCTGACGGATGTTGATGCCAGCGGCGTGCACAATGATGTCTGGCGCTCCGAACGGTGCGCTGACCGCTTCTACCAAGTGTGAGAGTGCATCACGGTCGGCGACATCCGCTGCAACGTAGTCCACATCTTTGCCGACCTCGTTTTGCAAGCGCTGCAGTGCGTCTTCGCGACGGGCTACGCCCACCACGCGGGCCCCGGCGCTTGCCAGTGCGATGACCGCACGCCGCCCGAGGCCGGAGCTGGCGCCGGTTACACAGGCCACACGGCCAGTCAGGTCAAACAGAGATCGTGGATCAGCCATTTGCAGTCAGGTCGAACGCTTCATCCGGGAAATACTTGGCCAGACGAACATCCGCAGCACGGGCGTGCCCTTCCATCCCCTCAAGGCGGGAAATGCGCGCTGTGGCTTCGGCCACCTGCTTGGCACCTTCGCGTGTGGCGCGCTGCCAAGTGACGATCTTCATGTATTTATGGACCGACAAACCGCCGGTATAATTCGCGGCCCCTGACGTTGGCAGCACATGGTTGGTGCCCGTTGCCTTGTCGCCATAGGAAACGGTTGTCTCTTCCCCAAGGAACAGCGAGCCGTAACAGGTGAGCCGATCAAGCCACCAATCCAGATCTTCGGCCTGTACCGTCAGATGTTCGGGCGCGTAATCATCGGAGCACGCGGCCATTTCCTCGCGGTCTGGACATACGATCACTTCGGCATAGTCGCGCCAGGCGGCAAAGGCGTTGTCGCGGTTCACTTCGGGCAGATCATCGATCAGGGCAGGCACAAGCTCCATCACCTTTTCGGCCAACACCCGGTCATCTGTGACCAGCCAAACAGGTGAGTTATAGCCATGCTCGGCCTGGCTGACCAAATCCGTTGCCACGATATGTGGATCAGCGGTCGCATCTGCCAGGATCAAACTGTCCGTTGGGCCCGCGATCATGTCGATCCCTACGCGGCCAAAGAGAATACGCTTGGCTTCTGCGACAAACTGATTGCCCGGCCCCACAAGGATGTTGGCCTTGGGCAGGCCAAACAGTCCGAACGTCATTGCGGCCACGCCCTGAACGCCACCCAGCGCCATGATCTTGTCCGCACCACACAGGTGCGCCGCATAGATGATGGCCGGGGCAACACCCACACCCGGACGGGGGGGCGAGCAAGCGGTGATGTGACCACAGCCTGCAACTTTGGCCGTTGTCACCGTCATGATGGCTGACGCAATGTGGCTATAGCGACCACCGGGCACATAACAGCCCGCCGCATCAACCGGGATCGCCTTTTGCCCCGCAACCATGCCCGGTACGATCTCAACCTCGACATCGGATACCGTGGCCTTTTGCGCCTCGGCAAACCGTTTGACGTTGTCATGTGCAAACCGGATGTCCGCTTTCAGCTTTTCCGGCACGAGCGCGGCTGCAGCCTCGATTTCCTCGGCGGTCAATAGGACATTGCCATCGTAACGGTCGAACTTGGCTGCGTATTCCAGAGCCTTTGCATCTCCGCCCGTTTCGATATCGGCCAGAATTGTCCTGACCGTCTCGTGGACTTCGGAAGCATCCGATTTAGCGGTTAGGGTCGCTTTTTTCAGGTATTCACGTTTCATCTTAGCGAGGTCCTACTTGTAGATTTCGGGCAAGAACGTAGTCGAAATCGCTGGCATATAAGCAATCAGCAACACAACCAAGAACATACAAAGAACAAAGGGAACGGCACGGGCGGCAATCTTGAGGATGGATTCCCCGGTTATGCCAGACACCACGAACAGGTTGAGCCCCAATGGCGGCGTGATGAAGCCTACGCCAAGAGCTGTGATCATCATGATGCAGAACTGTATCTCGTTCATGCCGATGTTGTCCGCGAGTGGTTTCAGGATAGGCGCAAGGATCACGATATTCGGCGTGGTTTCCATAACGCAACCGGCGGCGATCAGGATTCCGATCATCAGCAGGATCAGTAACCATGGTTCATCCGTCAGCCCGGTCACCGATGTCACAAAACCTTGCGGAACGCCCATGATGGCCAGCGCTTCGGCCAGCGGAGCCGAGAAAGCGATTATGGGAAGGATGACGCCGTTCACCTTTGCCGAACTGACCAGCATGGCGGGAAAATCCGCAAGGGACAGCGTCCGCAGAATAAAGCCCATGATGATTGTCACGACGACGGCCGTTGCACCCGCTTCTGTTGGTGTCAGGCGGCCCGAGAATATGCCGTAAAAGATGATGCCCGGCACGATAAACGCATACCAACCGGATTTTAGAGCACGGCCCAAATTACCCAACCATTCGGCCATCGTCATCTGTCCACCACCTTCATAGGCGTAGATGCGGTTCACGATCAGGTTCGTGATCAGGATCGACAACAGGATCGCGATCCCCGGGATCAAGGCCGCAAGGAACAAGGTCGATGCGGATATCCCCAGAACAAGGCCGATGATGATATAGGCGATCGACGGTGGGATCAAAATGCCGGTACAGGCGCCCGCCGCCACCAGAGCGCAGGCATAGGGGCGCGGATAGCCGCTTTCGACCAAGCGTGCGATAGTCATACGTCCGACCGCGGCCGCACCAGCTGCGTCCGATCCCGAAATGGCCGCAAACATGCCACAGACAAGAACCGTGGCAGACCCGAAACCACCCTTGGTGAAACACGTCAATGCCTCGGCAACATCAAGGAATTTTCGACTGAGCCCGGTTCGGACCAGCACGTCCCCTGTCAGGATAAACAGCGGCACCGCGGTCAGCGCAAAGGCATCAATGCCGGTGAACAGCTTTTCACCAACAAGGCTCAGGGGAAGGTCGCCGGACATGACCAACATCAGGATCGCCGAGGTCCCGATGGCGGCCCAAACCGGAACAGCCAGTGCAATCAGCGAGACGAATATGATAACGGGCAGATAGAAATCCCAACCCAGCTCGACGGTTTGATCAAAGGTTTGCCAAAGCATTCAAATCATCCCTCAATCAAAGAGTGTGTCGCCCTCAAAAACGGGTTTGCCCGTTCTGAGAGAATGGATGTCGCGCAGTAGTGATTGAATCAGCCGCAATATGATCAGGCCGAACCCCAATGGAACCGCCATCAGGAACCATACTTTGGAAATACGCAGCCCGTCCGTGACCGACCCGAATTTGGCAGACACATGCACGGCTTCGTAGGACCAATAGAGGGCAATCACAGCAACACCGAACATCACCAGGTCGCCAAAGATATACAGCAAAGCCTTCGGACGCGGCCCAAGGTAGTGCATCAGCACGTCAATGCGGATATGCGCGCGCTCTTTCACTGCAGCCGCAGCACCAATCCATGCGAGATAGATGAAGGAGTACCGCACAATTTCTTCGCCCCAGATCGAGGAAAAAGAGAATATTTCCCGGCGCAGCACCTCGATCGCCATGGTGATGACAAGCATCACGTAGAAGACCAGAAGCAACCAGCGCTCGGCGTCTCTATCAATTCGGCGCAAAAAGCTCATGTGAGAACCTGCTGATTTGCCTAGCAAAACGCACCGCGCTGACGCGTTTGGAATTTACTGAGGCGGGAAAGATTGGTGATCGGGCGCGCGTGGAGGCACGCCCGACCCGACAGTTAAGCGTCATGCACGTAGTACTTGCCTTGGGTACCTGCGGCTTCTTCCATCTTGGCGAAGTTGTCCATGGACCCGGCCAGATCGATCTTGAACTCGTCCCATTCGGACCGTTGGTAGCCACCAGCGGCTTTCCATTCGGCCAGTTGCTCTTCGCTGAGCGAGTGGAATTCGACACCTGCTTTGATCAGTTCGGCCATAGCGTAGGCGCGGGCCGATGGCACTTTGGCAAGGTTCTGGTGCGAGGTCATCTCGGACCCCCACATGATCCCTTCCTGCACGTCGGCGGGCATTGAGTTAAACCATTCCAGGTTGCACGAATAAACTTGGCTGTCTGGCACGGCCTGGGTGAAAGTCACATGGCTCAGGATATCTTTGAAACCAAAGACTTCGAGCGCACCCACGGACGGGTCAAGCGCGTCAGCGACGCCCTGTTTGATCGCAGACGGGGTTTCTCCCCAGGCCACAGGCGTCGGATTTGCACCAACCATGCGGTAGTATTGCTGCAGCATCTTCGAGCCGGGAACGCGGAACTTGACGCCGGACAGGTCGCCAGGTGTCAGGACCGGTCCGGGGCCACCCTTGCGGATGGCAACGACACGGGGGTCGATGTTGATATAAAACAACGCCTTGAAGCCGTTCTCCTCAACCTTCGGCTCGACCGTGTCCTTCCAGAACTGCGAGTTGACGAGGTTTGTGAAACGCTGGTTTGACCCGCACAGATACGGCATGTTGATCAGGTCAACGGTCGACGCAAACGGCGCGAAATTCGAAAGCGAATGCTGTGCTGCCTGAATTGTGCCACCCTGCACCGCCTGCACCAGCGCGCCGCCTGCACCCAGCTGCCCGCCAGGCGCGAGTTTGACATAGACCTTGCCGTTGGTCGCGTTCTGGATGTTTTCCTTCAGGTCCAGCTGCATGATTGGATAACCACGCGACGCACCGACCGGATAGGCAGTTGCCAGAACCATGATATGGTCCGCTGCAGCCTCGCGGTCGCGCTCTTCGCTGGCACTTTGCGCTGCAGCTTCAGTTGACCACAACGTCCCCGCAGCACCAGCTACCATGGCCGCTGTGAAGCCGCCTGTTGCCGTCAATTTCAGAAAATTTCGGCGTGCTGCCGACGCAAGGTCCTTGCGATCTTTGTCCATTATGTTTCCTCCCAGAAATCCTTAGCTGCCGTTCTTTTTGTTTCGGTCAGCCTCTTTTTGAAGAATGGCGACGACAAACAATATCGACGCGGCAAACAGAACCAGCATTTCGCCCACGTCCCCAAGGAATGCGCTTGCTGCAAAGGCCCCCAGAGCGACGTTGGCGAAGTAGATGACAAAGACGATCAGCGAGGCGGTAAGGAACATAAAACAGGATCCGAAAAGGTTGCAGTTCTGAGCGACACTGTAAGCGCTTACATTTGATTCGTGCAAGCGCTTACATTCGAGGCGCATTTTTTGGCGCTCTCGGCGATTGCGGACAGGAAGACCCCAAGCAGCGACCAAAGTAATACTATTTTGGTCGGATACATTCTGAAAATTCATCGTGTTAGCCAAGTCGCCGTACAACAAGAACGGTAGGCCGGGTTCCACACCGCTGCGTCAGCCGATGCGCGGGATATCAAAAGCCCCGACCGTGAACTTATGGAGAAAATCAATAAATGAGATGACCAATCTGCAGGCGGTAACGAGTATCTCGCCCCCTGCATCCCGTTATGACAATTTGATCGGAGGCGGCTTTTGCAAGCCAAAGGCAGGCCGGTATTTTGACAATCTAAGCCCGATTCCCGTCCAGCCCATTGGCCAGATCGCACGGTCTGATGCTTCAGTCGTTGAGGCCGCGCTGGACCCAGCGCATTCGGTTGCCGATACCTGAGGTTCGACCAGCGTGACCGAGCGTGCGAATGTTCTCATGCGGATAGAGCAAAAGCTGGCAGACAATCTGGAGCTGCTAGCTATTGCGTGGTTCTGAATCCGGCCAAGCAACGCCAGCGACAATCATGGTGATCTGTGAACTGATCGCGGATATCCTGCCTGCTGGCGTGTTGAATGTTGTTAACGGATTTGGCCTTGAGGCGGGTATAGGGCCCTGCGGCGTTCATTTCGCATATAATACGTTTTCTTCAATTCTGATTGAATTCTCTCAAGACACGGAAGCCTGACAGTTTTGACCGCCAATCAATGCCTAACCTGGTTACGAACCATGACGAACTCAAAGCCAAACTATATGGCAGAGCGGTTGGAGAAGGCTCATGCCATCGCCGAATTCACTGAACTGTATATGACAGAAATTGCATTGGCCTGTGGATTTGTTTCCTGTACGACGCTTTCGCAGCGATACAAGCAAAGATTTGGTAGAACGCCAGTCGATCAGCGCATGAAGCAGAGCGCATAGAGGTGCAAAATCATATGTGTCTACAAGGCGTTTTCGCTGATTGCGACGAGCAATGACAGTACATGCGATCCTCATCGTACTGTTTGCGGCTTTCCTTCATGCGCTTTGGAATGCGGTCGTAAAGGGCGCGCCTGACAAGGCCATTATGTTGGGATTAATCTCGATCGGGCATGCCATACCTGCGCTTGCCGTGCTTCCTTTTACGGGCTTTCCAGTAATGGCTGCAATTCCATACATTATTGGTTCCACCTTGATTCATTGGGGATACTACTGGTTTCTCAACACCGCCTACCGTTACGGCGATTTATCGGTGGTGTACCCCATCTCGCGCGGGATAACGCCCATATTAGTGGCGTTGGGAGCGGTCTTTCTTGCCGGTGAATTCCTTCCTCCGGGCGCGTGGATCGGTATTGTCTGCATTTCAGCCGGCATTGGTTGCCTGTCTTTTGGCGGACTTGGAAAGGGCACGAACTGGGTAGGCATCGCGGCGGCATTCGGAACTGGTTTGATGATTGCTTCCTACTCTTTGGTTGACGGTATTGGTGTGAGACTGTCAGGGAATACACTTGGATACATCACGGTATTGTTCGTGGCTGAGATCTTCGTGGCGGGGTTCATCTTCTCGACCCGATGGGAGCGCCTCATCGCACTTCCAAAGAGATATGTCTGGTCAGGTTTAGCAGGAGGAATCATTTCCGGCTTAGCCTATGGTCTGGTGCTCTATGTTAAGAGTTTCGCACCGTTGGGTGTCGTATCGGCGCTCCGAGAAAGTTCGGTCATCTTCGCTTCAGTAATAGGTGTGATGTGGTTTGGAGAGGGTCCAAAATCCAACAGGCTCCTGGCGGCGATAATCGTGGCAGTTGGAATTGTGGTCCTGGCCCTAACAAGATGACGTACAAGTTGGACTAAGACGAAGGAAGTTGCGCGATAACGAGTCCAAGGCGCAGGTCTTTAGCTTCGGATAAGGTCGCCGCACGTGTCTTATAGCCCGCGAGGCGCTTCTTGCCTGCTTCAGGGAGTTCTTTTTGGACCAGCTATAGTACAGACTCTGAGCTGTGCCTGCCCGGCAGCACAGCTCCGCAATGCTGCCTTCGCCCTTGAGCTTGTCCAGAACGATCCTGATCTTCTCCTCTGCTGAATAGCGCTTGCGGGTAGCACGACGGATATCCTTGACGATCTTTTCGCCGTGGCTCTTACGTGTTATGGATTTCTATCTCACCTCCACTCCTTGACGGGTACGATGTGCCAGAAAATCTCTCTTATCAAATCGACCTGTACTGTCCCGCAAGTGCTGACGTCAGACACTTGCGAAGGTATTTGCGAGCACTATGACCGTCATGTTCGATTGGCGGCTGTCCAGTCGACAGGTAGCAGTATGTAGCCTCGGATTTCGTAGCCCACCGCCAGTTCGATAGGCCAATGCCAAAGCGCACTGATTTGAACGGAACTCTTGGGTGACTGGCGCAGGGAGAGTTCCTATCTCATATCAATGGGGTATGACACTCAATTCCGAACGCTAGGGCAGATTGCCTTACATAGGTTTTGCTTATGATGTGGAAGGTATAATCGATTTTTCTTGATCTATTTATCTGTCACACTGCCGGGGCATGGAACTGCAAATAAGCGCTGCTCAAGAATGGCGTTCCCGAGAATAATCAACCGACAGAGGATCACGATGAAACATAAGACCAAATTTCTTGCAGCCCTGGCCGTAAGCTCCTTGACTGCTACAGTTGCGTTATCTGAAACCGAATTGACAGTTTACACAGCCGTCGAAGCTGAAGACCTGGCGCGCTACGCTGAGACGTTCAATGCGAGCAATCCGGACATCAAAATCAACTGGGTGCGGGATTCGACCGGGATCATCACCGCCAAACTGTTGGCCGAGAGGGACAACCCTCAGGCAGACGTCGTGTGGGGTCTCGCAGCCACTTCGCTGTTGTTGCTCAAGTCGGAAGGTATGCTGGAGCCTTACGCGCCTGCGGGTGTTGGCGACCTAGACGCGAAATTTGTCGATGGCGACAATCCTCCGGCGTGGGTTGGCATGGACGCTTGGGTTGCCGCAGTTTGCTACAACACCGTCGAGGCCGAGAAAGCGGGATTGACGCCGCCGACATCGTGGAAGGATCTTACAGACCCCATGTATAAGGATCAGGTGATCATGCCAAATCCGAACTCGTCGGGCACCGGTTTCCTTGATGTGTCAAGCTGGCTGCAGATGTTCGGCGAAGAAGGCGGCTGGGAGTACATGGACGGATTGCACGAGAACATCGCGCGATATACCCACTCTGGTTCAAAGCCGTGCAAACTGGCTGCTGCAGGTGAGATCCCGATTGGCATCTCTTTTGCTTTCCGTGGTGCTAAGTCGAAAGCTGATGGTGCGCCGCTTGAGATCATTGTCCCGTCAGAAGGTGTCGGCTGGGACATGGAAGCGACCGCTATTGTTGCCGGTACTGCAAATCTCGAAGCCGCGCAGAAACTGGTTGATTTCACCGTCACCAAGGAAGCCAACGAGATGTACAACACAGGGTACGCCGTTGTCGCCTATCCTGGCGTCGCAAAACCGGTCGAGCACTTCCCTGAAGGTCTTCTGGATGCGATGATCGACAACGACTTTGAATTTGCCGCCAACAACCGCGCGGCGATACTGAAAGAATGGCAGTCTCGCTATGACGGGAAGTCTGAAGCGAAGTAAACCAACCTGCAGAAGAGGTGTAAGCACCTCTTCTGCACACCACTCTATTTTTCCAAACAACGCGACCAGCGCGCCCGGCTTCAACCGGCCCAGATCGGCCGTTCCCGAGGTGCAGATATGAGGACCGCTCCCGTGCTTCAGAAAACCCCACCCGGTGAACTGTATCTAAGCATCCAGAATTTGTGGAAGGCGTTCGGCAGCTTTCTTGCACTCAAGGACATATCCCTCGAAATCAACGAAGGCGAATTTGTCTGCTTTCTGGGGCCGTCGGGTTGCGGCAAAACAACCTTGCTCCGGGCGATTGCGGGTCTCGATCTGCAAACCAAGGGCACTGTCATGCAAGACGGCAAGGATGTGTCAAATCTGCCGCCGTCAGAGCGTGATTTCGGGATTGTTTTCCAGTCCTACGCCTTGTTCCCGAACTTGACGATCGAAAAGAACATTGCTTTCGGCCTGGAAAACACTGGTCGCAGCAAATCGGATATTGCCGTTCGTGTCAGCGAACTGCTTCATTTGGTCGGGCTGCCTGAACAGGGTAAAAAGTATCCTGCACAATTGTCCGGTGGCCAGCAGCAGCGAATTGCGCTGGCCCGCGCCATTGCGACCAACCCCGGTCTCTTGTTGCTGGATGAGCCGCTTTCGGCATTGGACGCAAAGGTGCGGGTCCATCTACGTCACGAAATCAAAGAGCTGCAGCGCAAACTGGGTGTGACTACTGTGATGGTTACGCATGATCAGGAAGAAGCGCTGGCGATGGCGGACCGGATCGTGGTCATGAATCATGGGGTTATCGAGCAGGTGGGGTCACCTACAGAAATTTACCGAGAACCCGCAAACTTGTTCGTGGCAGACTTCATCGGAGAAATGAACCAGATCCAGTCTCAGGTCACCAAGGGTGGTCGACTGAGCGTCGGCGAAAAGACCTTTGCGTGCCTCAACCACACGTTCAACGACGGAATGCCAGCGATTGCGGCGATCCGACCCGAGGATATCATCCCGCATGAGGCTGGTTATCTCGATACCGGCGGCAACAGGAATTGCATCGACGTCACTCTCGATGAAATGGAATTCCTCGGTTCATTCTGGCGATGCCGCTTGAGCAACGAGCGATTTGGATCTTCGGAACTGATCGCAGATTTTTCGATCAATGCCGTGCGCCGCCTAGAACTGGAAGAGGGTAGGACCATGGTGATTGAACTGCCCGAAAACCGGCTAATGGCCTTTGA
Organism: Ruegeria sp. CDSA020; assembly: GCF_059612345.1. NCBI lineage: Bacteria > Pseudomonadati > Pseudomonadota > Alphaproteobacteria > Rhodobacterales > Roseobacteraceae > Ruegeria > Ruegeria sp. CDSA020. The sequence goes on from NZ_JBXWQK010000002.1 coordinate 268,977, forward strand.
TGTTCCGGAGACGGCAGCATGAGCGAGATTTCGACCAACCCGGGGACTCTTCCAGCCGGGCCTGACATCAAACCCAAGCTCAGCAGGGATGACATCCTGATGCGCGGCAGCATGTTCGTGATCGCACTCTATCTGGTCGCGACGTTGGTCCTGCCGCTTTACACGATGCTTTCCAAGTCATTCTCCACCTATCGGATGGAGTTGTCGCAATACGAGTTTCAGGTCAGTGACGAGGCGGGGCAATTTGACGGAACCATCCTGTCAGCCGACACACTGAACGAACAAATCGGGGCTTTTTCAGGCACCGATCTGTCTACCGGCTCAGACGGGCGACTATCGGTAACCGAGCTTTTTCCCGATTTCAGCTTTCGCAGTCCGGTCATGTACCAAATCCGTAACACGAGCGACACCGGGCGGTTTCTTGTCGGTTCTACGCTGCAAGACAATACGGATTGGGTCACGCTCGATTCCAATCAGTTCCGGCGGGTTCAGCTGAGGCCAGTTCAATCGCGAGGCTTGGAAAATTTCGTCAACTACTTCTCAACCCCGGCACTGTTCAATTCTATCAAGAACTCCCTTTGGATTTCTGTAATTAGCACCATTGTCACAGTAACTTTGGCGTTCTGGTTCGCTTATGCGCTGAACCGGAGTTGCATGCGGTTCAAGGGTGTGTTTCGTCTGATTGCGATGGCTCCGATCCTGGTGCCTTCGCTGTTGCCCGGGATCGCGCTGGTCTATCTGTTCGGCAATCAGGGCATGATAAAAGAGTTGCTGTTCGGCGCCAGTATCTATGGTCCGATTGGCATCGTGATAGGCTCGGTGTTCTTCACCTTCCCGCACGCCTTCCTGATCATTTCAACGGCGCTGGCGATCTCTGATGCACGACTATACGAAGCTGCAGTCAGCCTGCGTTCAACGCCGTGGCGTACTTTTTGGACGGTCACCGTTCCCGGCGCGCGATATGGTCTGATCTCGGCCGCTTTCGTTGTATTTAATCTGGTCATAACCGATTTTGGTCTGCCAAAAGTGATTGGAGGTCAGTTCAACGTTCTGGCGGTTGATATCTACAAGCAGGTGATCGGCCAGCAGAACTTTGAAATGGGTGCCGTAGTCTCGGTCGTTCTGGTGATCCCGGCAATCCTGGCGTTCGCGATCGACCGCATGGTGCAATCAAAGCAGGTTGCCTTATTGTCGGCCCGGTCGGTCCCTTACCAGCCAACCCCAAATCGAAAGGCAGATCGGTTCTTTCTAGTCTATTGCTGTCTGATCGGTTTGTTCATCGTTGGGCTGCTGGCTGTGTGCCAATTCGCAGCGCTAATCAAGTTTTGGCCCTACGACCTGAGCCTGAGCCTGAAGAACTACGATTTCAACAAGATGGATGGTGGCGGTTGGGGCTCTTACATTAACTCGATCAAGCTGGCGCTTTTGACAGCGGTGATCGGTACTTCAGTCGTCTTCTTTGGTGCATATCTGGTTGAAAAGTCGAACGGGTTCAGAACAGGTCGATCGATCTTTCAGATGTTCGCGATGCTGCCAATGGCGATCCCGGGCATGGTACTGGGCCTGTCATACATCTTCTTCTTCAATAGCCCGTCTAATCCGCTGAACGGTATCTACGGAACAATGGCAATTTTGGTGATCTGTACGGTGACACACTTCTATACTGTGTCGCACCTGACGGCAGTGACAGCGCTCAAGCAGATGGACAGAGAATTCGAGTCGGTATCAGCCTCGCTCAAGCAACCGACGATGAAGTTGTTTGCCCGTGTCACGGTCCCTGTTTGCCTGCCAGCCGTGCTGGACATATCAATCTATCTGTTCGTAAACGCAATGACGACGGTATCTGCGGTTGTGTTCCTATACTCGCCCAAAACCACGTTGGCATCTATTGCAGTGCTAAACATGGACGATGCGGGCGATATTGCGCCAGCTGCCGCAATGGGGATGATGATCTTCTACACAAACGCCGCAGCGCGGATCATCCACCTGATTGCTTCCAAAGGCGTCCTTGGCCGCACGCAAGCCTGGCGAACTCGCTAACAAGAAGGCCCATTTAGGCATCTCCCCACCGATCACTGATTGGTGGGGTTTTGTTTTTCTTCTAGAACAGAATTGGCGAATTTCATGAAGGCGCGAATGGTCTTCACCTCACGCCGTTGGGAGAGATAGATCATACTTTCTCCCATTTGCAGGTCGACGTCTTGCAGCTTGATTTGTCTGAGACGGTCGTCGTGACCGTATTCTGCCTGGGACACGAACCCGATACCTGCACCTGATGCCACCAACTCTCTGACGGCCTCTCTTCCTTCGGCCACAATTGCCGGTTTCAGCGACACCCCCCGTTTACTGGCTTCATCTTCGAGCTTTTGACGTGTTTTTGATCCCTGTTCCCTGAAGATGAGAGGCAACTCCGCCAGCTCTGCGAGGGACAATGTAGGTTTTGAGGCGAGAAGCAAACTGCGGGCCGTGAATGCCACGATCTCGGTCGAACCGAGGCTAAGAACGCTCATGTCCTTGCCGGGAGACACGCTGCCAACAACACCAATTTCTGCATTGTAAGATCTGAGCTCCTCCAAAATGTCCTCGGTGTTGCCAGCGCGAACGGTAATCGTAATGTTTGAATATTTTTCTCGGAACGGCCCCAGAAAGTCGGTCAAGTGGTGCGCGGAATCGGCAAGGATCCGCAGCTCGCCGTCGATCGCAGCCCTCGTTTCAGACAGATAGTCCTCGATCTGATCCTCGATCTCAAAATACTGCTTGGTGTACCGGTAAAGCTGCGTCCCCTCCGGGGTTAGGTTCACTCTTTTTCGCTCACGCTTGAACAACAACAAATCATGATCCTGCTCAAGTTTGCGAACCTGCTCTGAGATTGCTGGCTGCGTCAAAAAAAGCGCCTCTGCAGCACGCGAAAACCCACCATATTTGGCCACGAAATGAAAGGCTTTGAGCTGGCTATGTCGCATTTCAAACTCCTGAAGGTTCGAGCATAGGCTGAGCTTATAATTAGATTGATATTTGCAATTTCACATATAGCTGCGGTTGCTGCAACTGTGTCTTTGAAACGTTGATCTGGAGCTTGGTTATGACGTCTTCTTTTCCTCAAATTGAACAACCGCGTCTCGGCGAGCCCTATCTACTAACTCCTGGCCCCTTGACCACGTCATACGCCGTGAAAGAAGCCATGTTGAGGGATTGGGGAAGCTGGGATGATGACTTCCGGGGTATGACCCAGGAGTTGCGCTCCAGTCTTTTGGCATTGCTTGGCGAGGGCGCCGATGAGTTTGACTGTGTACCGATGCAGGGGAGCGGATCGTTTTCAGTAGAGGCGATGCTGGCTTCGTTCATTCCGCGCGATGGCAAGGCATTGGTGCTGGCCAATGGCGCTTACGGTCAACGCTCGGCGCAAACGCTCGAGTATCTGGAACGCGATCATGTTGTCTTGGACAAGGGCGACTATCTGCCGCCGCGTGGTTCAGAAGTTGCCGAGATTCTGGCGAATGATTCCGCGATCACCCATGTCGTTGCTATCCACTGCGAAACAAGCTCGGGCATTCTGAATCCGGTAGAGGAAATATCGGAGGCGGTTTACGCCGCTGGTCGCAAGCTTCTTGTCGACTCAATGTCAGCCTTTGGTGCGATCGAGTTGAAGCCTACGGAAGTCCGCTATGAGGCAATGGTTTCGTCCGCCAACAAGTGTATTGAGGGTGTTCCGGGGTTTGGGTTCATAATCGCGCGCAAGAACGAGCTTGAGGATGCCAAGGGTAACAGTCATTCGCTGTCTCTGGACGTTCACGCGCAGTGGGCGCATATGAACAAAACCGGTCAATGGCGATTTACGCCACCCACCCATGTGGTTGCCGCTTTCATCGAAGCCCTCAGGGCACATGCGGCTGAGGGCGGCGTTTCCGGTCGCGGAGCCCGATACACCAGCAACAGGGATGTTGTGGTCGCCGGCATGCGTGAGCTGGGTTTCGAAACTCTGCTCGACAATCGCTGGCTGAGCCCAATCATCGTAACATTCTTCTGCCCGGCCGATGAAAACTTTGTCTTTGATCAGTTCTACAATCTGATGAAAGAAAAAGGGTTCATCATTTACCCGGGCAAGTTGACCGTCGTCGACAGCTTCCGCGTTGGGTGCATCGGTCAGATGGACGACAAGGTTATGCGGAAAGTTGTAATTGCCGCCAAGGAAACTTTGGAAAAAATGGGTGTGTCGAGTGCCACACCTCCTCTCCAAGCTTTAGAAGAACGCGCCAAACTGGCCGCTTAAGGATCAAGGAACAAACCAAATGACCATCCACACCCCTGTTGAAGCCAACGAGCGTGTCTACCCGATGCCCAAAGTGCCCGCCATTGCCATCTGCCTTGACGGCTGTGAGCCAGAATACCTGGACAAAGCTATTGCTGACGGTCTGATGCCGACGCTCAAGCGGATGCGCGAAACCGGCACTGACCGGCTGGCTCATTCGGTGATCCCGTCGTTTACTAACCCTAACAACCTCAGCATTGCGACAGGCCGTCCGCCTATCGTGCACGGCATCTGTGGAAACTATCTGATTGATCCGGACAGTGGTGAAGAAGTGATGATGAACGATGTGCGTTTTTTGCGTGCACCGACCGTGTTCAAGCAGTTCTATGACGCTGGCGCCAAGGTGGCCATAGTCACCGCGAAGGACAAGCTGCGCGCGTTGTTGGGGGCGGGTCTGAAGTTCGACGACGACCGGGCCAAATGCTTCTCTGCGGAAAAGTCCGACACGTCGACCCAGGCTGAGCATGGTCAGGAGAAAGCAAGCGCATGGTTGGGCATGGCCCAACCCGAGGTCTATTCGGCAGAGTTGTCCGAGTTTGTCTTTGCTGCGGGTGTCAAGTTGCTGAAAGAGTGGAAACCAGATGTGATGTATCTGACCACCACTGACTACGTGCAGCACAAATACGCACCCGATCAGGCCGAGGCCAAGGCATTCTATGAGATGTTTGACAAATATCTGACCGAACTGGACGCCATGGGCGCTGCCATCGTGGTCACCGCCGACCACGGCATGAAGCCCAAGCACCACGCCGATGGCTCGCCCAGCGTAGTATATGTGCAGGATCTGGTGGATGAATGGCTGGGCAAGGACGCGGCCCGTGTCATCTTGCCGATCACGGACCCCTATGTGGTGCACCACGGCGCACTCGGGTCGTTTGCCACCTGCTATCTGCCCGAAGACGCGGATCGCAGCGACATCATCGGCAAACTGAAAGCCACAGCCGGCATCACCCACGTGTTGACCAAGGAAGAAGCGATCAAGCGTTTTGAACTGCCCGGTGACCGCATTGGTGATATTGTGATGGTCTCGGGTGAGAACATCTGTATCGGTACCTCTGAAGACCGCCACGATCTGGCCGCTCTCAACGAGCCGCTGCGCAGCCACGGCGGACTGACCGAGCAGGAAGTTCCTTTCATCGTAAACCGGGTTATCGACTTGGGGACTGCGCCCGAGTTGCGCAATTTTGATGCGTTTTTCTATGCAACCACAGCGGCGGCGCAGTAATCCATGAAAGATCAAACCATGTCGAAAATCGAAATCCGCAATGAAGGAATGCGCATCGGGGGCGAGATCGTCTTTACCGACGAAACGGTGCCGGTTCTGTACCCATACACAAACGAGATTGTCGGGCATGTACCCGCCGGCAAGGCAGAACATGCGCGCAAAGCGTTCGAAGTCGCGGCGAATTACACTCCAAAGCTCACACGGTATGAGCGCAGCCAGATCCTGCAGCGTGCGGGCGAGTTGATTGGTGAACGTCGTGAATACCTTGCCAAATGGCTGACGTTGGAACTGGGTATCTGTCACCAGCATGCGATTTATGAGACCAAGCGTGCGCAAGATGTCTATCAGTTCGCCGCCGCTGAGGCGATGAAGGATGATGGCGAGATCTTTTCATGCGACCTGACCCATAATGGCAAAGATCGAAAAATATTCACCATGCGCGAGCCGGTGAATGCGATTTCGGCAATCACACCATTCAATCATCCACTTAACATGGTCAGCCACAAGATCGCGCCATCAATCGCGACCAACAACTGCATGGTGTGTAAGCCGACGGAGCTGACGCCACTGACGGCGCTGACATTAGCTGACATCCTCTACGACGCGGGTCTACCACCCGAGATGTTCCAAGTGGTTACCGGCTGGCCAGGTGACATTGGCGATGAGATGATCACCAATGACAACATCGACATCATCACATTCACCGGCGGCGTGCCGGTGGGTAAGATGATCGCCGAAAAAGGCGTTTACAAGCGGCAAGCTCTGGAACTGGGGGGCAATGACCCTCTGATCGTTTTGAACGATCTTTCTGACGCGGACCTTGAGAAGGCCGCGACCATTGCTGTGGCAGGCGCCACCGGCAATTCGGGTCAGCGCTGCACTGCGATCAAACGTATTCTGGTGCAAGAAAGCGTGGCCGACAAGTTTGTGCCATTGGTTCTGGAAAAGGCGAAGAAGATCAAGTTCGGCGACCCACAAGACCCCGAGACCGAACTGGGCTGTGTCATCCATGACAAGGCAGCTGAACTGTTCGAAAAACGCGTTTACATGGCCGAGGCCGACGGCGCAGAAATCCTCTATCATCCGGGCCGTCAGGGTGCACTACTGCCGCCCATCGTGGTCGATAAGGTCCCCCATGACAGCGAGCTGGTGATGGAAGAAACCTTTGGCCCCATTGTGCCCATCGTTCGGGTTCCGGACAATGACGACGAGGTGATGCGTATTTCGAACGGTACCGAATTCGGCCTCAGCTCAGGCGTCTGTACGAACGACTTGAACCGTGCGATTGCCTTTATCAACGGTCTAAACGTGGGCACCTGCAACATTTGGGAACAACCCGGATACCGTATCGAGATGTCCCCCTTCGGAGGCATCAAGGACAGCGGTAATGGGGTTAAAGAAGGTGTCATCGAGGCAATGAAGTTTTTTACTAACGTAAAAACTTACTCGCTGCCCTGGCCACGCTAGTTTTTGTGCCCCGACCCGGGTCGGGGCACCACAAGTTCCTCCCTGGTACTGGCGGACTTTGCGAGGTCCGCATTTTTTCACAAGCGGCGTTGAGGAAAAAGCATGTCACAAATCGTCCACACGGAAGGCGAATCCAATACTTCCAGCGCGCGAAAAGCATGGATGAAGGAATCTATAGGGCCTAAATCTTCACCCTTGCTGAAACGCGACGCTAACGCGTTTCTCCACCAGTCACTGTCCTCGCCATGCGTTAGCACCATTGCCAAGGCTGAGGGGATTTGGGTCGAAGACCTGGACGGCCGCCGTTACATGGATTTCCATGGCAATTCAGTGCATCATATCGGTTACGGACATCCCCGTTTGATCACCGCGATCAAGGCGCAACTGGATGACCTGTCTTTCGCACCCCGTCGCTTCACCAATGATCCCGCGGTTGAATTGGCCGAAAAGCTCGCCGAAATCGCGCCAGACGACCTTGGGAAGATGCTGTTTACGACCGGCGGCTCTGATGCAAACGAGGTTGCTCTCAAGATAGCGCGCGCTGCCACCGGTCGGTTCAAAACAATTAGCTTCTGGGATGCCTTCCACGGTGCCGGTTTTGGCGCCGCAAGCGTCGGCGGCGAGGCGACATTTCGCAGCCATATAGCCGGCCCGCTTCTGCCGGGTGCAGAGCACGTGGCACCTTTTGCCTGTTACCGATGCCCGTACAATCACGCCGGCCCAGATACCTGTGGGTTGGCTTGTGCAAAAATGGTCGAGTTCGTTCTAGAACGCGAGGGAGACGTGGCTGCGGTCATCGCTGAGCCTATGCGCGCGGTGCCTTATGTGCCGCCACCGGGCTTCTGGAAAGCTGTGCGGGAGGCATGTAATCGTCACGGGGCTCTCTTGATCATGGACGAGATTCCCACGGGGCTTGGAAAGACCGGCAAGATGTTTGCCTTTGAGCATGACGAGATTATCCCTGACATCGTCACCTTGGGTAAGGCACTTGGCGGAGGCATCCTGCCGATTGCAGCTTGTATCGCGCGAACCAAACTGGACGTCTGCGGAGACTTTGCCATTGGACATTATACACACGAAAAAAACCCCGTGACTGCACGCGCCGCGCTTACCACAATACAAATCATCGAAGATGAGGGGTTGGTTGACCGGGCGGCTGAGTTGGGCGAGCACGCTATGGATCGTCTGATGGGCGAGCTTCAGAATATCCCGATCGTCGGTGACATTCGCGGCCGTGGTCTGATGTTTGGTGTCGAAATTGTCGATGACCGTGCCGACAAGACACCTGGAAATGCACGAGCCGAGCGGATCTATTATGCTTGTTTGGAAGCTGGCCTAAGCTACAAAATCAGTCAGGGATGTGTGCTTACATTGTCACCGCCGCTAACGATCACGCGCAAGGATCTCGACTGTGCAATCGACATTGTTGTCAACGCGATTAAGGACGAATGTTGATCTTTGTGGCCATACCTTTAGAGCAAAACACGCCGTTGCTCTCTCTGCTTCCAGGAAAACAGTGGTCAATGGACGTGGAGATCAATTCTCAATTATGGCGCCAAGGGCCACTGCCTACCACCAAGAAAGTGAATGCGTTTTCCCGGTGGAACAGGCGCGTCCGATTTATTTCAGAAAACTCGGGCGCTGAGCGTTTTATCGAAATTACTCGGCCGCAAAATCACCGGGTCGGTCTCCGGTCGTTGGTTGGCAAGATTGCAGCGCACCCTGTTATTCCAAGCAAACCGTGGGAGTGAGGTAGAGCATGGCGATAGTCAGCTTTTTAATCAGCCTTGCTGGCGCGACGATGTTGCTGCTTTTTGCAGTTCGAATGGTACGCACTGGAATTGAGCGCAGCTATGGAGCGTCGTTCCAGCGCGTTTTGACGCGACAGCACAGTTACCTGCAGGCCTCACTTGTGGGTCTGATGATGGCGGTTGTACTGCAAAGTTCGGCGGCAGTGGCGCTGTTGACCTCTGGGTTTGCTGCCAGTGGAATGTTGAGTTTTCCTGCCGGTCTGGCGATTGTGCTCGGAGGCGATCTGGGTTCAGCACTGATCATCCAGATTCTTACGTTCCGGTTGGACTGGCTTATTCCAATGCTGCTGGCGATTGGAGGCTATCTATTCGTCAAGACCGAAACCAAAAAAGCCCGACAACTAGGGCGCATTCTGATGGGCGTTGCCTTTATCCTGATCTCACTTCGGTTCCTTCGTGAGGCGATGGACCCAATTCGGGACAGTGCATTTTTACCCGCAGTGGCGGATTACTTGTCGCGCGACTATATCACTGCATTTCTTGTCGGGAGTGCCTTAGCCTTCGTCATGCATTCCTCGGTAGCGGCCATCCTTATGTGTGTGACACTTGTGCAAATTGGAGCGATCCCATTTGCCGCCGGAATGTCTTTGGTTTTTGGCGCGAACTTTGGCTCGGCCTTCATTCCGGTATGGCTAACCCGAGGAATGCCAGTGACTGCCCGACGAATACCCTATGCAAATTTGGCGCTGCGAGGCAGTTGGGCGTTGGCTAGTTTGTTTGCAGCAAATTTTGCCCTACGAACCGGGCTTTTGGGCGACCCGCAAGGGGGGCAAATGCTAGTCAATGTGCATCTTGCTTTCAACCTGTCGCTTTTGGTTTTAGCCCTTCCGTTTTGTGGAAACTGGCAGAACTTGTTTGAAAGGCTCTTGCCAGACCAGCAGAAAGTACAGAAGTCGCAACCCGCACAACCGGTCAGCGCATTGGACATGGAAGACGTGGCAAATCCCAATCAGGCCTTGCCGAGCCTCAAGCGTGAGCTGCTGCGGATGAGCGATCTTCTCGAAACCATGTTCCGTCCTGCTCTTGAACTTTACCGCAGCGGAGACAAAGAACAGATCCGGTCAGTTCAGGCCATTGACGAGGACGTAAACCGGTGCCTCTCGGGTATTCGAGCCTTTGTCGCCGCGATACCGCCTGAGCTATATGAAAAACACGATGCTAAAACCGCGCGCAACCTAATGGAGTTTGCGATCAGGCTTGAAACGGCGGGTGACGTTGTCGCCAAACGCCTGACTGTATTGGCCGGTGAAATGCGGGCCAAAGGCTCAAGTTTTTCGCAAGATGGCTGGTCTGAACTTGTTCAGATGCATGAAGGTATTCTTGCAAACATGAAACTGGCATCAAATGTACTTGTTTCAGACGATCTGGAAAGCGCCCGGCTTCTCAGCCTTGAGAAAACCGAAATCAAACGCGTGGAACGTGAAAGCCGCAAGCGTCACCTGCGCCGGTTGCAGCACGGAACAACGGAAAGCTTCGAAACCAGTGATATTCATCTAGAGACTTTGCGGGCTTTCCGGGAGTTCAACAGTCATATTGCATCGATTGCTTACCCGGTCCTTTACCAGAACGGTCAACTTCTCGAGACACGATTGATCAACGAAATTGCTGAATAGGCCCGGGCCGGTCTCAATGCGAAGACAAGAAAAGCGCGAGAACAAAGGCGACTGGAAACACCGAAGTGATTTCGTTCTCGAAATCAAATTTTGAAATTGTTCAGTGTCTTCAAAATCCTGAGCCCAGCACTGCGCAAAGAAATCTATTTCAGATCAGAAGAACCGGTTTCTCCTACGCTGAAAATTGCTGGCTCTGGCGGACGGTAGATGCAGACGGCGTTTTACTCGATATTCTGGTGCAAACCAACGGAACGCCAAAGTGGCCAAGCCCTTTCTGAGGCGATTGATAGACCGATTTGGTCAGCCGCGCGTTGTCATTACCGACATACTACGTAGCCATATCAAATCAATCTGCGATTTGGCTCCGAATGCCAACCTCCAGGTGCACAAGGGTCTAAGTAACCGGATTGAAGGATCCCACCAATCAACCCGAAAACGCGAAAAGATCATCGGTCCCGACAAGTCACTCTGGCAGACTCAGAGATTTCTGGTTGCCCATGACCAGATCACCATCAGCTCCCGTCTCCCCGCTATCAACTTACTTCAGCTTTATACCACCATGCCCGATCAGATGCCTTCCAGTTTTGGATCAGCTATGCCCGCGAAATGTCCTCCTGACGACATAGGCGCCGACGTTCTTCAATCTTGCTCAAGCAAGTTGGCAATCCCGGCAGAGTTCTTGGGTATTGGGTATTCGGTTCTAGTACCATTCATCCGGCATTCGCGCTTTGCGCTCTGACACGAAGTCTTCAAGCGCGGCTTGTATGCCGGGTTTCATTTCAGGACGCTGGTAATCGTTCAACATCTGATGCCACCGCGCGGTGGCGCGTTGGTCTGACGTGAGAGCACCATTTTCAGACCAGGTCTCGAATGGCCCTGCGTCAGAAATTTGTGGCTCATAATTTGCTGCCGCATAGTGGCGCAGCGTGTGTTTGGTCGATAGGAAATTTTCGCCCGGGCCCGTTTCAAAATAGGCATCACGGCCAAAGGCCTCTTCATCCGTTTCGAAGCCCTGCAACAGTTTCAGCATCGCGCCACAGTGGTCTAGATCCATGATGAATTTCTCGTAGGACATCACAAGCCCACCTTCGAGCCAGCCTGCCGCATGCCAGACCTGATGGGCTCCGGACAAAAGCGTGGACCACATGGCACCTGTGCTGTCCTGCATAGCGTGCCCGTCTGGCGCATTGGAGGCGGTGATCTGCCCACCGCCAGAGCGCACAGGTACGCCAAGCCTTCGTCCCAATTGTGTCAGCGCCATCGTGGTCATGTTCGCTTCGGGCGATCCAAAGGTCAGAGCGCCCGTGCGCAAGTTCATTGTGGAGTGGAACGAGCCGAACACCACCGGACAACCGGGGCGCACCAGTTGCGCAAGCGCAATGCCAACCATCGCTTCTGCCAGAGTTTGCGCCGCCACCGCCGCCGGCGAAAGCGGCCCCATGGCACCCGCGAAAATCGCAGGGGAGACGCAGACACATTGGCCTGCCTCCGCATAGATACGCAGAGCCGACGACATGGTATCATCATAAACCAGCGGCGAATTGACGTTGATATTTGCCTGCATCACCGCGTGGCGCTCCATGAAGTCGCGTCCAAAGACGAGGCGTGCCATCTCGATACTGTCACGCACGCGCTCGGGTGCCGTAACAGAGCCCATAAAGGGCTTGGTTGAGAGTGTCAGATGCGCCAGCATCATGTCCAAATGCCGTTTATTCACCGGCACATCTGTCGGCTCGACAACCGTGCCGCCGGAATGATGCAAGGCAGCCGCACTGTAGGCCAGTTTGACGAAATTGCGGAAATCCTTCAGCGTCGAATATCGTCGGCCCTTCACCAGATCGCTGACAAAGGGAGAGCCGTATCCCGGCATCAGCACAACGTTGTCACCGCCAAGTGTCACCGTTCTGACCGGGTCTCGGCCATGCAACTGAAATTCACCTGGGGCCGTAGCACAAAGCGCACGGACATGACCCGGTTCAAACCGCACGCGTTCGCCATCGAGGCGGGCACCCGTTTGGGCGAAGTGATCCAGTGCCGTTCGATCCCCCCGAAATTCGACGCCAATATTGCTTAGAATCCAGTCGGCTTGATCTTCGATCCGGGCCAATACCGTTTCACTTAGTAGATTGTATGCAGGTATCCTGCGACCCGTGAACGGTGTGCTCTCAGAAGGGGCAATACTACGGGCCAAGCGGCGTCTGCGCGCGCGGCCGCGGTGCCCCGCCGGTGTCGGTGTTTCTGCTATTGCGTTCAACGAGTCCAACGTCATTTCATCGCTCCACGAGCTTGAATGCTGTTTTCGACCTTAAAAACATGTTTGAAAATCGAAAAAAACTACTCTTAGCGTTTGGAAAATTTGTACACTAAGAATATGAGTACCCGATTTCATCACCATGACTTACTCAGGCTATTTGCTGAGATTGCTCGTTATTCCAGCTTCTCGACGGCAGCATCGGCGCTCAACATGACAAAGGGCGCCATCAGCTATCAGATCAAAACGCTTGAAGCCGATCTTGGAATGATCCTGTTCCAGCGCACATCGCGTGGTGTCACACTCACTGGTGAAGGATTAAAACTGCTCGCGATCTGTCAGACCCGATACGAAGAAATCGAAGCTGAAATTCATGCGTTAAAGGGGATTTCAACGCGTTCTCTAACCGTTGGGGTCTCGACCTATTTCGCTGCGCGCTGGCTGTCGCCACGCCTGATGTCATTCATGCAAAGCCACCCGGACGTACAGATTCGCATTCAACCGATGATCGAGTTTTCACAAGCTGAGATGCAGGATGTGGATCTTGCAATCAGGTGGGGTAACGGGAATTGGATCGGCGGCACCGTTACTCCGTTCATGCCCATGCCGCCCTATCCTGTGGGTGACCGGGCGGCAGCTGACCTAGTGATAGAGTTAGGAATGAAAGAGGCAATATCGCATCTTACGCTACTGAGAGATCGTGATGACAGCAACGCCTGGTCTGATTGGCTGAACGTCGCAAAGCTTCCCCGACAATCAAGGAGAGATGCGCTAATCGTTCCTGACCCAAATGTCCGGGTGCAAGCAGTCATCGACGGACAGGGAATAGCTTTGATGGATGATCTGGTTCGGGACGATCTAAATGCTGAAAGACTGTTTCGGTTGTCGGAAACCGATCTGCCCGACTATGGGTATTTTTTGGTTCAACCGTATAGCTCCGCTCCAACCGGCGCAGTACAGTCCTTCTCGGACTGGATTCTGGGTCAATCGTAGCAGTCATTCCCCTTGAGTATCCTCAGAGCCGTTATTATACGGCATATAAATAAAATACAGGGACCCAGAGGATGCCCACAGGACATATCATGATGGCAATGAGCCTAGACGGTTTTGTCGCAAGGCCAGATCACAGGCTGGACTGGTTGGAAAAGCAACCCACTGCAGACGAAGATCACGGGTTTGTCGCGTTTCAGAGTAGCGTCGACGTGATCGTGATGGGGTCCGGATCGTACCGGACAGTTCTGGGATTCGGGGAGTGGCCTTACAAGAAACCGGTGGTGGTTCTCAGTCGCTCAATGAAGCCCTCAGGCATTCCAGATGAGCTGCGCGAAAGAGTTGAAGTTTCAGACAAAACACCCACCGATTTGATGGAGGACTTTGGCGCGCGTGGTTACAATCGAGTTTATGTGGATGGCGGTGCAATCATCCAATCCTTCCTCAAAGCCGGGCTGATTGAGGACATGCGGATTACCTTGGTTCCCATTCTGATTGGTGAAGGCATTCGGATCTTTGGTGAAACAGAAGGTGACGTTGATCTGGAATTGGTTTCGGCTAGCAGCTTTTCCTCCGGTCTGGTAGATCTCGATTACAGACTGAAAACCAGGTGACGAAAGCTTCTCCACCAGGGCGACCGTCAAAGGCTGCACAGCGCCTTTCGAAGCAAGTGATCCTGCAGGCCGCATTGCCGATCGTCCAAAGCAAAGGTGTTGATGCGCTATCGTTTCGCATACTTGCCGATCAGCTTGACGTCACTCCGATGGCCGTGACCTATCACGCAGGTAGCAAGAAGCAACTATTGTCCGATCTGGTGGAACTTGCCTTTGCAGGCGTCTTGGATGGAGTGAATGGTGGCAACCCGGTCAAACGCGCCCGCTGCATTCTGGCGGCTTACTATGGTTGCGCTTTGAAGAACGCCAATCTACTCCGTGCAATCCTAGACGATGTAACGCTCATGAGCGCGGACCTCATGAACGTGGCCGAGGAATTAAAGGTCAGCACGGACCAACTCGAATACAGCGATGGCGGTGATGTTCTTGTTCACGTGCTGATCGACTATGCACATGGGTTTGTGCTCTCAGCCTCGAGCGGAGAAGACAATCCCCTGACAATAGACGATTTTCTGCGGGGGGTTGACTGGATTCTTGCGCAAGCGGCGGGTGACTTCGCGGAGACGTGATATGAAAACATGCCCATCAGAGGGTGTCCTCAAGCAATGAGCAGTTTGCGTCATTCAATTCTGACCCTAACGTCAAGTATTTCAGCCCCAAGGCTACTAACTTTCATCGAGGCTGAGGCTTATGTCTCAAATGAGTTCGGTTTGCCAAAGGACTGATAGTAGGCGGTTAGCTGCTTTCGTGTTCTCGATTGTTTTCGGCTCGAGGAAGGTGCGTTATCGCCGACCACGGCTTAAATGCTTCATACGATGCCTCAGGCACCTAGCCTCGCCGATGTATCCTCTATGGCGTTGCCTTCCGCCATTCGGCAGAACGCTTGTCGCCAACCTTGAGCCAGTTCTTTCATCTGAGACAACACCTCTGCATCTTCTGGCAGAATGCGACGAGTCAACCTTGCACGTGTGACGGCCAATACAGACCAATTGGGATTTAACCTTTCAACCAAGGTGATCCGATCACCGGCGCCAACTTCACCCGGTTCCAGGACACGGTAGTACCATCCGGTTCGGCCCGTCTTCTGAAACTGGTAAGGCATTTCCTTGCGTCCCGTATGTAGCCCAAGTTTCCAGCACGGTTGCCGTCCCTGGCTAATTTGAACTACCGCCGTCCCGAGTGACAGGATGTCGCCGATGCAGAGGTTTTCCTCGGTCAGTCCCGTCGTAGAAATGTTCTCGCCAAACGCCGCTGGCACTGTGCCGGGTGCCATTAGGCCCTCTGCTTGCCAAGCCGAGTAGTGATCAAAAGCATAATGATGGATGGCTTTGTCTTCGCCTCCATGCACGGTCAAATCTGCCTGTGCATCCTCGGAAAATCCGAGCGAGGTAATCAACTGCCGCCCGTCCACCCTGTCTTTTTGAATGGCCGATGGCGGTTTGCCTTCCCAACAATCTTTGACCGCTCCGACAAATATGCCGTCGATGTTCGCCGATAAATCAAAATGGTTCATCTGGCTTTCTCGTGCTCGATACAGATCTTGTCTTTTTCACCGACGTCCAATGATACACCCAACAGTTTGCAGAAACCGTTTTCCGTCGTGGCATCATGGTATGTGCAGGATTTGCATTGGCCGAATGACCGACCTCCATTTGCGGCCAAAGCCAGACTGAGGCTTTGCATCAACCCCTGCTCAAGCATGGCTTGGTTTTCTACGGGTATATCTCCAATTGCCTGTGCAACAGGATTCGGTTGACGTACAATTTTGACCCCCTCCTTGGTCAGGTCATAAGAGATCGACCGTTGATCAAGCTCTTTGCGTTGCTCTTCTACATAGCCCTTGCGCGCCAAAGCCTTGAGCGTTTGTGACATCGTTCCACGGGTTGTTCCGATATACTCCGCAACTTGCGACGGCGAGCGCGAAAACATGTTCGCCTCTGCGAGGTATTCCAGCGCCATCCTCTGAGTCGGGTTCAAATCTCCCGCCCATCCTTCGGAAGCATCAATACGGGCCAAACGGTTGATTAGCGTGCGTATGCGGTGGTCTGTGTTCATAACACTTTTAGTAGCGAGTCGAAATTATAGTTGCAATGCATTTCTCACTATAGTAGCGACTCGATATTATTTGATTGGAGACACTCATGAAACTCTCAATGCTCACTTCCACTTTGGCGCTGGTCATCGGAGGCACGGCTCTTGCAGATGGGAACCATGCCATCCATCAAGATGGCGCCATCATATCTTCGCCGGACGCCAGTAAAGTCGCGGACTTTGACATTCTGGCAACGCATGCGCATCGCAATGGAAACACGGTCACTTTTCACATGACAACGAATGGAGCGGCTGGCGCCTCGGTTCCGGTGGCAACCGGAGAGGTCGGTGGATCAGACGTCTGGTCATATGTCTGGCCTACTTCTTTGGACCCTTCGGCCGTTGGGTTCGAAGGCGGCACAGGCATCCTTGCAATGGCCGCAACCAGTCATCCAGATTTTGATGACACACCGCTTTTTGACGAGAACGGCGACGGAGATCCGGCGAATGACGGTATCGAATGGCACAGCCACTGGGTTGTGTTGACCCCGACCGAAGCGTGCGGGCCCGACGCGCTTGCCGTACGGGACATCCCCGAAGGTTCCACGCCGAAGCTACCTGCAACATGGCCTGGGTTCCCGATCTTTCTGGACAGCCCAGGGTTTACACCGCTGTTTGATGGGCCCGAAATTGTGGTGAACGCAGGCTTTGCCAGCGACGTAGAACTGGATGGTGTCGCTTACGATGGTGTCACTTCTGCATTGCGAGTGAACGCTAACATCCATGCGCCCTTGCTGTGCGTCACAGATGTTTTCGACGTCGCATCCGGCGACCTGAGCCTGCCGGGGAAGCTTCACTGACATTCGACTACGCAGCCGCCGAACCCAAGACGGCTGCGTTTTATTGAGGGCAATGAAAATGCAAACACCAGAACTAGACGTTTCGGAATGGTTTAACACAGACACACCCCTAACCTTAGGCGGTCTAAGGGGACGGGTTGTTGTTATTGAGGCATTTCAAATGTTGTGCCCGGGATGCGTCCTGCATGGTATTCCCTTGGTGCAATCAATTCAAAAAACGTTTCCTGAAGAAAAGGTAGCCGTGATTGGCTTGCATACTGTGTTCGAGCATCACGACGCCATGACACCGGTGTCTCTGAAAGCCTTCCTGCATGAATATCGCATCACCTTCCCTGTCGGCGTGGACAGGCAGGGGGTGGGGCAATTGCCAAACACGATGTCCCGCTTTCGCATGCGCGGTACACCAAGCCTTGTCTTGTTGGATCAGTCGGGACGGATCGTTGTGCATCACCTTGGACAGGTCTCAGAACTGCAGTTGGGGTCTGAGATTGGCAGTCTTCTGACACGAGGGGCCGCATCGGTCACAAGCAATCCCGCCACCGTCAATCAAAACGAAGGCGCATCAGGTAGCTGCAATGTGTGAGCCGGCCAATGCGCCCGCGTATGGAAACCGTCTTTCCCCAAGGTCGTCGCCAAAAGGCTGTTTAGCCACACGCAGCGACGGAATACCCGATCACACCAAACGGTGCCCGCCGTCGAATACCCCGCAGTATCAGGCAAGCCCTCGAAGATCGGGGGCTTGCCAGTTGTCTTTACGCGGGGAACCCACTTTCATCGGTAAAACCAAGAGCCCTTGCTACACCGGCACCATATGCAGGATCTGCCTTGAGACAGTTCGATATGTGGCGGATCTGAATTTCTCTTTGTGCAGCCCCGATTGCGCTGGCAGTGTTTTCGAACAGTACTTCTTGCTGCTCTGGCGTCATCAAGCGGAACAAATCACCAGGCTGCGAGAAGTAGTCATCATCCTCGCGGTGGTTCCAATGATCCGCAGCACCTTCGATGGACAAAGGTGGTTCAGAGAAATCCGGTTGCTCGGACCATTCGCCATGCATGTTGGGCTCATAACCAATCCGAGATCCGGCATTGCCGTCGACCCTCATCGCGCCATCACGATGGTAGGAATGATACGGGCAACGAGGCGCATTCACAGGGATCTGGGAATGGTTGACACCCAACCGATACCGCTGAGTGTCACCATAAGAAAACAAACGTCCTTGCAACATCTTGTCCGGCGAAAAGCTGATACCAGGCACGATTGTAGAGGGGGCGAAGGCTGCTTGTTCAACCTCGGCAAAGTAGTTCTCAGGGTTCCGGTTCAATTCCAGCTCGCCAACCTCAATCAGCGGAAAATCCCCATGTGGCCAAACCTTGGTCAGATCAAACGGGTTGAGGTGATATGTACCCGCATCCTTCTCTGGCATGACTTGGACATAAAGCGTCCATTTAGGAAAATCACCGTTTTCAATGGCGTCAAAAAGATCTCGCTGATGGCTTTCACGGTCACCGGAGATGATCTGTGCTGCTTCCTCGTCGGTGAGGTTTTTTATCCCCTGTTGCGTTTTGAAATGGAATTTGACCCAGAACCGCTCGTTGTCCGAGTTGTTAAAGCTGAACGTGTGGCTGCCAAAGCCGTGCATGTGTCTGTAGGTGGCCGGAATCCCCCGGTCAGACATAACAATCGTCACCTGAAGCAAGGCTTCGGGAAGGCTGGTCCAGAAATCCCAATTGCTATCCGCACTGCGCATGTTCGTCCGCGGATCGCGTTTGACGGCATGGTTGAGATCGGGAAATTTCAGCGGATCGCGAAGGAAGAACACAGGGGTGTTGTTGCCCACAAGATCCCAGTTGCCCTCTTCCGTATAAAACTTGATAGCGAAGCCGCGGATATCCCGTTCTGCATCCGCTGCGCCGCGTTCCCCTGCAACGGTCGAGAACCGCAGGAAGAGATCCGTCTTCTTGCCAACATCAGAGAACATTTTGGCACGCGTATACTGGGTGATGTCATGGGTCACTTTGAATGTACCGTAAGCGCCAGACCCTTTGGCATGCATCCGACGTTCTGGGATCACCTCGCGATCAAAGTGGGCCATCTTCTCGAGAAACCAAACATCTTGAAGCAGCGCAGGTCCACGCGGCCCCGCCGTCAGTGTGTGTTGGTTGTCAGGCACTGGCGCGCCAAATGCGGTGGTCAGCTTCGATTTACTGGTCATGTCAATCTCCTGAGTTGGTATTGGCAGGACAAAACCGAAAACCGCCAAATTACTCCAACTTATATAAATTATCCGATCGATAATCAGAGGTGATGCATGGTTAGAAGAACCTCAGTCGCCGGCCTTTCACTCAGAGATCTTGAGTACATTCAAAGCATTGCCGAAGAAGGTCATTTTGGCCGGGCGGCTGATATCTGTGGGGTTTCACAACCTGCAATCAGCCAACAGGTATCCAAGCTGGAGGCGCGTCTTGGCTTTTCGATATTCGAACGCCACGGACGGCATATTTCGTTGACGCAAAATGGCCAGATAGTTCTGCAAAAAGCAGAAATCCTTCTGACAGAGGCCCGTGAACTGCTGGAATTGTCGCTGAGCCTAAGTGACAATCTGGAGGGAGAGTTGAAATTTGGGGTACTTCCAACACTTGGGCCTTACTTGCTGCCGCTTATCCTCAAGTCTCTCAAAAATGCGTACCCCAATCTCCAGTTGTCATTGTTCGAAGAACCCACTCACGTTCTTGAAGAGATGCTCGTCAGGAGGACGCTGGACGCTGCACTGATTGCGACGGCCCCGAAACAGCTTGTACTGAGAGCGCTTCCGTTGTTTCACGAACCATTTGTTTTTGCCTGCCCCAAGGATCTGAACTTCAGACCCAATGAGAAAGTTCGCTGGTCCAAGGTTCTGTCCTCTCAGCTCGTTCTGCTTTCTCAAGAGCACTGCCTAAGAGATCAGACCGTAGCATTCTGCGACCGGATTGACCGACCTGGACAGAGGGTGGCGAGCAGCCTTGAAATGCTCCGGCAAATGGTCGCACTCGGAGAGGGTTGTGCGCTGTTTCCGGCATTGTCTGTGAGTGGCCCTGATCGTTTCGGCGGCTTGGCAACGACACATCCCATTGCTGATGGGATCTTTGGCCGTTCTATCAGATTGGCATGGCGCGACAGCGACCCGCGCGCAGGGTCGCTTGAACATTTCGGGACTTTCATTCAGACGCTTATGGCCGCTCCGGATATGACGCGATATTTGAACGGAAATACCTAGAACGAGACCAGCCAAGGTTGGGATAGGCTTTGCTGATGACGTGGGTGCCTCCTCCTGACGAAATCGCAACGTGCCAATGTGATGTTTTTTAAGCCATCAACAAAGCCACCCAAAGATCAAATTCGGCTGATGCCCTACATTGAGGCGCCTTCTGACGTCGAACGTTCATCACATTTCTAGCCCAACTGTGACGGTTGGTTCAGGTTCATTCAATTCTGACCGAAACATCAAGCATTTCTAACCCAGAACGAACAACAACCCCTCATCGACGCTGCGATAAATGTCTCAAATGAGCCCGACCTGTCCCTTGCGCTTTCTCACAGCCAACTTGCAGTGGGAGAAATAGTCATTCATGCGGCGAGCAGCTATGCTGGCACTGGTTTTTCATAAGCACCCGGACTTTCCTGCCTTTCGGTTGGAAGGCAAAAAGTGTGCTCGACCACGGTTTTCCGTTGGAGCTCTTAAGGTGAAAATCCTGTGATTTAGTAACCCAATAATTGAGTGAGTTTTTTCCGATCAACTTTGGACCTGTGCCGTTTGTCCATAGGCATTTTTTTCACATGGGTCACATTGGCAACACCGAATTCCTGCGCCAGGCTATTCCAGTTTGAAAGCTGATCCGCGTCGCCTTCAATGCATAAAATCGGACGCCCATCGAAGCTCATGAGCGCGCTGTTCGCCACGCTCGGCCATTGCCGGGCAGCTACTTCGATTGCAAAAGGAAAGGTTTGACCAGCCGGGGTTGTCACATCGCTCCCCAGTCTGCCCCACAGCCACAAACGCCCCTGATCATCTAACCGACCCGCGTCGCCGGTTCGATGCCAAATCGTAGTGCCGTCTTTGATTTTGTTTTCCTTGGAGTGTGCGAGATCAAGATAGCCATCATTTACATGATCGCCCGCCACCTGAACTTCATCTTCCTGAATTCGGAGTTTGATTTGCGAAACCGGATGCCCAACAAGAAGCCCCTTGCCCGCCGCCATTTCAAGTTGATCAACTTCGGTGATTTCCCGCGCATCAAGATGCGCAATCGGTTCAGCTTCAGTCGACCCATAGACACAGACCACGTCCAGATCGGAATTGGCGAGAAGCCTTTCAATCAGGTCAGGGAATACCGGACCGCCGCCGGTGAAGACTGTGTGCAGCCGGCCCGTATCTTTACGCTGTGCAAGTTTTTCGCACAACGACGGAGGTATCAAAAGACGGGTCACTTGCTGCTTCGATATCCAGCCCGCAAACTGTTCGGAGGATAGTCGATCCAGATTACTCATTCTCCAATTCGGCAGAACTGTCGTGCGCCCAGCCGCCAGGTTGATCAGGGTGAACACCGGGAACGCTACCAGATCCCGTTCAACTGCATCACTGTCCAGAAGCGGCGCAATGGCATCATGTTGTGCCATCAGAAACGCGTGGCTGCGGGGGATGGCCTTGGCCTGACCTGTAGTGCCGGATGTAAAGGAAATGAGCGCCGTGTCACCGTCTTGAACGGGCGCGACGCTCAGATCACCCCGGGCGGTGCCTGGTAGCAAAAGGCGCAGCCTCAAGAGTTCCGGCACAACAAACCTGAGCAACGCAAAATAACCCGACGCGCAAAAAGCCTTGGGCCGGGTCGTTCTCGCTGCATGACGCAGCCCCGCGAGTCCCATCGCGGGTTCAGGCAAAACCACAGTTGCGCCCAACAACCACAAGGCCGCAAGACTAGCGTAGAGATCAGCGTTGACCGGCATCGCCAGAAGAACGCGGTCGCCACGCCCAATCCCCTTACGTCTCCACTTTCTAGCTATTTGCTGCGCGCGTATCTGCACATCACGAAAGGTGACTTCGCGACCGCTGCCTTCAACAATGGCCGTCCGGTCCGGGTGTCTATCAACCGCTACGGCAAATTGATCCAACAAGTTAGTCATCCAGGCGCAGTCCTAACAGGTTGTACCGTCGAAATACGGTGGCCCCTTCAACAACACTGCGATCCGCGGATTGGTTGTCATCATGGATCAGCGCGTGGATAGCGGAATCAAAGCCTAGCTTCAGAGCAGACTTGTGGAAATGACTGGCCAAATGGCGACCCGCACCACGCTCAAGGCTTGCATAAGTTTTCAGGATCGCGGCTGTTGGGTTTGGGCCTTCAGCATAGTTCGGAATACCAAACAGAAAGCCCGCTAATGAGCTGTCGGGACGGCGGGCAAAAAAGATAAGCTCGCGCTTCAACATCGGAACGACAGGCATATACATTGCAAGAAAATCGCGCTCAGAAATAGGTTTATAGAAAGCGTTTCGAGAAAAAGCCTCGACAGATAGTTGATACACCTGCCGGAACAACTCCTCAGGGTTGGTTCCGTCCCAGGGTTCTACGTCGAACCCATCAACTGCAGCTAGAGACGAATTGGCCGTTTGCGCCAATGATACTCGCGCCGAGAAATACTTGCTGATGGCGGCAAATCCTGCCGCCCTAAACACATCGGGCTCATGTGACTTGTGCGTCGGCTCCATTAAAAAGGGTGCTGATCCGTCACTGTCCGATACAAACCGATAGCTGTGCCATGTATCACCGGACATAGGTCCAATAATCCGATCAACCCCAGCGTACCGGACCCGTCCAATAGCCGTTTGCAATACCTCCAGACCGGCCTCTGGGGTCTCGCACGAGAAGTCGCCTATTGTTGCCGCTGGGGCACCATCCCAATCAGGGCCCTGCAGATAAACAGATAGTTTGGCGCCTTTGGTCTGAATGTTTTCTTTCGTCATGATACAACTCCGGCAACAATCCCGCCGTCAATAGACCCTGCTATGGACCAGATGTAATAGGCAAGCGGAGGTAACAGCGCCAAAAGCGTGAGCCTCGAAACGCGGTTCTTTTGGAGCAAATGCGGAAGCACCAAGGGCACAATCGCCATAAATGCGAGTGATACAAGTGAGAGCGCGTTCAAAGGCTCGGCCCAGTTTGATTGGTCAGAATTCAGGGAAACCGCCCAGGTACGGATTAGAAACAGAACAGCGGCAGCAAGCGGTATCGCAATAGGAATGGCACGCAGCGCCACAGCTGTGAGCCCCATGGCCAACCCCATTGCACTCATTCCAAAAAAGGATATTGCATCCCATCCCGTTGCATTTCCCGCTGCAAGCCAGCCGAACCCTATTAGCCCCAAGGCGGCTACGATGTCCAAATCGGGGAACTTACTGTCACAAGGAGAAGCAGTACGCGCCCAGCCGTGTGCCGCGAGAACCATGATCGGCAGTACTGTATTTTGCAGTTTCGCGGTCGCCAGCAGCAGAAAAACCGCAACAACATACACACGGGTCGTATGTTTGGTCAGGCCCAGCTTGGTTCCCACCACCCCAAAACTGGCAAGTGCGGCAAAGAACAAAATGGCCAGCAAAGCCAGCTCTGCCAAGGAGCTGTAGTAGTGAACTTTCAAAAAAATCAGCAAGCCAAGCGGCAGGAACAAGTTGTCAAACCCCCGCCAGCTTTGTGCCTCGACCAATGTGCCAAAGGCCGCAACCATAAGGCACAGCATCATGATGTTGGACGGTGGGAGTTTCGACGAAAACAAGAAGCAGATGATCGCAACCAATAGCGTTACGACAAAAAACACCACTGACCCTTCTAGGCTTTTTTCGCCATCTTCGACCACATAGCGTTTGGTCCCGTACGTGGTCCCGGCAAGCGCGGCTGCGGCATCAGCCAGTGTTAAAACGGCGATCGGAAGCACGTAATACAGGGTGTTTTCCCCGGCCAGCAACAAGCAAAGCCCAACGGATAGCGCCAACAGGAAATCGCCGTATGACGTGCGCTCGACGCTGTGTAGGGTTGCGCCCAGACCTTGTGAGAACCGGGGCAGGCGCAAGATCAGCATGACGATCAGCGTTACCCCGATTAGCATGTATATTGGCCAGCGTTCCGGAAAAATCCACGGCAGAACCAGTGTAAAGAGTCCGGTTCCAACATGCATCAGTTTACGTTGCACTTCTGCGCTCAAGCCGACCTTTTGCGCCAGCCATCGGACAACTGCCATCAATCCCAACAGGGCCGCAACAGACGCCAAGGCCAGTAAAATCTGGGCCTGGATGCTCACGAAAGCACCTCTTCCACGACGAAATCCGAGTAGAAAAACGCCATGTCGCGTGACTTCAGTCGATCCTCAGTCGTGCGATGTGTTTCAACTTCGCTCCTGTATCGCGCAGGCACGCGGCGCGGTGCCATCATGTTCCAATACACGAGACGTGCCTTGGGCGCGGCAGCTGACAGGATCGAGCCATAGACTTGCTCAAATACATCGGGCGACATGTATTCGAAAATGTCAGACAGGTTGAACCCGTTGGCTTTTTCACCGGTCGAGACAAAAGCCTCTAATGATCCCGGACGGATATCGAGACGATCCAGGCGGGTGCGGATCGTATCAAAATGCTCGGGCCGCCATGCCATCGGCAACGCGTCTCCGTGCGTGCCTTTCAGAATCCAGTGCAAATAGGGGTTCTGTGACGGGTCGGTATCAACGCCCGCATGGCGAATGCGACGAGCCACATGCTGGGCCGGGCTGCCCTCGACGTGATCGAAAAACGCCTTATCGCGGCCCATGCGCCCCATCACAAAGCGGGAAAAGAACACATTCAACAACAGCCGCCATCTGAAGGTGTCAAAGCGCGTATCGAAAAAAACCTCGCGCGCCTCAGGTGACCGGGGCGTAAAAACGTCATCAATCGTACGTCGGGAATGCACAAACGGCAAAAGCCGGGTACGGAAGATGCGAAAATACCGCTCGAACTTGCCAACCCCGCCTGCCCCGTATCTTTCAACGTCAGGGACAAAACCACTCCAGAAGGTTCGGGTTTCAGGGTCGGTATCCTGCAAAGCTCGCGCCAGCAGGGCTGCTCTCCTCTTGCTGGGCTGCGATCCCGTCAGCTCCAGAAACTCGGGATGTGTCAGGGTCTGGAAAGCGCCAATTCGTAGCTTTAGGCAGGCGATTTGTGCTGGCGACAAATCGACAACCACAACTTTCGCTGGATCGAGTGTCAACATAGCCAGCGCATTATCCCCGGCCGAGCAGATGGATACCAGCGTTCCTCCCGCACAATCGCCCAGCGCGTCGGTCAAAACGTCTGCATCTTCCCACAGCTGTGCATAGCGGATGTGATCAAAATCAGCCTTGCCTTCGATTTCACTATGCCCCATCGCACCGCTCCACCTTACCACTCGCCCCGTCGACCGACAGGGTTTCGCCATCCTTGATCCATTGAGTGGCCCCTTTCAGACCGACCACACAAGGGATTCCCAACTCTCGCGCCACTATTGCGGAATGCGACAAAAGTGACCCCCGTTCCACAACAATGGCCGAAGCGTTCGAAAATACTGCGATCCAGCCCGGATCGGTGTGACGCGCCACGAGGATGTCACCAGGTTGCAGCGCCTCAGTCCGCGGGTCACGGATCACACGGGCCTTTGCGATAACTTGTCCAGCAGAACAGCCGGTGCCGGATTTAATCCGCTCCGGATCGCTGTCTACCTCTTCTATTTCCGCCCAAATCGGAGCAATGGCGGGACCTCGAATTTCTATACGTTCTGGCGGATCCGGACGCTGGGACGCAGCGGATTCTTCGCGCTGACGCTGCGCGACTATGGTTTTCAGATCAGGCGAAAGGCTGAACCCTTCGACGGCTCCCAAGACCTCATACGTCGTCAGATGAAATACGTCTCGGGGTTCTGCAAGCAGCCCCCTTGCCGAAAACTCTCGACCAATTCCCAGAAAAACACGTCTCGCATGGCCAAAGATACGGGTGCGTTCAAAGCGCAGGTTTTCACGGTCTCGTACGCGGCCCTTGGCCCAGCCTACGAACCATTTGGATAGGTAGCGTTTCAGCGGATTGCCGGGAAACAGGGCTTTCCAATCCGGCTCGGTGCCGATGTGTCGCTTACCCTCAGTACGGGCGGCACTGGCTGCGACGGCCATCAACAGGCTGGTGGGATCATCGCGCAGCGGAATGCTCTCCAGCTTCAACTCCTCAGTGCATCGATCCCCGAATTTATCGAGATATGACCGAACCTCGGCTTCAATCTCAGGGTAAGGAGCAAGGGTTTCCAACCGGCATTTCGCGCCTAGCTGATCAGCAATCCCGGCCTTGCGGACCAAGCCGGCCATGCGGGCAATACGCTGCGCCGGTTCGGCTGAGACGATATCACCCTGACCAATCATGACGTCGTTATGCAGCAACAGCCCGTCTTCACCCAACCACCTGTGCAGCAAGTTGCGCGATGCACCAAACGCAACCATGCAAAGGAAATCATTGATAAGCGGCGCATCCCAGCGATCCAGTAGGGTGCTTTCGATCTGACGATACTCGGCGGCCAGTTCGGTTGCATTCGCAGCTTCTATGTCCAGACCACGGTCCAGAACATCGTTCAGCCTGACATAGAATTTACGCCGCGTACGCGGCAAACGCACGGCCTGCCAGATCAGACTGCCCGCTACCGTCGCTAGTTTGGCGTATTCCAGTATCTTGCGCACACCTCTGGCAGGAGCAGGTCCAATGCTATCTGTGATCTCGCGGGGCATGGGTTCGGACACACCCATCATCGTTTCCATGTAGTCGCGATTCAGCGAGAACCCCGGCAGCAACGCCAGCGCCCGATACCAGTTGACCAGATTGTAGTAGACACGCCCATCAATACGCCCAAGAAAATTGTCGAATATGGCTGAGTTCTGCGCGACAGTTTTATTCGAAACGCCCAGAAGCCGCACAAAAGCGCGATAAACCCGTGAGTAGACGTGCAGGGCAAAAGAATAGGTCAGTGGACTGACCATGCCCGGATAGCTTTCGACGATGTTCGAATTGTCAAAAATGGTAAGTGCATCATCCGGCACCGCCACTGGTCGCAGCTCGGTCGTAATCGGCCGAGCCTGAAGAATGTGCAGCCCATCCGCATCGAACGCCCACTCGATGTCTTGGGGGACGCCAAAAGCCTCTTCCGCTTTGCGCGCCAGCATCGCAACCTGCAGCACCTGTTCCGGTGTCAAAACCTGAGGCGTGGTTTGCGCGCACTCGGGCTGTTTGGCTTGATCAATAATCCAATCCTCACCATCGACCTCACCTGCTACTAGCGCATCGCCTAAACCTTTGATGGCAGACACGACAACGGTGTTTCGCTGCCCGGTCACTGGATCGGCCGAAAAAGCAACACCCGCGGTCGTCGCATCAATCATGCGCTGTACGATTATCGCAGGCGCTTCTGTCTCGCCCCCGGATTTGACCGAGCGATAGGTGGCGATTGTATCCGCAAACCCCGATTGCCAAACCTGTTTTGCCGCCTGTATGACCTTGCTACCGGTGACATTCAAAACCGTATCAAACTGACCTGCATGGCTGTGTTCGACACCATCTTCGGCCCGACCGGAACTACGCACTGCATAATATCCCGGACCCAACGCATCCAGCGCAGCGGCAAGCGCCTTAATCAACCCACGTGCTGCCACAGGCCCTGTCTTACCTGCACGGAATGCGGCATCGGTGATAACAAAAAACGCAGGTGGATTGAATCCGCGACGAGCGAGGTTTGATAGCGCAGCGGCTTTTCCTCCGACCACTGTTGGGTCAGTCGCATCGGATTGATTGATGATAAGGGTCATCTAAAGCCTCCAATCAGGAACGGCAGAAAGCCCGCAGTGGCATAGCAGAAAAATACCCATAGTCCCGCGATTGCGTCCATCTTGTCCTGTGCCTTGGGTGTTGGAGCCTTCACATAGCTGCGTGCCGCAAGACCACAGGGCACGAACGCAGCGGCCCCGACCAATACGGTTAACCAACCAGCTCCAGACGCAAACCCCGTGCCAACCAGAAACACGAATGACAGCACAACGCAGCACAGCCAAATGATAGCGGCGCGGCGATACCCCCAAAGACCGGAATAGGTGTCCACCCCGTCAATTTCGTTTTCGGGCGACCATAGCTTGCGACCGATCTCAAGAACGCAGCCATTCACGAAAGACAACGCCAGAAATAACCACAGCATTGATGCGGCCTTTCCGGCCGGAAGCCATTCGATGCTGGTCAGCAGCAAGTCGATCAGCGGCATGATCGCCATATGACTGACGAGATATAGAACTGGGCGCGCCTTTAACCAGGTTGGCACCCCGAACTCGGCCGTCATTGCCGCCAGCCATACCCAAACCAAAAAAAGGCACCACAGAACCGGGAGGTACCAAAACCATGCAGCGGCGGCGGCCATGGGAAGGGTCAGCAAGCCAAGGACAAGCACCTCAGCCGGGGACACCAGCCCTCGGGGTATCGGTCGCTCGGGCCGGTAGCGGCGGTCCTCTTCGGCATCCTTGAATTCGTCGCAAACGCGCATCTGAAAAAACAGCGCCATCGCCAGTACGAACCCCACCACAAAGGCAGACCACTCGGGCAATGGTCGATCAGCAAGCCGGGCCGATACGCAGATACTTGCTGCTGAAAACACCAGCAAAAGCGGAACAGTTTTCTTCAGTGGGAAGCGTTCGGATTGATATATCCACAGTCGAGCCAGCAAAGTCATCTTTGGCGGGCCAAACTTTCATGGGCTCGCGTGAAATGCCCCGCAGCGATTGCGGCGACAATCGATATTTCTCCGCACAGGCATATGGCGGCAGCCACTTCGGCCAGCGCCGTGCCGTGGCCGGCGCCTTTCAATCCCAGAATGTTCAGTGCCGCAGTCTGGCTGGGCAAACCGGTACCACCGCCCACGGAGCCGACAAGGATGTTCGGGAGCGTCACCGAGCAGAAAAGATCATCCCCTCTGGGCTCCATCCGCGTCACCCCCATCGCGCTTTCGGCGACACAGGCCGCGTCCTGCCCAGTTGCTATGTAAAAGGCCGCAAGCCCATTGGCATAATGGGCCTGAGCTCCAAGCTGACCCGACAGATGTGACCCAAGATTGGCGACCCGACCATAAGCCAGCATGGCATCCACGGTGGTGCCAAGCGTCTTTTCCACGACGTCCGCAGGCAAGGTTACCGACGCGCTAACCTTTCGGCCACGACCCGTTACCAATCCAAGCGCCGAGGCTTTTTTGTCGCCTGAAAAATTTCCCTCAATATACCAGTTCTCAATTGGAACTGGACAGTCTTTGGTGATGGTGCAGCACAGCGCATCCGTTGCAATGGTTACCATGTTCTGACCGGCCGCATCACCTGTGGTGTAGCGGCAAATCAGAAAGACGATATTTGTGTCTATGAAAGGCTCCAGCGAGACAAGTTTACCATGCCCGGTTGTGGCATCAGCCGCCGCCTGGAGTTCATCGACATTGCTGACCACCCAATCCACGAACTGACCGGCCTGCAAAAGGCTTTCGAACACAAAGGCCGGCGTACGCAAAACACCTTCATACAAAACAGCTGTGCTGACCCCACCAGACCGGCCAGCTGCAAAGGCCCCCCGCGCATAAGAGGCAACAAGCGCGGCCTCAGTCGTCGCCAGAGGCACATAAAAATCCCCGTTGGCGTTCATACCGTTCAAGCGCAAAGGCCCGACGATGCCAACTGGCACTTTCACAGTTCCAATGAAGTTTTCAATATTGGCGCTGTAGGTTTCAGATGCCTCGACTGTTGCAGGATCCGCAATCAATGCCTGATCTGCGCCGCTTGCCTTGGGCTTTAGATGATCCCAGAACCGCGCAACTGTCTTACGGTCAGCCTTGCGAGAGGGGCGTATAGGCGAAAACACTTCGTCACTTGGGGCCATCTGCTGTGGCGTGCGTTCAACATCATATCGCATTTTGATGCGCCGCAGCATCTCCCGCACATGAAATGGAATGATCAAATGGCAGCTCCAATAAACGCTGTGCAAACGGCTGCAGATTGAATTCTGCGCCGGCTGCACCCTAACAAGAAAGTATGCGATTTCCAGCGAATACATCCAGTTGGAGATTGTGAGTGATCCTACCTTTTTGAGTTGCTCGGCCCCAGACACAGGCCCGGCATTTGCTTATCGGTCTTTGGAGACGGGGATATTGGCAAGTTGTATCACGCTCATGATCACGCCCCCACTAGACAGGATGTCTGGTTGACGCGGGCGTCGCGACACCCTTGACCGTGGGTTTCGACGCCGCTCGCCAATAGCCGTAGCCCATGATCCCGGCACCGGCGAGTGCGTTGCCCAAGGTGACATACATCAAATTGTGGGCGGCTCCGGCCAGGGTGATGCTGTCGGGATGATCTGAGAGTAGCGCCAGTGAAAACACAGTCATGTTCGCAACACTGTGTTCAAACCCGGCGGCGATAAATGCATACAGGCACCAGAAGATGACGATGCATTTGGTAACATCGTCTTTTGCGCGCGCCGAACACCACAAGGCGAGACAAACCAGCCAATTGCACAGGATCGCTTTGGCGAACAGCTCCAACTCGGTGCCGTGCATCTTCTTGGTGGCCACCTTGTAAAGCAAAGCGTCTTCTCCTGCTCCCAGGATAAGTCCGCCACCGCCTACGACGAACAGCAACGTCAACAATATGGCCCCGATCAGATTTCCTGCCCAACTGACAAACCAACAGCGCAGCACATCCGACCACGCAATACTTTTGGCAAGCAATCCGTGCGTCATGTACATGGTGTGACCGGTGAACAGCTCGGCCCCTGCAAAGACCACAAGGGTCAAGGCGATACCGAAGCTAGCCCCCATGACGATGGGACGGATGGATGGATCCGCGCCCTGCCCCACGGAAAAGATCAGCAGGATGCCCGCCCCAACAAACGCACCTGCCTTTACAGCGAGGATCAGAAAGGCGATTGGATCTGCTCGCAGGTTGACGCTTTTCTTTTGCGCCAGTTCTGCAAACCCAATGACTGTGTCAGCATAGGTCATTTCGTATTACACTCCACAGCTTGCGCAGCTGGTCGCATTCGACCTTTGGCCGTTTGGAATTCCAAACAGGATCGGGATAGCCCAGAGACAGGCCAAGCCAGCAGCGAGGTAGAGAAAGGCCATGCCCAGATCCTTCTGAGCCGAGACCAAGTAAGAGTTGCAGATCCTGACAGGTGCATGCGTGTACAGAAATCCCAGCACGCCCAGCATCGACAGCGCATTCGCCTTCAGAAACCCCCTCAGGACCGGGCCCAGCCTGGGCCAGGACACCCTTAGAGGAACGCCCAACAACAGTGGCAAGCTTAGGTATTTGGCAATTTCGCCCGTCGATGTCAGCGCCCAATCGACATTTCGCGGAAGCATCCAGAACAGAAAGACGGTTAAGGCGACAAGCAGCAATGGAACCGCCCATTCTTGCCGAACCTGCCTGTTCCAGGCTAACAAAACCCCGGCCAAAACCAGCAATGGCATTTGCACCAAGACATGCTGGATCGGGCTTTCAATGACCGCATAACGAAGTGCGACAGCTTCGGCAGCCGCAAGTAATGCAAGGCCAAGCAACTTCATGAGCTGTGCTCCTCCAAATGGGTCAGAACAGCGTTAATCGCATCAGTGTCAAACACCGCCGAAAATCTGCCGTTGCTGTCAATCACATGGATCGCGGCATTGTGCTGAAACCCGCCCCACTCATCCGGGATGACGGTAACGTCAAACAACTTCAACAATACCGGCAACTCTTCCGGCCTCGGCCGAGCGATGGTCCACATTTTGCCGTCCGCCTCATGGGCATCTCCATAAACTGCCATCTGCTCTGGCGTGTCCCGCACGGGATCGAAACTGACCGAGATCATCCGGACGGGCACTTCGCGCAGCTCCAATTGATCCCGGATCTCGGCAAAATCCGCCGCTGCAACCTGGCAGATGTCGCCGCACACAGTGTAGATAAACTCGACCAGAACCACCTCTTCCCCTTGCGGCGACAGGGGCAGCAACTGACCTGACATATCTTCCAATTGCAGGGCCGGAACTGGACGTGGCGCGCGCACCACGTCCAATCTCCGTGCGGCTTCGCTGGTGAATGCCTGCCCTCCGTCTGTGGCATGCCAGAGCATTCCCAGGCCCATGATTGCGACCAGAACCGATGGAAGAGCGCGCGCCATCATCAGCCGTTACTCCGCCCAAGACGCAACACAAAGCGCAAAACAAAAGCCAATGTTGCCAACACGATCAGCACGCTGAACAAAGTGCCTATACGGTCGTGCATCAGCCATTCTTCATAGTGCACTGCCCAGCGACGTGGGATCGAAGCCGCGCCAGAGAAAAGAAACACCGTCACAAACCCTGCGGCACCCGCGAGGTAGGTCACAAAGGCGACACGGTCCAGCCCGCTCATCTGGGCGATGGTTTTACCGCGAACCAGCCAGGCCATGAAACCAAAGGCCATCGCCACCTCGCCCAGCAGCAGGTAGGTGTGAAAATGCCCCGGGACCCACATAGTGTTGTGCATCACCTTGTTCACGCTGATCATTCCATCGATCGACGCGGGGATTGAGCCAACCGCCCAGCCTGCCACGGACAGAACCAGCAGCGAAGACGTCAGATCCCAGGTCATTTTTGAGCCGCGCACGTAGAGGAATGTGGAAAACGCCGTGACCGCGATAAGGGGAATGCCGCTGAAGTACGAAACCAGTTGCCCGATCACCAGCATCCAGGGTGGCATGACAACATCTTGCAGCAGATGGTGCCAGTAAACAGCCATCACGAATATCAGTACGGCATTCCAGGCTATCGCAAACAGTCGGTTCGATTTCCAAGGCTTGCCGGTGTATTCCGGCAGGATTTCATAAACCGCAGTCACTGCCATATAGATCGAGGCATTGATGAAAACGTGGCCAAAGAAATAGATCAGGTTCTTGGCCAGCAGCGCATTTACTTCAAATCCTGGGACTAGCAGGTGGACAAAGCTCGCCACCAATACGGCAGCACCAAGGATGATCCCGATCGAATTGAAAATAGTCACCGCCGCCGCCGCGACGATGGTTGGCGGTGGAGGGTTCTTGTCCTCACGCCCAAGGATCAGGTTCCAGCCCAAGGCCCGTACAAGGCTACCATAGCGGGCATGAATCTGGCGACCGAGCTCCAGATAGTACAACAAAAATCCTACGCCGATCGAAATATATCCAAGCATAAACGCAGCCGCTGCACCTGCCTCCCACGCTCCGCCGGACATTGCCGGTAACGGATACAGGAATGTCCATGCGCCGCCATATCCGCCGATGAAGATCGAGCCCAAGATCAAGGCCACGCCCAACAAAAACAGGGCAAGGAATGCCCAAAAAATTCTTGGCGTCAGAACTATGTGACGTCCGCAAAAATACCACATGATCGCGGCGCCAGACAGCGCCGCTGTACCGACCATTCCGGCACCATGGGCCGTCAGGAGCTGATAGAACAATGCAGGATCCACTTCGATCCATTGACCCTGCGCGGCGCGCATGATCAGGCCAAAGACCATCATCAAGGCAAAAACCACGCCTGAAAGGATCATCGTGAGCTTGACCGCTCCGGTTTGAGGTTCAGCGGCGATTGATTTCCCCGCAAAAGGCTCAGATGCAGTGCTCATTCAGTCCTCCACCGCGACGACTTCGAATTCGTTGACCATGTCCTGATGTGCCACTCCGCAGAACTCCATGCACAGGATCTGGTAGGAGCCCGGATCATCGAACGTATACGTGACTTTGGTTGTGTAGCCCGGGATCACCTGGACCTGCGTCAGAAGGCGAAGATCTGAGGTGTAAATGCCCAATCCGTGGGTAACGTCTTCGGTCGTGGCGCTAAAATTTATGGGTATTCCAGCGGGGATCTCGACGGTGTCGATATCCCACCACCACTGCCCGCTGGTGATAGAGACGGTCAAGGCGTCGTCTGTTCTGGCTACGGCATGCGGCCACGGTCGCAATGTGCCAACCGCAACAATTACGCCGACAATCGTCATTGCCCAGATCAAGCCCGAACGTTTCGAGTTGGCCTTGGGTCCGGGTTCCGGCCCATCAGAAGCCCGCACGGCCAACCAGAAGACAAGTGACAGCACTGCCATCAGGATCAGCGAGATCAATAACACAACGGGCTGCATGAGCCATCTCCCATATTAGGTATTATAAATACCTATTATAAAGGTAAGAAAAAGATGTCAATAAAATAGGCATTTTCAAAGCCTATTTTTTATGGGAAGAATAACTATGCAAATTACCAAGTTCTCCGACTATGCCCTGCGCATCCTGATCCATCTTGCCACCCACGAAGAAGGGTTGATGTCGACGCGTGAGATCGCGGCTATGCAAAACTTGCCCTTTAATCACCTGGCCAAGATCTCGCAGTGGCTTACACACGAGGGCTATGTAGAATCCATGCGTGGGCGCAACGGTGGCATGCGTATGGCCCTACCTCCCAATGCTATATCGATTGGCGGCCTACTACGAAAATCCGAACGCGGCACACCTTTGGTGGAATGCATGAAGGAAGACGGCGGCTGTTGTGTAATGACGCCCGCTTGTGGATTGTTGCCAATTCTGAACGAAGCTCAGGAGGCGTTTTTTGCTGCCTTGGACACCAAGACTTTACAGGACGTATTGGAAGGGAACCGTGGCATGAAAAACCTGATCCGAGCGTTGGAAGTCAGTCATGCGCTGGCATCAAGCGATTAATACGCAAACTGTAGTCCTATAATAATTTGATTGTTACTTGGCCGCGCCAGGCACAGCCTTTACAATCGCCTGCCCTTCCCATGCCTCGAAAGCCATGGACAGGTGCCATGCCTTGAACCCGATGTAGCCGACCAGAAGGACCAGTATCATCAGATACATTGCCCTTCGGAATCGTGGATTTTCTTCAACTTGGTGCATCTTCTGCATTCCACAGTAGATACAACGTGAGCATTCGAATCTGGGCGTCGCTCAGACGTCCTTCCCACGCAGGCATCACACCTTGCCGACCGTGATAAATGCTATGGTAAATCTCATCCCGGTCGCCTCCATAGATCCAGCGTTCATCACCCAGATCGGGCGCGCCGATTTCATAGCCCCCGCGCCCGTCATCGCCATGACAGGCCGCGCAGTTTTCTTCGAAGATCAATCTACCGGCGCCAGCCGCCGTCGCATCATGCTGCTTTCCAGAGAGGGCCAAGACAAATTCTGTAACCTCTTCAACCTGCTGCTTTTCGATCATGCCGTCTGCGCCAAACGCCAGCATCTGTGCAATCCGTGTATCGTCATGCTGCGCATTGATCCCATAGCGTATGGTCGCCTCAACCTCTTCCGGTGCGCCTGACCACAGCCAATGTCCGTCTACCAGATCGGGAAAACCAGGCTGCCCTTTCAGATCATTCCGGTGACAAGCGGCACAATTGTCAGCGTAAAGCTTGGAAATCGACGCGCTATACCTTGCCTCCAGTGTTGGGTCTGCGGCCAGTTCTTCGA
The DNA here is from genome assembly GCF_059612345.1 of Ruegeria sp. CDSA020. Classification (NCBI taxonomy): domain Bacteria; kingdom Pseudomonadati; phylum Pseudomonadota; class Alphaproteobacteria; order Rhodobacterales; family Roseobacteraceae; genus Ruegeria; species Ruegeria sp. CDSA020. Next base: position 304,705 of record NZ_JBXWQK010000002.1, read on the forward strand.
GATCCTGTGACGCAAAAGGCGCAAATGTCATTTCACGATCAGCATTCGCTTGCTGAAGTTCTGCAACAACCTCTGATCGGGATGAATACCCCAACAGCCCTTTTGCATAGTCGCGCGCACCTGGGAAGGATGGGTAGAACACCCAAAACAGTGCTGCGATGATGATACTGATCCACAAAGCCCATCGGGCCGCCCAGGGAACAGGTGTGTCCAACTCTTTGATACCGTCCCACTCGTGGCCGGTCAGATCAGTACCGGAAATCGGATCCTTTTCCTTTAGCGCCACGGCTGATCCTCCTGATGGTCCAGCGGAGATTGCGCAGCGTCATCGTAGACTTTTCGCCGTGAGGGCCAGTAGGTCCAGACAACTGCGGCAAGAAAGACGACCAGCAGGTAGATTGCACCCCAGGTCTTGGAGAAGACAAGAACGGTATCATGTGTCATCGGTCAATCTCCTCGTGATCTACCGAATCCAGATCGGCCAATGTGCCAAGAACCTGAAGATAGGCCACAAGGGCATCCATTTCCGTCAGCTTGCCCGGTTGCCCGTCATAATCCCGAACCTGAACGTTTTCACCGTAACTTTCTTGCAGTTCACCTTCATAATATTGCTCGGCATCTGCTTGCCATGCAGCATCCTTTTCCGCATTTTCGATCTGAGCATCTGTGTAAGGCACCCCGGCGCGGCTAAGGGCTCTTAAAGAGGCAGGCAGGTGGCCTGTTTCCAGCCGCGCGTCAGACAAAAACGCATAACCAGGCATGATCGAGCCTTCCACCAGCTCTCGCGGCGCTTCCAGATGCGCCACATGCCATGCGTCAGAGTATTTACCGCCAACTCGCGCCAAGTCCGGCCCTGTACGTTTCGAGCCCCATTGGAACGGGTGGTCATACATGCTTTCGGCGGCCAGGCTGTAGTGCCCATAGCGTTCGATGTCCGATCGTAGGGTGCGGATCATTTGACTGTGGCAGGCATAGCAGCCCTCGCGCACATAAATATCGCGCCCGGCTAGTTCCAGCGGAGTGTAGGGCCGCATGCCGTCGACTTCTTCCACCGTGTTTTCGATGGTGAACAAAGGGGCGATTTCAACAATGCCACCGATTGATGCAACCAGCAGGATAGCCATGGCAAAGCCAAGTGAGTGGCGTTCGAGCTTTTGGTGTTGTGTACTCATGGGCTGCTACTCCGCCGGCTGGACCAAAGGTCCGGATTGCCTGGTCTCGGCTTGCCGCGGCCCACTGACCGTCATGTAGATGTTGTATGCACCGATGCACGCTCCGATTAGATACAGCAGCCCCCCGATCGCACGGGCGACATAGTAAAGATGCATCGCGATCACACTGTCGAGGAAGGAATAAAGAAACGCACCATCCGCATCATAGGTCTGCCACATCAGTGATTGTGTGATGCCACTGTTCCACATTGCGCCGACGTAAATCAGCGTCCCGCTCAGGGCGAGCCAGAAGTGCCATGCCTCCAGCCGCAATGAATACACGCCATCTCGTTTCCAAATCCAAGGCACCATTTTATACATGGCACCAAAAGTGATGAAGGCGACCCAGCCCAACGCGCCTGCATGTACGTGGCCGACGGTCCAATCCGTGTAGTGGCTCAGCGAATTGACCGGACGGATCGCCATGAACGAACCTTCGAATGTCGACAGTCCGTAGAACAGAATCGCGACCATCATGAACCGGACCGCCGGATCCGTCCGGACCTTATCCCAAGCCCCATTGATCGTAAGGATGCCGTTGAACACAGAGGCCCAGCTCGGGACCAGCAGGATGATCGACATGGTCATACCAAGGTACTGAACCCAGTCCGGTAGTGCCGTGTAGTGAAGGTGATGTGAGCCAGCCCAGAGATACAGGAAGGTGATCCCCCAGAAGCCAACAATTGACATTCGGTAAGAGTAGATTGGCCGGTTCACAGCTTTGGGCAAGAAGTAATACAGCATCCCTAGGAACCCGGCGGTCAGCAGGAAGCCAACAGCATTGTGCCCATACCACCATTGCGTCATTGCATCCTGTGTGCCGGAAAATAGCGAGTAGCTTTTGGGATAGGCAATGGAAACCGGAACCGAGAGGTTGTTCACCGTATGCAGCATCGCGATGACGACGATAAAGGCCAGGTAGTACCAGTTAGCCACATAGATATGCGGTTCAGCCCGGCGAGAGAGCGTCTTTAGGTATAGACCAAGATAACCAACCCAGACGATCAGCAAAACCAGATCCATATACCATTCCGGTTCGGCATATTCCTTGGATTGGGTGATCCCCAAGGGGTAGCCGGTCGCCGCAAGGACCATGAACAGATTGTACCCCCAGAACACCATCCAGGGCAGCGATTCACTGGCCAATCTGGCGCGCGAGGTACGTTGGACCACATAAAACGACGTCGCGATTAACGCGTTGCCGCCAAAACCAAAAATCACGGCAGATGTATGAACCGGGCGCAAACGGCCGAAGTTCGACCAGAACATATCGCCGTTCAGTGCTGGAAACGCCAACTGCCAGGCGAGGATATCGCCAACCGTGAACCCTATGATTGCCCAAATCAGCGCGGCGATGACACCAAACCGAATGACCTTGTCATTGTATTCTAAAGGGATGTCCTTTGGGGCCTCGCTCAAACGGTTGATCATCCACATCAACCCCCAACCAGCGGCTATTGCGATCAACCAACCGTGCAGCACGTAGGCGGTAGGAACCCCCCAGCCAAGTATGGCTATGCCACCGACAAAGATCAAAGCAAGGGCACACAGGACGGCAGCATCCTCAAGAAAACTCTCACGCTGCATCGGGCGCCTCCTGCCGGTGGAAGCGTACTTCAAACTCGACTTCGCCAATCGGGTTCACCGAATGAGTTTCCTGTGGTGCGAACACAGCAGTATCCCCAACGCCCAGAACCAAATCACACTTGTCATCCCGGCTCAGTAGAAGTTGCCCATGTTGCACAGCCAATTGACCCCAAACACCCGCTTTGGTACTGTGATCTTTGCGCAGCTTTTCTGGCAATGTCTCATGCGTGAACCGCGAGGTCGCATAGTGCACCACGCCTTTTGGAAGCGCTTCGGTCATTTATGCATCTCCATGAAAAAGCTCGGCATAAGCATGCCAGGTCGCGTACCCGAGCAATGGGAACACCACGACCAAACCCAGTAGCCCGGACAGTATTCCAACCAAAGTCAAAAGAGTGATGATGGCTCCCCAGCACAAGCAAAGCTTGAAGTTGTGAGTGGTGGCGTTGAAGCTGAGCCCCATAGCCGAGAAGCCATCGATCTTGCGGTCGATCAGCATTGGCAATGAAAACGCTGACACCGCAAACCCTAATGCCGCAAACAGCCCGCCAACGAATGATCCTGCGATCAACAGCGCCCATCCTGATGGCGTAGTAATCAGCAAAAGCAGCGTATCTGCGAAGCTTGAGAATGGGCGCAGCCCGTAGACTATGGCGAACATAACTGTGGCCGCGCGAATCCAGATTAGGGCAAAAACCATCAGTATGACGCCCACCAACGTAATCTGACCCGTGGCCGCTCTGAGCCCTGTTTTACCACTTGCTAAGGAATAAAGACCAATCGTTGCAAGTGGTCCGACCAAAACGCCGCCAGCTAGCAAAGGCAACAAAACCCAACCAAGATCGTTGAGCATCAGGGCCGCAACGCAAATCCACCCCAGAACTACGAGTGAACCACCGTAAAGCAAGGAATATCCCGGGTTGCGTTTCACGTCGCCCCAGCCCGCCTGCAGCCAACGTTTGACAACACGTGCGGGAGGATCAGAGATGACCTGAGCTTTGGTATAGACAGAGACCGTCATGACAACACCGGCGGAGCGTCAGCCTCTCGACGAAAGTTCTCAATTCCGAATGACAAGCCCTTACCGATCCTGCTGGCCAAATGAGAGAACGCTTCGGCGGTTGCAGGTTTAAGGGCTTTTTTTGCGGTGTCTTCGAACAGGTCAAGCCACAAGCGAAAATGTTCTGGCAGGATTTCAGAGTTCGCCAGGTGAACCTGCATCGGGTTACCCGAATAGCCTGTCTCTCGTAGAATGGCGCCGCGCCAAAAGGCTGCGATCTTTTCTTCGTGTTCCGGCCAATCTTCGATTGCCCTGTCAAATACCGGCCCCAGATCAGGATGCACTCTGATGCGCGCATAGAACCGGTTGACCAAAGTCGCGATTTCATCCGCTGTGATGTCAAACATATGTGGCCGAATTGGCATGGTACGAGTCATCGGATCTACCTTAACGATACGCCTCACTATCTGCGCACTATAATAGGCATTGTCAATACCTATTATAGTGTGAATGGTACGACCTACATCAAGGGGAAAGGCGCGTGGGTCTATCTTTACCCAGCCGTCGACATCCACAGCAAAACGCTCGACGGAATAGAAGTGGTGCACATAATCCGCAAAGGACAAATCACGCCCGGTGTCTGTCCGTTTCGGCAATTTGCGGAGCTGGCGGCTTAGTCCGCCGGTACAAAGATATCACTGTGGCAAGTTAAAACTTCGCAACAGATCCCGTCCGGTTTATTGCGCCGATGATAACGTGATTTGCCGACGGAAGCCGGCAGGTGAGAGGCCAATTTCCCTCTTGAAAACGCGTGCAAAAGCAGAATCCGATGCGTATCCAGCACGTTCTGCCGCATCCGAAACAGAACTTGATGGGTCAGTAAGACAGCGTTTGGCGATCTCCAGCCGCCAAGCTGTTACGTATTGCATTGGCGACATCGCCATCTTTTTCTGAAACTGAACCGCAAAGTTTGTTCGTGACATGCCTGCAATGCGCGCCATTGTTTCTATCGTCCAGGATGCGCTTGGATCCTTGTGAAACGCGTCAAGAGCCCGGGCCAGATGGTGATCAGAGAATCCGTTCAAGCCCCACCTCGAGGATTCGTCACTTTCCACAAACGAACGTATGGCCTGCGCAAGAATGGCTTCTGACATTTTCAAAGCAATGAGATCGCCACCGAGGCGAAGACCCCCGGCCTCATCTCCGATCATGCGCAGTGTAGCCTCCATCCATTTTCCAGCGGATTCCCCGTAATTCCTGAGGTGAATGATCGGTGGAAGGCGTTCCAACAGTATATGTTTTGCATGAGGGTCGAATGAAAAATGGCCGCAGATAAGTTGCGTGTCACGTTCATCGCCGTCGCCGCCGTAAACCAGAACCCCAGTTCCAGTGTATCCAGACCGTTCGATGACCGTGTCCAGCGGCAAAACTGCATTTCTTGTTTCAGCTGCGCAGTACAACTTGTGTGACGCGCCATGCGGAACAATCAACAGATCGCCCTGCTCCAGCGCCACCACTTTTTCATATCCTTCAACTTCGATCAGGCAATTGCCCCTATGAGCAAAATGAAATCGGGCGACGTTTTTGAACTTGGGAACTTCAATCCCCCAAGGGGTGGTCAACGAAGTTCGAAAATAGAGCGCGCCTTGAACAGACAGTTTCGTAAGAATATCGCTAAGCAAATCAAGCATGCATTTTCATGGCAGTATTTGGCGTTTTTGTACAGAAGCTTGAACGATCTGCACAGAAAATCGAACGTTCCCGCATATATCTCACTTCCCGGTTCGGATTACTCCTATTGCCATCGTAACACTCAGTGGAGTCTCCAAAATGAAGAAACTGATTTCCGCATTTGCTGTGGCACTTGCCATGACTGGCGCTCAAGCCTCTGCGCAGGACGTCGCCGAGATGAGCGATCTCGAATACGCTCACATTGCCTATACGGCCGACAACATCGACATTCGGTATGCCTATCTGGCGCTGGCTTTGTCTTCGAACCCCGACATCCATGAATTCGCAAACACGATGATCCGCGACCATACTGCCGTGAACGCAGCGGCCTTGGGCCTGCTCGAAAAACTGGGCGCGTCAGCGCAGGACAATGCGTTCAGCCAAACGCTGAATGCCAATGCCGAAGAGATCATCGATGGCTTCGTCAAGCTGCGTGGAGCAGAGTTTGATGCCGCTTATGCAGCCAATGAATTGGCCTATCACCAGGCGGTGAATGATCTGGTGGAGAACACGATGATCCCCAATATCGACAATGCCGAGGTGAAGGCTCTGTTCGAGCAGGGCCTTGAGATCTTTAAAGCCCATGAAGGTCACGCCGAAATGATGGTCGAGGCACTGCAGTGATGGGAAAAGCCCATTCACGCCGTCGCGTAATGGTTGGAGCGGTCGCATCGGCGGCCGCTCTCGCTTTAACCCGAACGTGGGCCCGGGCGGCAGAACCCGTAGTCCACGAAGTCAAGATCAAAGCATTTGCATTCACGCCAAAGCTTCTGAACGTGTCTGTTGGTGATACCATTCAATGGACCAATGAAGATCTGGCACCACATACGGCCACGGCCGATGAGTTCGGATGGGACACTGGGGAGATCCCAAACGGTGTCAGCGCCAAAGTTGAGGTTACTAAAGGTATGGAAACAAAATATTTCTGTGCGTTTCATCCACATATGAAGGGAACAATTGTGATTATGTGATTTGGCTCATTGGATCGACTGAACGAAAGCGGACTATGATGCAGGTCGCAGCATATGGAACTTTGTGCTTCGCACCTTCCAGCTTCTGTTGGGGCACACAAAAATGGGCAGCACGGTCAGGTATCTTGGCGTTGAACTTGAAGATGCCTTGGCTATCTCTGAAGCCATTGAAATATAACATCTCTAGGCCGCTCTCGCTGGCAACCCGAAGCGGACCATCATCGCAACTTCAAGTGCTGCGATGCAGTGTTCTCAAAATCCGGCGAGGGTCACGAGCAATATGCGACTTCACTGCACGGAAGTGAATGAGTGCTTTAATTGGCATATTCTTTCGACAGAAACTCGGGCGACTCGAAGAAAGTGGATTTCTGTCTGGCAAACACTGTTTTGTGTTCTGACACCCCATCCACTAGGGATGGTGTTGCATTTAGCAGGAAGTGAGCCGACCTATGCATAACATCATTGCACGAAGAAACTTCGCCGTTGCGGTAGCAGAAGAGGCAGGCGCGCTTGCACTAGAGTATTTTGCTTCCAGAGACACCTTGGTCATTGATCAAAAAGGCGCGCAAGACTGGGTCAGCGAGGCGGATCGCAACGTCGAAACCTTCATTCGTCAAAAGATTATGAACTCTTTTCCTGATGATGGGATTTATGGCGAAGAACACGCCGAAAAAGCTGGCTCCAGCGGTTTTGACTGGGTGATCGATCCGATTGATGGGACAACGAACTTCGTCAATGGCATTCCGGCCTGGACGATTGTCTTAGCGGGCGTCTCAGACAGTCAGACGCAGGTCGGTGTGATTTTCGAGCCAAACGTTGGTGAAACTTACGTGGCGGTCCGAGGCGAAGGTGCCACTTTGAATGGACACGCCATGCAGGTTGCCTCAAGCGTGGAGCTGGCAAGTGGAACCGTCTCAATAGGTTATTCGAACCGGGTCGAGGCATCAAAAGTCATACCGGTGATTGCGGCCCTTATCGAACGTGGCGCTCTTTATCATCGCAATGCAAGCGGTGCGCTTTCGCTGGCCTATGTCGCGGCGGGACGTTTATTGGGGTACATTGAAGAGCACATGAACGCCTGGGATTGCCTCGCCGGTCAGTTGATGATTGCCGAAGCAGGTGGCGAGATCGAGGATCAAGACGCCGACGGGATGATCCGGGACGGTGGTCGCGTGATCGCTGGTACACCGGCCGTGTTCGAGACCTTGAAAATGATCTGCGACGACGCTTGGAACGAATGACGTCGTTCAGGCAATCGGGCTCGACCCGAATTCAGGTTGAAGAGTATTAATATCCACACGCCTGAAGTGGCCCAGACCAGGTTGAGCAATCCGACGATCGATTTTCTGCCCTGCAAGATGGCACCAAAGCAGTGTTCCGACCGCGCCTTGGGTTACAATGGCCAGGTCTTTTCCGTCTTGGTTTATGACGATTGACAAGACTGTTCGAACGATACGCAGTTGCGCGGCATGGGCTGTTTCCCAACTGCAGAAGCTGGACATAGGTGCCTTGAAAAAGGGTGTCAGCGGTGGACCTTGAATATCGAGGGAGGAAGGAACCCGGTAGTGTTTCGGTCGTTCTCACTCAATCCAGGCTCGGAATTCGCAACCAGCCCCAAAGGCTTTGCAAGGATAGCGTCTGTTTCGGACGCTTTTCGCTCGGTACTGGACCAGATATCTGTCGCGCTAGACATGGCCTTGCTTTGTGAAAATGTGTCGGCTCGGGCGCGGCCAATTTCACTCAAACCCCATTCGGTGACCGGTGTCTCTGGCTCAAGGACGACCTCCGGTTGAGAGACGACTAAAAGTTTACCCACGTCACCCTTCCGGCAACAGAACGGGGCCACGTTCGGCAAAAGACATTTTGACTTCCGAGCCGATTTCCAGTGGCTCGTCCACGTCGTCCTGCACAGCAAATACCTGCCCGAAGGCACCGGCCAGAGTGTACTCCATCCGCACGCCAACATAGGTCGCCTTGGCAACTTTGGCCGGGATGCCGATATCAGATCCAATCAATATCCGTGACGGGCGCACGGCCAGCGTTGCGGGACCAGGCGTTAGGCCACGAGAGGGGAGCGTGTGTTGATAGCCCTCGATTTCGATCGTGGCTAAATCGCCTTTGACGGAAAGAATAGTGCAACTGATCAGGTTAGCCTCACCAATGAAATCGGCCACGAACCGGTCAACCGGCGCATCATATAGTTTACGCGGCGTGCCGATCTGTGCGATGGCAGCGTTGCGCATGACGACAATCTCATCTGAAACGGCAAGGGCTTCTTCCTGATCGTGAGTCACATAGACGACGGTCAAACCGAGATCTTGCTGAATGGCACGGATATCTTCGCGCACCTGGCGACGCAGTTTTGCATCGAGGTTTGAGAGAGGTTCGTCAAAGAGCAAAACCTGTGGCTCCAGTACCAATGCACGAGCGACAGCAACACGCTGTTGCTGCCCGCCGGAAAGTTCGCTTGGCAAACGATTGTCGAAGCCCTTCAGGCCAACCAAGTCTAACCCATGCAGCGCGCGCGATCGGGACTCGCGCTTGTCAAAGCCGGAAAAGGTCAACCCATACATGACGTTCTCTAGCACGCTCATATGCGGAAAAAGCGCGTAGGATTGGAAGACCATCGACACGTCACGGTCGGTAGCGGGTAATTTGGTCACGTCTCGGTCGCCGATCAGAATTCGACCCGAGGTCGCCATTTCCAGTCCTGCGATCATGCGCAACGTCGTCGTTTTACCGCAGCCCGAGGGGCCTAAAAGCGTCACCAGTTTGCCCGCTTGGACGTGCAGATCGATGCTGTCGACGGCCACCACATCCCTGCCGAACACTTTCGAAACACCGTCGAAACGAACAGGCGCGGCTTTACTTGCTATAGTCGTTTCGGTCATGTCGTTTTCTCTGTCCCGAGTTGTGTACGTCGCCCGATCTGAACACGGCCCACGAGGATTTGTAACATCCCGACTGCCGCCAACATCACGAAGATCAGCGTTGTGGAATATGCGATTGCAAGACCGTAATCGTTGTTTTCGACCCGACCGATAATGTAGCTGGTGGCCATGTCATACTCGGCGGAAACAAGGAATATCACCGCCGATATCGCCGTCATTGCCCGGACAAAACTGTAAACCAACGCAGCCAGGATAGCGGGCCGTAAAAGAGGAAGAATTACCCGCCTGAAAGTCTGCCAGGAATTTGCACCGAGCGTCAGCGAAGACTCGTCAAGCGACTTGTCTAGTTGTGACATAGACGCAATACCCGCGCGAACCCCAACCGGCATATTGCGGAAGATAAAGCTGACGACAAGGATAACGCCTGTGCCAGTGATCTCGATCGGGGGCACGTTGAATGCCAGGATATAGCTGACGCCAATAACCGTGCCGGGAATAGCGAAAGAGAGCATCGTGCCAAACTCAAACGCATTCTTTCCCGCAAAACTTTGCCGTGTCAGCAGATAGGCAGTGACCAACCCCACGGCGGCCGTCAACGGTGCGGCAATGGCAGCAATGGTGATTGTGGTCCAGAAACTGTCCCAGGCGGCTCCGGTCCAGCGAATACCTTCTTCTTCGAAGCGAACCGAAAAGGCTGTGACGTAGTGTTTGAACGTCAGCGAGTTATCAACGCCCCACAGTTCGACGATACTTCCATAGATGATCATCCCGTAAACCACGGCAGTGAAAACCGCCCAGGCAATTGCAATGCCCAGAACCGGTATGGCAAGGCCGCGCGGCATCAAGGGGTGCACACCCGCGTCGCCCTTGCCGGAAACGGTGGTATAACTCTTTTTCCCCAGCCACGCGCGCTGCGCATAGAAGGCGGAAAGTGTGAAGAACAAGAGCACCATGGCCAGAACAGCAGCACGGCCCTGATCGTACTGCGCTCCGACGATGGCGAAGAAAATCTCGGTCGACAGCACATCGAAATTCCCGCCCAAAACAAGCGGGTTGCCAAAGTCGGCCATGGATTCGATGAACCCAAGCAGGAAGGCATTGGCCAGGCCGGGACGCATCAGAGGCAGGGACACGGTTTTGAATGTTTGCCAACGATTGGCTCGAAGGGTTTGGGCGGCCTCTTCCATCGAAGGTGACACCCCTTCGACCACCCCGATCAAAACCAGAAAGGCGATCGGCGTAAATGCCAGAGTCTGAGCGATCAGCACCCCGGGCATGCCATAAAGCCAGCGCGTAGGCTGCACACCAAAGATCTCGGCAACAAATTTGGTGACCGAACCGGAAAGCCCAAACAGCAGGATCAGTGCAAGACCAATCACGAAGGGCGGTGTGATAATCGGCAAAACTGTCAGCGCGCGCATCCCGCGTTTAAAACGAAAACCTGACCGTGTGACGACAAGCGCGAAACAAAGGCCAAGCGCGGTTGTGATGAAGCCCACAAGAACTGCAAGAAACAGAGAGTTCCACGCGGCCCCACATTTGGCACCGGCAAAACAGCCCAATCCCCAAAGTCGGTCATCAAAGAATTTCGAGGCAAAAACCGAAACTGAATAGGCACCATCTTCGGTAACGAAGGCGGCAAACAACATCTTCGCAATTGGAAAGAAAACGAAAATTGTAACAATGGTGATTACGCCACCAATAGCGCTGACGACGAAAACGTCGCCATTTATTGCGCCGCGGGCCGCAATACCCTGAGTTAAAAGGAACAGGAACGCTGTGGCGCAGATCATCGCGCCGTATCCCATGCCGAACTGGCGGATCTTCGGCTCTCCGAACAGCGCCTTCATCCAGTCGAAATTGAACCCGCGAATGCCAATTGAGAACCCTTGCGCAATCAGCCAGCCAAAACCCAAGGCACCAGCCAAAATCAGGATACGTGCGTATTGTGGATCGGACTTCGGTTTGCCGAGTATCAACAAAGGCAAGGTAAGCGGGACCAAAAGCGGCGTAAGCCACAGCTTTTCGCCCTGTCCGATCAGGAAAGCGGCGGGCGCATAATCTTCATCGAACGGATATCCATCGACCAGCCATACGAATGACCAAATGCCATCCTCCACCATGAACCATGGCAGCAGACAGAAACCGACCCACCCGGCAACAATCCAGAAGATCAGAACCGGGTGGTTCGTTTTTGGTGTGGTGTCAGTCACTTACTGTGGCAGTACTGAGACCTCTTCGTCCCATTTCTGCAAGAGACGCTTGCGTTCGTCAGACGAGCCGTACTTTTTGAAGTCATAGTCAATAAGCTTGATCTGGCTCATGTCAGGTGCGCTTTCAGAGGTCTCCGAATTTTTGTTGGACGGAACCTGGAAGGCGTTAACCTCAAGCGCAAGGTTCTGGGCCTCGGGGCTGAGCGCCCAGTCATAGAACTTTTTGGCTTCTTCTTCATTTCGAGCGCCGTCAATGATCGACATCGAGCCGATCTCATAACCTGTGCCTTCGCATGGGGCCACGACCTTGACCGGAAAACCTGATACGGCCTGCTTGACCGCATCATGCATAAAGACGATGCCGATGGTGTTCTCACCCCGGCCGGCGGCCTTGATTGGGGCCGAACCCGACTTGGTGTATTGGTTGATGTTCGAGTGCAGGCCCTTCATGAACTCAAAGCCGTCGTCTTCGCCAAATATCTGAACCATCGAGGCAAGCGTCGTATAAGCGGTGCCCGAGGAATTCGGGTTCGCCATTTGCACGTGCCCTTTATATTCGGGCTTCAGCAAGTCTTTCCAACATGCGGGCTCGGGCAAGCTGTTCGCGGCCAAGAGGTCGGAGTTGTAGCCGTAGCCGAGTGCGCCTGAATAAATTCCGATGGTTTTGTTACCTGCACTTTCAGCCTGCGAGATCGCCCAGTCGTGAAGCTGGTCACGCATCGGCGACACGTATTCCATCGTCAGGCCTTCTTCGGCGGCTTGCAAATGGGGATCACCGGTACCGCCCCACCATACATCGCCTTTAGGGTTAGAACTTTCCGCGCGAATTTGTGCAAACGTCTCGCCCGAGGACTTGCGGGTCATATTGACGTCTATGCCGGTGGCATCCTCGAAACTGCGCGCCATGAGTTGACACCAATCTTCCTGTGCCGAGCAGTAAAGCGTCAGCTTCTCAGCTTGGGCCGCAGTTAGCGAAGCCGCAAATGCTATCAGCGATCCCGCCAGCGTCGTCGTCAGATTTTTCAATTTCTTTCCTCCCCTATGTGTCGTGCCGAAATTCCCAGCGCGATACTCGTCAATTCGTCGCTAGTGGCGGTCGCTCTAAGTCGCTAGTTGATCTACTTGCGTTGGCCAGATCAACATCCGACCAGCCTCCCAATGACAGAAGCAATCTCAACACTGTACTGCTGGTTCTGCAAGAAAATTCAACGAGCATTGGTTTTTTGCACCGGTGGGATTTGAACCGCCAAGCCTGTTTACAGCACCAAGTTTGAGTATCGGGAGCGTATTTTGATGCCGCATTGTTTAGGGTCAGGACTCATAACCAATAGATGACAGTTGCTGCGAGAGCGATTGCTGAGAGGAAGACCTTTGGACATCGGTCATAGCGGGTTGCGACCCGCCGCCAGTCTCTCAATCTGCCGAACATGATCTCGATGCGATTGCGCCGTTTGTACCGGTGCTTGTCATAGCGCACGGCTTTGGCACGCGACTTTCTACCAGGGATACATGGCCGTATACCCTTATTTTGCAGGGCTTTTCTGAACCAATCAGTATCATAGCCGCGATCACCAAGCAGCCATTCGACGCTCGGCAGGCTGCTCAATAGTGCCCTTGCACCAATGTAATCGCTGACCTTGTCCAGCCGTTACAAAGAAGCTGATGGGGCGTCCCTGACAGTCGCAGACAGCATGCAGCTTGGTGTTCATACCGCCTTTGGTCCGTCCAATCAGGCGTCCACGCCCCCCTTTTTGACGCCCATGCTGGTCGCAGTCCGGTGGGCCTTCAAATAGGTGGCGTCGATCATGACAGTCTTTTCTTCGCCGTGCTCGGTGGCCAATCCCATTATGATCCGGGCAAAAATACCTTTCTCACTCCATCGCTTCCAGCGGTTGTACAGGGTCTTATGCGGTCCATACTCTTTGGGTGCATCTCGCCAGCGTAAACCGTTGCGGTTGATGAAGATAATACCACTCAGCACGCGTCGATCATCGACACGTGGCTTGCCATGTGACTTTGGAAAGTAGGGCTCGAGACGTGCCATCTGCACGTCATTTAGCCAATAAAGATCTCTCATGTCACCGCTTGATTTTCCACCCGTGAATCATGCAGAGCGGTGAAAATCAATGGGTCCTGACCCTAAGTCGCCGGTTGCTGCCCAGCAGAATTGCCATGTAGTTGAACGACGAAGCTTGCCTTCGAGAGGCTAGATCAAGTGGCGCCGACACTCGCTTGTCGAAGCAGGAACCTTTGAATTTTGCCGCTGGGTGTCTTTGGCAGTTCTCTAACGAATTCGATAAGCCGAGGATAGGCGTGTGCAGAAAGGCGCTGTTTGACATAATCCTTCAGCACTGCAGCCAACGCCTCATTACCTTCTGTGCCTTCCGCCAGTACGACCACCGCTTTCACTATTTCGGTCCGTTCCTTGTCCGGCACGCCTACAACTGCCGCCTCCGTCACAGAAGGGTGTTCAATCAGAGCGCTTTCAACGTCAAACGGTCCGATGCGATACCCCGAAGAGGTGATGACGTCGTCGTTCCGCCCTACGAAAGTGATACATCCGTGTTCGTCCCGCTCCACCGTGTCCCCGGTAAGATAGTATCCGTTCTCGATCGATTTGTCGCCCTTGTTCAGGTAGCCGCTAAAAAACAAGAGAGGTGAATCCGCGATGTTGACGGCCAATTGACCAGGCTCATTGAAATCGGCGATGCTGCCATCATCGGCCAGAACCTCGACCCTGTATCCCGGCATAACAAAGCCGGCCGATCCCGGACGAACCGGATGTTCGAGCCCGTGATGATTATTCACCAGCATACCCGTTTCGGTCTGCCCATAGTGATCTTTGATCGGCGCATTCAGTTCGGTCTCGAACCAGCGGATGACTTCGGGGTTTAGCGGCTCGCCTGCGCTGCTGATGCACCGGATCTGATCGCGCAGCTGTGCCGCGCGCTCGGTTCCGGCGGCGATGATTAGTCGAAACGCAGTAGGCGCGCCTGCAAAGTTAGTCACATTCAATCTCGAAATCACGTCATATGTACTGTCCACTGTGAATGGTCCCTCGACCAGAGTGGTTGCATGACCCAACAGTAGCGGGCCGATCAACGCATAGTATAGACCATAGGCCCAGCCCGGATCGGCAATGTTCCAGAAAACATCCTCATGCCGCAGACCGATCCCTTCGACCATGTAAGATCTAAAGGCAGGCAGCGCCTTTAGGGGCACGGGAACTCCTTTTGCGGGACCTGTAGTTCCAGATGTCGCCATCATGAACATCAGGTCATCGCCGTTCCGCAATACCGGGACGAACTCAGGCGATTGCGAGGCCATTGCCCGGCGGAAATCAATGTCTCCCCCAACTACCCCTTGTTGCGTATCCACAATCATCGCGACAGGCGGGCAACCTTCCACTCCGCTGAGTTTTTCGCGGTTCGCGGCGTCGGTCACAACCAGCTTCGCCCCGCTCATGGTCAAACGGTCTTGAATGGCCTTGGGCCCAAAGGCTGTAAACAAAGGTTGATAGGCCGCACCGGCCCGGAGGGCGCCTAGAACAACTGTCACAAGATCCGGGGTGCGCGGCAACAGACCCGCCACGATGTCGCCGGGTTGGATGCCTTGTTCCTTAAGCAAATTGGCAAAACGCGCAGCTTCGTCGCGCAACTGCTTAAAGTCGCGGGTCTCATGGTGCCCGTCCAATGCAATCCAGTTCAAAGCCATGGGATTGCCCTGCAAATGGGCGTCACAGCATTCTACGCATGCATTGATCCCGTCGCTGAAATTACCGAAAAAGACAGACTTCGCGACGTCCAGATCAAATTTCTCCACCGCTTTGGAGTATTCTGGGGAAGTCCCAGAGTCAGAATTCGATTCCATCAAAACGTATTCCTCCAAATGCAGCCCTAAATTACCTTGCACTCAAATAGGTCGAATTTCCACGTTGGAGATTACGCGAACATCAGCGCGCCACGAGTGGTCCGTTGGTCCCGAACCAAGGCTCGATTTGGCACGAAACGGTAGGGCAACGGTCCAATGCGTGGCAGATGAAATGGGAGTGAGCCGACGCTCGTTACAGAGATACCTAGACGCGTCAGGATTCACATTTTCAGGGATACGCGACCAGGCTGTAAATCATGCAGCATTGCTCGTGCAAATGGTCTAGGTCAGGGCAGGCTCGTTCGACCATCGGAACTTTGCCTCTCAGCGAATTTCATCGAGCCGGTCATTGAAGGCCGCGCTGGGATGCGAAAATTGAGCAGCCCATTTACTGCGGTTGGTTTGAACAATAAGAATGGCTGTCAATCCTGACGTCAATTTTAGAAAACGCGGGAGCATTCCCGCTACACGGAGCAATGACAAATCAACTACTTGCCTGCGAGTTGGAATTTAAGAGCACACCATGCAAAACGTGGTAGTTCACGAAGATTCTACCCTGCGTAACGGTTTTTCCTGATCTTGCTCAGACGGTACGTGTTGCGATTTTTAAATGATCATTTTAATATGCTCCGATGGGTAGACCAAGATCATATTCACGCGAAGCTGTAGTTGAAAAAGCCATGGGTGTTTTTTGGCAAAACGGCTACAAAGCTGCATCGATAAGTGACGTTGTCCGCGAAACCGGGCTGAACACGGCCAGCATGTACAAGGAGTTTGGAGACAAGGAAGGATTGTTCTCAGCAGCTTTGGATCATTACCGCGATCATGTTATCGGGCCGCGCTATCGTATTTTGATCGACAACCCTAACTTAGAAGGCGTCGAAATGTTTCTCCGAAACGTTTTTTTGGGGGCCGCCAAGTCGGAATACAAGGGCTGCCTGATGATGAACCACCTTGCACAAAAGCATGTGATAAGTCCTGAAGCCGCAAAGCAAGTGGGCGCGTTCTGCGCAGAAGTCGAGTCATTGGTTGAAACTGCTCTTCGTAATGCCCAGGCGGATGGAGATATCGGGGCGGAGAAGGACACGGCGCAGCTTGCGAGCTTTGTGGTTTTTTGCGTTCACGGGACCGTCTTGTATGGGCGGCACGACGAAAAAAAGCACGTTATACCAAACTTTTACGACCTGGTCATGAGGGAAATTCGCGAGTGAATTTCATCCCTTATTTATTTTAAAATTGATTTTTTAAAATAAATGTTCTAAAACTATCCCATCCAGACGGAATTGAAGGCAACGACGTGCTGGACGCTAGTGAAACAGGGATAGGAGAAACACGATGAGTATTTCCGAAACGGCCATGGCCTTCTTTGATGCATGCGAAACAGGCAAAGGCTGGAACGTCTGCAAGTCATACTGTCAGGACGGTGCCGCTTTTACATGTGAAGCCGACGCATTGGCCGATATCTCGACAATCGAAGGCTATACAGCTTGGACCGCCGGAATTTTGACCCCAATCCCAGATGGCAGTTACGACATCACCTCATTCTCGACTGATCACGAACGCAACATCGTAACGGCCACAGCAGTATTCAGCGGCAAACAAACCGGTGAAGGTGGACCAGTTCCTGCCACCGGCAAAGAAATCGCAACCAACTATGCCTACGTTATGGAATTTGAAGGTGATAAGATCGCCCGAATGACCAAAATCTGGAATGATGGGCACTCTCTAAAACAACTCGGATGGGCGTAGTGACGTCGCTATAGCGGCGGCGCCATTTAGCGGCTGTTTTGCGGGAACTTGGTAACCACTTCGGGCTCTCACCGGCAACTTTGCGTCTGAGCTCCAGCCTACACATCAAGATGACCGTCTAAGGCGCATTTGGACCCAAAGTGGTTTTGAACCCTTTGTAGGTCAAAATAACCACGCCAAACACTCTTTTGGGGAGCGTGCCATGTCAACACAAACTGGATATCTGTTGATCGCCGACATTTCCGGCTACACAAAATTTTTGACCACTTCGGAAATGGATCACGCTAATCCGATTTTGCATTCCTTGCTGGGCGTACTGGTCGAACAGGTGGGTGATCCGCTCCATTTCTGGAAAACCGAAGGCGATGCCGTTCTGGCATATTCGACGCGGCAGGATTTCCCCTCCGGCGAGACCTTCCTGACCATCTGCGAGAATCTCTACAACGCATTTGCTCTTCGTCGGCAGGACATAATTTCCAACACAACCTGTACCTGCAACGCGTGTGCCAATGTCGGAGGGCTGGATTTGAAGGTTATCACCCATCATGGCCAATTCGAAGAAATGCAACTTGGCCCGGTAAAGGATTTTTCCGGCGCCGACGTTATTTTGGTCCACCGAATGGCCAAGACGAACGTTGCTGAAGCCACCGGTGTGCGCAGTTACGCGCTGTTCAGCGAAGCTGCTGCAAATGCCATGGATATCAAAGGTATAGTGGAACCGTTTTCACAGGACATCGAACATTTTGGCGAGGTTTCGATGATGGTCTACGATTTGGCTAAATCTTGGGAACGTTTGCGTGCCAACCGCGAACGCCATTTCTTGACCAAGGAAGACGGAGTTTGGACGTTCCTCCATCATTTCGATGCCCCAATTGCGGTCGTCTGGGAGGCGTTGGTCGCGCCGGAACTAAAGCTGAAATGGATGAACCGTGTACAGGAAATCACCGTCGACAGCCCGCAAGGGCGCCTCGGCAACGGGTCGGGATATCATTGCTCTCACGAACTGGCGGACTTTTTCTATCGCATCACTGATTGGGAGCCGTTCGACTATTTCTCGACCTGCATCCAAGACCCGGCGCGCACCGGGGTGAGCTTGCCCGAGACATATCAGCTGACGCAAACGAACTCTGGCACCGACTTGCGATACACAATGGGTCAAGCGACGGATGCCGAGGGCAATAGGTCGGAAATCTCAGAACAGGAGGTTTCAGCGTTCCTGGCAGAATTCTGGGCCGCATCGTTCTCTGATCTGGACGAACAACTCAAGGCCTCGAAGTAAGAGCGCTTTGTTGGGACAGCTTACATTGCGTCGGCAACCGCGAAATGCTGCTCTCTGTGATGTGTATGATGTCTGACGCCATCACCTACCGAACATTGGAGCAACAGTAACGTTTTCCCATGCCCTGCTTCCCACGATCAATCCAACGACCCTACCCGTCATAAACTCTGGGACAACATTTCACTCAGGGATTTCCACGGTTCCTACTATGTGGGTTCGCCTCAAAGGTAGTGCTTGGTACATCGACACAATGTCCGTCGTGGCTATGCCCTCGCCAGTCATCCCATCATAGCGCCCGGTTCCGACGATAATTTCCCAAGAGTTAGCCGCGCCTTTTTCACCTGCTTTCCAACGCATCGTGAAAGTGTCTTCGCCCTCACCAAAAATGCATATTCCGGAGATTGAGTTGGTCCCATCTTGGTAACCGAACCCCGATCCAAGGCATCGAGCAAGCCCGCCGTCAACAGGACCTTCGATAACTTCAAATCCTCCTTTGTTGTCGGCGATGTGGAAAATATGATCACCAAGGTCAAAGTTTTCCTGAGAAAGCGGATAGAAATTATTAAGCTCGATGCGTCGCTCCTCGGCACTGGTCGCAGTACTAGTAGCGGCCAAGACCGAGATCAAAATTAGGTTCTTCATTAAGGCCTCCTAAGGCTCCATTCACCTTAAGAGTTTTAGTGACATTAGCAAACGACGGGCATGTAAATTACGGCTATTCATGAGCGCCCGCTCGTCTCGACCCGCCTGTATGTGCGGATTGTCCGGGAATGGGTGAAGCCCATGGACCTTGAGGCGAGCACCAACGGAACGCATTCTAAGAGGTGAACCAAGGTTACTCAGATCTGCGGAAACATTGACAATCTGCGCAATAAGCGACTTCTGCCTGGACATACAAAATTGGATAGGACGGTACGGTATCCTGGCCTAGAGTTGGAGGACACATTGGCCATCGCGGAAGCTTTTGAAATTTAGAGCCACAGGGTCGTTTTCCTAGACGGCCCAAAGCTGCCATTCATCGGGTCAGGCCACGCCGCAACGCAGCTTCATCAAACCGGCCATTCGCTGCGCGGGCGAGATCCGTGCGTTGTGATAGGTAAGCACCGCGGACGAAGGGGGCTTTCGCATTATCTCGGACAACGACGCCAGGCAGCCCTAAAAACAATCAAGGGATCTATCACGACCGGCCGCCAGAGCGGCGGCGACCTTGACCGACGCCTTCCGGCACAGCCGCGCGCCAAGCTGAGGTGCCCTTGCAGCGGGAACAGATGCGCTCGCCAAAACCTTCACTCCAGAAAGAGGATTTGCAGCGCAAGCAGAACCGTTCCTTGGGCGCATCTGCAAGCGCACGCTTTGGCGGTTCCGAGACGATGAATTCCTTCTTCTTTTGCATCAGTTCCTCGCGTATCGTTGATTCAGGCATTCGCTTCTTCAACCTCATTCGGGCATAGGCGAAGTGGACTGTTGGCATGGCATCCCTTCATTTTCGGCGTTCTGAATTTCAGAGCTGTCCTGCGAAAAAACTTGCGGGGTATCGTCTTTGGAACTTTGGTCAACGAGATCGATATTCTCCCGTGTTGTCCGCGATCCCGAGTAAAGATGGCGCAATTGGGCCTCGGATACCCCGTCGGCCTGCATCACAAGCTGCACCATTGGGTCTGCCAGCATTTCTTCCAGAAAAACATCAGACAGCTCTCTTCCTGAAAGCTTGTCCTTCGCGCGGGCATTGTCGAGATCAATCAATGAAACGGTTAGGCTCCGGGTTAATCCCGGATGGGAAAAGCGTGGATGCAGGTGGACAACAACCGAAGCCTTCCAAGCTTCCGGGTTTTGGTGATCCGGAGGCGAGGCGAGTTCGGTCTCGATTTCATACTCGCCGGCGGGGAGCGTTTCTGCGAAACCGGGCACTGTGAATGGCCCGTCGAAAACTGCGATGGTCTTGCTGAATTGGTCATCCATTGCGGTGGTCCTTTCGATTAAGGGCCAGGTAGGGCTCGTCAGCCCGCTCCGGCGCGACTCTCGGGATTTTTCGAGATTGGCTGAACCGGCCTTTGCCGCCCTGATTGTCGGTTTCCTTATTCGACGGTTCAGCAGGACGGCAGACCTAATAGCCAGGTCATTGAAAGACTTGATCCCAATCGATTTCGGATTTTCCACTGAGACCTCGGTGCGTCGGTCAGACCCGAAAATTCGCACGTAGCCTATCAGTATATGGGGTTTGAAGTGCCGATTTACTACGGCGCGTTGCCAAGCAAATCAGCACACGAGGCTCGGTATCGGACCAAGGAGCGCTATTTGAGAAGTTACAACAACTTCAAATTTAGGCAGGCTTCGCTATCCCCGTTAGTTTTGGCAAGTTTTCCTTGCATAATCGAATTCTCGCGACATCCGGCGCGTTTGTTTCCCCAATAAGAGCGCTGTAGTTCATGCCTATTTTCATTTCGGACCTGACGGGCCCGGTTGGTTTGGCTGAGCCGGTGTGATCGCTTGTTGCGCTGCGATAGATTGTACCTGAGGGAAATTTCAGACTGCTTGCATCGGTATCCCGCTTTCTAACATCAAGGGTCGAACAGGTTCCATGGTCACTTTCCAGTTGCAATCTAAGCATCCCACTGACCGTAGCAAACCAGTGTAAATTGATGAGGGCGGCATTAACACAATCATACTAAGATGCATCAAGGTTCAGTCCTTCAATGCACGCTTTGGCGAGATCGCGGTTCGGGGAATCGGAACCAGGCATGGTCGCCCAACCCGCATCCATCACGGCGTCGCGTCGCTTGTACGACGTGGCAGCCTGGATCGTCGCGAGCTTTGCTAAACGCTGATTATCCGTGCGGGACATGTCGTGGCAAATTGGCACGAGCGCCGCGATCACCTGGTCCCGCGCCATTTCGCTTGCCAACTTGTTCGCGCTTCCGCCGGTCATCCAGCCGCCCCAAGAGAATCCAACGACGCCGACAAACACCGCGCCGAGCAGTGCGCCATACATACCGGGTTTCAGCCATTCAGGATTGGTCATATCAAGTCCTCCAGCGGAGAAAGCGCCGCTTCGCTATGTTGAATTGTTTCACAACGGGCCTAGTCGCAGGCAATGGCGTGCTCCAGATCCTTTTGTGTTGTCATGTGCATCGTTGTTTGACCGACATGACTCCCTCGACCCCTGACCATTAAGTAGGTCGCAGTGCGTCGGTAAGCCTCAAAGCTGAGGCCCTGCAGCAACTCCTCCTCGAAGAGAATTTCATACGCGCCAGCCGGAAACACGATGTCGCTGTTTCCCAACCTGAAGGCATTGGTGAACGTCACCTTTGACCTGATCGAACGCGTGAGCATCCCATATCTCCGTTGAATTGATCGCTGGATTTCCGGTACCGACCATGGTCGGCCGCATCAGTCCAGATGCCCCGTCAAGTCACAGCACTTAGGGCTATATTATTCCCAACCCATGGGCTTTATGCTGATCGAAGTTAGCACCCATCAGGTTCTTTACTGTCAGGATGTGAGCAACAGCCTCACCCCCAACAACCGGGGCTTGAAGGTGGCGCATTCAGGTAGATGCAAGTCTGTGCGCCTTGCAGCAATCAAGCAATATTGAATGCGGTATCCAACGCGTTGGTCGGTATCTTTGTCCCAACGATTTTTGTCGAGCGCCGCTCCCCTAGTCCGAAAGGAAAAATCATGTCTGTATCAGATGTTCTTCGCCCGGATGGCTCCGACTACGACCCTTTCCTGCTTGCAGAAGTGGGTGAAGACAAAACCGGTGCAACAGTCACGGTTTTGTCAGCCCTTGCGCGTCTCGGGCTCGAGCCTTGGACCGAGGCTCGTGAGCTTGCACTTCTGGGCCGCGATGCAGCGCATGCCCGGCTGAAAGCACATCTTTCAACAGTCAGGGATGTACCCACGCTTGATCATGCGAGCGGCAGTGTGGCGACAAAGTTGGTGGCCTTGTTACCTAAGCGCGTGTCGCATCGCGTTTCGAAATTGCCTGAGACAATAAAATATACCGGCCCCCGGATCCCGATCTATTGGATGCTAATTTCACTCATGGGCGCTCTGATACTTGCGCGGATCTTTTATCTGGCTCAAGCGGGCTAACCTGCGTCAGTACGAAGGCGCTCCGAAACCCGTTAGGTAACATGTGTCCGCTGTGTATTTGGTTGGCATTTTTTTTGAGTATCTGAGGGGCGCGGGGAACATGGAGTTCCCCAAAAGAGCTGTATGAGTCTCGTGCTTCTTGTTCTCGGACCGTCCAGGAAAGGACATTCCAATGAATGATGAAGACCAGAGTCAGGAAAACCACACCGTCAAACACATGGCCTCCGTCAAGGCCGCCTGGGACCAAGCGCCTGAAGGCCCCAAAAAGGCGACGGCATTGAAACACTATCAGGCCGCTGAAAGCGCCCATGAAGCCGAAAATGACGAAGAGGCTCACAAGAAACTCAAGGAAGCCAGTCGGGCGCTGATGTAACGTCACCCGTTGGAGATGTAAGCAAGATCGTCCAAAACCAGATTGTGGGACCCAATCAGGCCAGAAGTGGCCGCTTCTGATCCAGATACGCTGGATCGAAATCCGCCAGTTTAACCAGACCCTCATAGTTATTGAACGTCACAAACCCATCCCGAAATGTAACCAACTCGTCCTCCCTGAGTTTGCGCAGGACGCGGTTGACGTGAATGGCGCTCAATCCCAGTGCATCGGCAAGATGGTACTGTGTGAGCGGGCAGGCATAGCCTTTCTTGCTGCCCATCCCTACAAGCGACAGCCTGACTCCTAGTTCCAGTAGGAAATGTGCCATGCGCGCATCCGCATCACGCCGTCCAAGCCCGACAAGATGTTCGACAACCATCGCTTCGTCGCGTGACACGGCCCATAAAATTGCAGTGGCCAGCCGAGGTGTCTCTGCGAAGGTTTGCAAAAGATCACTCACCAGAACCTCGGCGGCTTCGATATCAACAATCGGCTCAATGCCATGGTCTGACGTGTGCAACAAAACGCTGCGCAGCCCAAGGAAATCCCCTGGAATCTGGAAATCGACGATTTGGCGTGATCCGTCAGGCTGAATCTTATATGAAACAACCCAGCCAGCGGCGAGGATATAGGCAGCCTGTTCCGATTGTCCCTGATGAACAAGATCTCGGCCAGCCTCAAAGGTTCTCCTCCGCTGGTGCAATTGTTCCAAAACGGCCAGTTCCGCCTCTGCCAAGGCAACAAATGCCGAGAGTTTCTGTGTTAGCGGGCTGGTGTTGGTGTTCATCGTTGGATTTCCCCGAGCCTGCAAAGACTCTACGAAGAATTTGGTATTGAGGCTACTTTCGATCAGTCCAAAATACCAAAACTCATGTGACAATAGAAAAACCATCACCACCTCGCCTGGTCACGAATCCAATGACTTTAAAAGGAATGACCCCAATGTCAGACCACCAAGATCCCGCAGGCATGGCTGCACTCTCGATCTGCGAGGCTCTTCTACTTGCCTTGAACGATCTCAATCTTCTTCAGGAACGTGAGATCGTCGGGGTTTTGCGCGATGCTGCCGTGACCCACGAGTGTGCCAATGGTTCGGAATTAGAGCTAGAAACCCATTCGGCAGTCGCCAAATTGATCAACGAGATTATTATCAGCGGTAACTTTTCGCGCCGATCTTAGATCACGCGGCCGGGTACTTGGACGTCCTGTTGTTCGTGTTTCTACCGACGATGCTCCTCGCTGCAATTGCCGGCATGTGGTTCTTTCACATGCAACACCAGTTCGAAAAAACCAGTTGGCAGCGGGAGCATGATTGGAACGTTCAGAATGCGGCGCTTGAAGGTAGTTCAAACTAAGCACTGCCCGGAATGCTGAGCTAGATCACCGGGAAAGTCTGAGTTCACCATGTTCATAATCTGGCCAGCCGTATCCCGTTCTATCGTCTTCTCGAGGTCCTTCGAGGTCCTTCGAGGTCATGACGTCCTTGCCAACACCCGGCGCAACACTCTCCGCGATAGCTTGCGCTTCACAAGCCTCGCGCTCTGGGAGGAATCCTAACGCATCGTTATAGTGAGTTATGAATCAATCCGGGTATAGATCAGAAACTTCAGAAACCAAATTGCGAAGCATGCCAAAGCGGCGCTCCAATGGCCTTCGGACACCATGGGCCGGAGTTGCGGCTATTGCCCATGTCTCCATCCCTTCCTGACGACGGGAATCCTGCACGCACCGCCTTGGTTGCAATCTTCGTCTTGCGACAATGGAAATTACTTTTTCTTACTCCCTATCTTGACCGGCTTCTGACCCTTTGAGAAATCGGCCGTCGCCACGATTTTTTCCTTTGCTTTCTTTGGTTTTTTAACTTCGCGGTTGCCGCGCCTCTTGTCACCTTTTGACATCTGAGTTCCTTTCAGGTTGGATTCTCTCAATACGTTTGCATGTCACAGACCAACCGACTGCATTGTGGTGGTCCCGTAGTTGGGTCAAAAGACCTGCGTCACGCCCTCAAGGATCCCAAATCTGATGCAGTTCCAGACCTGTAGGGTTTTTGTGCGACCATCGCCTCGGTTGTGATCAGAAGGCTTGCAATCGACGCCGCATCTTCCAGAGCAACCCGGACAACTTTGGTGGGGTCAATGATCCCCGCTTTCAACATGTCGACATAAGTTTCCATTTGAGCGTCGAACCCGAAGGATGGGTTTTCGCTTTCGATGATCTTTGCCGCGACGACCGATCCGTCCACGCCGGCATTTTCGACAATCTGGCGCAGCGGTGCCTGGATTGATCGCCGGACGATCCTGATGCCGGCATCCTGGTCGGAGTTGGCACCTTTAAGGGTCGCAAGCGCTTTGTCTGAATGGAGCAGCGCAACACCACCGCCTGGAACAACACCTTCCTGAACCGCTGCGCGAGTGGCGTTCAACGCGTCGTCAACCCGGTCTTTGCGTTCCGTTACCTCAATCTCCGTGGCCCCTCCGACCCGGATGATGGCGACCCCGCCTGCCAGTTTAGCAAGACGATTCTGCAGCTTTTCCCGTTCGTAGTCGGACGTCGTATCTTCGATTTGGGAGCGAATCCGGGCGACCCGTGAAGAGATTGCTGATTTGTCGCCCGCGCCATCAATGACGGTCGTATCGTCCTTGGAGATGACGACTTTTTTTGCGGCACCGAGCATGCCCAGCGTGACGGTTTCAAGCTTGGTCCCCAAATCGGTCGAGATCACTTGGCCACCCGTCAGGATCGCGAGATCCTCCAGCATCTCCCTGCGGCTATCCCCAAACCCAGGCGCCTTCACGGCGGCTACTTTCAATCCGCCTCGAAGCTTGTTGACCACAAGCATGGCCAGCGCATCGCCCTCCACGTCCTCGGCAAGAACCAGAAGCTGCTTTTCGGCTTCCATGACTGCTTCGAGCAACGGCACCATGTCGGCAAGAGACGACAACTTGCTCTCGTGGAACAGGATAACGCAGTCTTCCAGCTCTACGCACATCTTGACCACATTTGTTATGAAATATGGGCTAAGGTAACCGCGATCGAAATTCATACCTTCGACCACTTCGGTTTCGGTCTCCAATCCCTTGCTCTCTTCAACCGTGATTACGCCTTCAATGCCGACCGCAGCCATCGCATGGGCGATCTGACGGCCAATCGCTACATCTCCGTTGGCGGAAATAGCCCCTACCTTCGCAATTTCAGCACTGTCGCCAACCGGTCGGGACAGGTCCTTGATCTTTGCGACGACGACCCGGACGGCTTGTTCAATACCTCGCTTCAGATCCATCGGATTCATGCCAGCGGAAACGGCCTTCATCCCTTCCTTGACGATTGCCTGAGCCAGAACGGTAGCAGTGGTTGTGCCATCGCCAGCCTCTTCGTTGGTGCGGGAAGCGACTTCCTTCACCATCTGGGCTCCCATGTTTTCAAAGTGATCCGGAAGCTCGAATTCTTTGGCAACAGTAACGCCATCCTTGGTGATACGCGGGGCACCGTGGGATCTGTCCAAAATGACGTTACGACCTTTGGGACCAAGAGTTATCCTGACGGTGTTCGCCAGCATGTTGATCCCTGTTAGGATTCGGTTGCGCGCATCAGCACTGAATTTGACGTCTTTGGCGGACATGTCGGGAACTCCCTGAGACAAGGATTGGATGATGGTCTGCAGCGTCGGAAAAGACCGACTGGTCCATGGTCTTTTCGTCTTCGTCGAAAAGGCGACGTCGAGTGAATGGCCTCGAAGCACTCCTTTTTAAGGTTTGCCGAGCAGAACAGCACTGGACGGAGGCGTGCTGATCGAGTGAGTTTCATTCGGGCGGGAGCGGTGGCGATTTCTTTTTCGGGTCCACTTCAAAGGTCGGGAGCCAAACCACTACCGCGCGGTGTCACAAACATCGAACCGTGTTTTTGGTGACTATGATCGCGTTAATCAAGTCAGCAACGGCCTGATGGCATTTTGTTTCCAATCCTATTGTTGGAGCGTTTTCGTGAGCCGTCGCCGCGGCGCGTAATACCCTCGCGACATGGCGTTCCGGAAGCAATTTTTTGATTATTCAAGGAGAGCGACGGTGCCTCGCTGGTCGAGAGTGCCGCCATTCCTGCAAACTCTGTTGGGTCAGACATCATGGGCGGTTCCTGTTGCGTGAATTCATCAGGATCAGAATTGGGCCCGATGAATTCAAACATCGTTGCAGAATTTTCTGCATGTTGGACTGATTGAAAGCAGCTTCACGGCGAATTTTCTTATGAAATTTTCGTCGCACTTAGAGTACTCAATAAAAACAAGCGAAAACAGGCCTCTCATTCGAAAACTATCTGCAATCGTCGCTCTTTCGGGTGCTGAACGGTTGTTTGCAAACTTTTAAAACGGCCAGAGTTAGCGACATGCTGGACACATTTGTCCAGCGATCACAGCAAACAACCGAAAGCCCGAAGTTGTAGCGCTAGAGAACTGCTTCATTCAGATCATATGGACGACTTCGATGCCATCCGGCTTAGCGGGTGCGGATGCGAAGGATCCGAACACACACATGCGCGGAACACACAGATATGTTTAGTCCATGCGGCAGGAATTCAGCGCAGGGCGCTTTTTCGATTATGCTCGCGCGGCGATCATCGGCGAGTATTTGGGAACATACCTAATCAATGTGGCATGATCTACGCGCATGACCGACTGCTCTGCGGGCTAAGCGGACATAATATGCTCCTTCAACTTGTGCCATCGCCATGGAGTGTAGTCTAATCTTGGGAGCATTGGAGGATGTCACATTGTGGGTGTCGTTGCTTGACCGCCTTTTGACCAAGATCATCCAGGAAGGTGAGCTTGCGGTGACTTGGCCGGATGGGCGTTGTAGCACCTATGGCCGCGGAAAAGGACCCAGTTCAGCCATAACCCTCCACGACAAAGCGCTTCCGCGCAAATTGGTAATGAACGGCGATCTCGCCTTGGGCGAAGCCTATATGGATGAGACTCTAACAATTTCGCAAAACGATTTACGCGGCTTTGTTTCGCTAATTGTGCGCAATGCAAACAACTATGGTGGTGGGCGTTACGGCACGTCGGTTACAGGGCTGCGCAAGTCACTTAGACGTATCGCACAGTATAATCCCGTTCATATCGCGCGCAGAAATGTCGAACATCATTATGACCTTTCCGCTGATCTCTATGAACTTTTTCTCGACCAGGACCTTCAATATACCTGCGCCTTTTTCTCAGACCCGGGGCAAAGCATCGAAGAGGCCCAGGTAGCAAAGAAGGTGCACATAGCCAAGAAGCTCTTAATCGAACCAGGAATGACAGTGATGGATATCGGCTGTGGTTGGGGCGGCATGTCAATTACCTTGGCGCGAGACTATGGAGCGAAGGTGGTTGGTGTGACCTTGTCCAAAGTGCAGTTGGAATATGCAAAAAGAAGAGCCGAAGCGGCAGGTGTCGGGAATATGGTCGAATTCCGCCTGATCGACTATCGGGACGTCAACGAAGAATTTGATCGTATCGTTGTGGTCGGAATGATGGAGCACGTTGGTCGGCCCCAATATCCAACTTTCTTTCGCAAGCTGCGTGAGAATCTGAAACCGGATGGCGTCGCATTGGTGCATACAATCGGTCGATCCACCCCACCCGGTCGAACGTCACCATGGATTCACAAATACATTTTTCCCGGCGGATATGCACCATCAATGTCCGAAGCCATGAAGGAGATTGAAAAGCAGGACTTGGTGACCACAGATGTTGAAGTCTGGCGCGGCCACTACGCGCGAACGCTTCAATGTTGGCAGGAAAAGTTCGAGGCCAATCTGGAATCGATCCGCGACCTCTACGATGATCGGTTTCTGCGAATGTGGCGATACTATCTGATCGTATCCGAGATGGCCTTTTCGGAACAGGGCTTGGTTGTATTTCAGTTTCAGTTAAGCCGAGGTCAGATGGTTGTACCTGTAACCAGGGATTATCTGAGCAAAACGTCTAATCACTCGGCTTGAGGGTCGTGGGAGTCAGCGGTTCTAAGATACGGCGGAGGAGCCTGTGCGGGCATCGAGAACAATAGAACTTAAAGTGAAAACATCGAGAAAAAAGGGTTCCGTTTTGGGCTTTAGAGCGGTCATCGACAGGCTGTACAATTTCACTTTTTCAGACAAACCCTGACTGTCGCGCTGCGGCCCATTCCGAACCTTCACTCACTTTCTGCAATGCTGCGGTGCGGCCCGTCATAGCTGCCGTTGGTGCGGCGCGCAGCATTTCAGTTATCAGGACGACTGTACAGCGGGACAAAGTTACCTTTCGCCGTGTTCGAACCAACGGCAGCGACATTCAGAATTCCGGACTTTGAAATTTTCGCTCAATCAAATGTCTTCAGTTTCCAGGCCTGCTTTGCGAAGACTATTCATCAGATTCCTCTGAAACGATTCATCCAATTGCCAGATTGACAAAATTTCGGGCGCCTCTGACGCAAAATCTGGCTGCAGTGACTGCAATTCGTTCAGTGATGCTTGGGCCGCTTGTTGATGCCCCAACTCACCGTTCAAGGCCGCGCTCCACAGGTGAGTCCAGAAGAAGTTCGGCATGTCGATTTGATCTAGAAGCGTCAGGGCCTGTTGGTGGTTTCCCTGATCGAACTCATAAAAAACACTCGGAAAACGATACCAGTGCGGATGTACCGGGTTCAGGGCGATGGCTCGTTCCACGAAGGTCAGCCCTTCGTCCCATTCGCCACTGAAGGCCAATCTCATTCCGTAATGTGCCAATACTGCGCTATCATTTGGGCTCAAGCCAATCGCGACCTGGCCAGCTTGGCGAAACCCTTGAATGTCGCCAAGAACAAAGCGCATGTTGGCCAGCATCAAATGCCCTGCAGCCAAATTTGGATCAATCTCCACAGCCCGATGCGCCGCCTCATCTGCGGCGGTAAGAAGCTCCTGGCGGCCTCCCCCAAGACCAAATCGGATCTGCTGTAGATAAAGGTTGGACAAAACCGCCCATGCTTCGGCGTAATCGGAGTTTTCTTCAAGCGCCCTCAGAATGCAGGCCTTGATCGCGTGATGCCGGTCAAGATCAATTGTCACCTGATAGCTGTAATAGCTCAGCACACAGTCGTAGGCATCGCGGTTGCTAGGTGGAGTTCGGGCAGCCGTCTTCATCGCATCTTGTGTTAGTACACCGTACTTACCTGCGAGCTTTCCGATCACATCCTGTATGACCATATCTTGCGCGGCATAGATGTCGCTGGGTGAGCTCCCCACTTTGTATTCGTGAACCCAGACGTATCGCTGACTCTTGAGGTCTATGAGACGGGCAGACAGCAGTATCGTGTTGCCCTTGTCCATGACGCTGCCTTCCAGCGCGAAATCCGCGTCGAACTCCGTACGCAAAGCTTGTGAATCTGTTCCGCCTTGTAAAAATCGCTGGACGCTGCCCAAAGGGAGAACCCAAATATCGCGGAACCGGACCAACTCGCTGGTCAGTTGCTGTGTAATGCCGTCGGCAAAATAACTCGGCCCTTCACCCAGAGTGTTAAATGGCAGCACTACGACCACAGGACCCTGCGGCAACGATTGAACCGAGAGCTGAGGCGTTCTTGTGGATGATCCCAAAAAAGAAACCCAGATCGAGGCGCAAAATACCAAAGCCCCTAAAACAGCCAATCCGACGCTGAGAACGCGTCGGGAACTGAGGCCATAATCAAGAGGAGTCTCAGGCGGTTCTGGTGCTGGTTCTGCTGAGGGCGCAACGCTCTCAAACCGCGGTGCATAGCCCCCCTTGGGAATGGTCAATCGAACAGGATCTGATCGGCCAGGTCCAGCATAATAGCCGTCAATATCTTGACGCAGGCGCCGCGCTTCAAGCCGAACAATCGGATCAACCTGCTGATCGAAGGTTTCATCCCGTCCGAAAACGGACATGGCGATGGACACACCTTTAATTTGACCCGCGCGTCCGGCCAGATACTCATCCACGATATAAGAAAGAAAAGCGCGGCGT
Organism: Ruegeria sp. CDSA020; assembly: GCF_059612345.1. Taxonomy (NCBI): domain Bacteria; kingdom Pseudomonadati; phylum Pseudomonadota; class Alphaproteobacteria; order Rhodobacterales; family Roseobacteraceae; genus Ruegeria; species Ruegeria sp. CDSA020. Next base: position 335,644 of record NZ_JBXWQK010000002.1, read on the forward strand.
TGGGGGGTGGCGGTGAAATCGTGATGCGTCAAAAGGCGATGCAACTGCGCCCGAATTTCATTTTCCGACAAGTCCACCCTAAGAATCCCAGTTCTGTAAAAAGTCTACACAAATCAAAGACTCAGATCACTACGGCCACCTTGATATATGGGAATGAGCACAAGTTGCAACATGTTCGCACTTCCTTAATCCAATTCTCAGGTTAGCAGGAACGTGCAGTTTGCCGCGCAGGCAGGTGCCGGAGAGTCAAGGAAACGGTTTTTGTGTTGAAAATAACTGCCGTCCCATGCGAACGACCAGATCTTTCCTCGTGATGTGGTTTTGTCGCTGTTTCCTTGCCGCTTTCGCTATTTGAATTCACCTCGACAGGAACCGTATGAACATGGCACGCCGACATACACTTTTTCTTTCCACCGCACTTTCGATTTTGACTGCTGGCGCTGGGGTCGCACAGGAGCATTTTGATCCAAAAGGCAAGATGCCATCGAAATTTACAGTCGAATATCAGGAACAGATGCGCGACTCTCTTCCGTTTGAAGACCAGCGCGATTTTGAAGAAAGCCGCAAAGGTCTGATCGCAGTTCCCGATTATCGCCAAATCAAAACCGAAGACGGCACCGTTGCATGGGATATCGGCAGCTATGACTTCCTGTTGGAAGACGGGCAGGACTTCGACTCGATCCACCCATCGCTGCAACGTCAGGCGATCCTGAACATGAACTATGGTCTTTACGAGATTCTGGAAGGCAAGATCTATCAGGTGCGTGGCTTTGATCTGTCGAATATTTCATTCATCCGGGGGGATACCGGCTGGATCATCTTTGATCCGCTGGCATCTAAGGAAACAGCAGCTGCTGCGTTAAAATTGCTGAATGACACTGTTGGGGAACTGCCAGTCAAGGCGGTTGTCTATTCACATTCACATGCCGACCACTATGGCGGTGTACGTGGTGTCATCACCGACGAAGACGTGGCCAATGGCGTCGAAGTCATCGCACCCGAAGGCTTCATGGAACATGCGGTTTCCGAAAATGTCTATGCCGGTAATGTGATGAACCGTCGCCTGTTCTTCCAATACGGCGTTCTGCTGCCGCGCGATCCGCATGGCCATGTGGATCAGTCGATCGGAAAAAATATCTCTGCTGGAACAACCGGCCTGATCGAGCCGACCCGCTATGTATCGGATGACTACGAAGAGATCACCATCGACGGCGTGCGCATGATCTTCCAAAACACACCCGGCACCGAAGCTCCGGCAGAGATGAACACCTATTTCCCCGATCTCAAGGCATTTTGGGCTGCGGAGAATATCACCGGTACGATCCATAACATCTATACCCTGCGTGGCGCACTTGTGCGCGATGCACTCAGCTGGTCCAAGCATATCAACGACGCGCTGTATGAATTTGGACAAGATGCCGATTTGATGTTCGCTTCACATTCCTGGCCCCGCTTCGGCAATGACCGCATTCAAGAGGTCATGCGTGCACAGCGCGACACCTATGCCAACCTCAACAACGGCGTGTTGAACCTGGCCAACAAGGGTGTAACCATCAATGAAGTCCACAACGTCTACGAGGTGCCGGAAAGTCTTCAGCAGCAATGGGCCGCGCGCAGCTATCATGGCTCGGTTGAGCATAACAGCCGCGCTGTCATCAACCGCTACCTCGGGTACTGGGATGCAAATCCGACAACTCTGACACCCTTGTCGCCAAAGGACAGTGCACCGTTGTTTGTTGAAATGATGGGCGGCGCTGCGCCGATCCTGACCAAAGGGCAGGAATTGTACGACGCCGGTCAGTACCTGCACGCAACCGAGATTCTGAATAAGCTGGTCTATGCAGAACCTGAAAACCAGCAAGCCAAGGATCTATTGGCCGATGCGTTCGAACAGATCGGGTATCAGAAAGAAAGCCCTTCGGTCCGCAACTCGTTCCTTGGGGCCGCTTATGAACTGCGCAATGGTATTCCACAAGGTGCAACCATCGAAACCACAGGCCCTGACACGATCCGGGCAATGGAGACGTCAATGTGGCTTGATTTCATAGCCATTCGCGTCAACAGCGAAAAGGCGGCGGATATGGAGTTCACGATCAACCTGTCGATCCCGGATCGGGATGCGAACATCGTGGTTGAGATGAGTAACGCTACACTGACCCATATCGTTGATCGAACAGCACCCGATGCAGACCTGTCGATTAGTTTGAGCCGGGCGGATTTAGAGAAAGTCATGACCGGCGAGAGCAGGCTTGTCGATATGCTGGCGGACGGTACTGCCCAATCCGAAGGCAACAGGGATGTTGTGTCGCAACTGGCTTCGACTCTGGACCAGTTTGATCTTGGGTTCGAATTGATGCCCGGAACCGGAGCCGAGGATTTGACACCGCCAACCAATGATTTCGCCCAGCCACCACTGGCGAACTCAAACGGAGGTTAAGTTCTACATCAATTGCAACTGATAAGACCCAGGTCGGCAACGGATCGTGGCAGCAAGAATCGAGCTGGCAAAAATCCAAAACCGGCTTGGGTCACATTTCCTCAGAGATGTCAGCATCGGCGTGAGATGCAGCCATTTGTCCTTGGTGCGGCATCAGTAGTTTATGGGCTCGTTGCCGACCTTCGAGGCAGCGCAGCATCGGCCCAACGTGAGCCGTCGAGCCCGTTCAAGGCAGCCCACAACTGCCGTTCGTCGGATCGTCAAGCGTCGCAGCGCAGCGCAGCGCAGCTTAGGGTCATGGCGACGTCACCGTCAGGGCCAGCACTGATTGTTTGAATGGCAAGTCAAAAAGCGCTTATCACCAGTTCCTTGATTTGAAGGGCTGCGCTGGACAGACCCATATCGCGTTCTACAATTTGAATGCAAGTCCTTGGCAAGTTAGGGAGCCGGTAACTCTTGGAAAGCGGGCGCAGCTCAACAGGAATGGTCCCCAATGCCATGACGGTAATAGCGGTTTCCGCGGCGGCGGCGCTCTGAATAACCTGCCCGCTGGGGCTGACCAAAGCTTCACGAAACGCTATGCCTTGCTCAGCAAGACATTTCTTGGCCGCGGCGCGGAACGCACAGCCCTCAGGAAAGAAGGCAATAGGCCAGGGCGTTCCCTCTCCATGTCGGAAGCCGGGGGCGGCTACCCATTTCAACTCAGGTTCGGCCAGCACATGCGCCCCGGGTTTGGTCTCTGGTAGTGTCACCACTGCCAGATCCAGATTGCGGGCTTCAACCTGCTGGCACAGGTTTCGACTGAGCCCAGTAACAATGCTCAACTCGATGCCGGGATAAATTTGCTGTACGCGCTTCAGAAGATTGGCCAACATCGGTAAAACATAGTCCTCGGCAATCCCCAGTCGCACATTGCCTGACACCTGCCCTTTGCGAGCCCGGTTCAGGAAGTTGTCGTGCTCGTCTACCACTCGCTGGGCATGGGGCAACAACTCGGTGCCACCGGGGGTGAGGACAACACTGTGATAGCCGCGTTCAAACAATGTAACGCCCAACAGCCCTTCGAGCTGACGAATGCGTTGCGACATGGTCGCCTGCGAGTATCCCAAGCGACTGGCCGCGTTGGAAAAGCTGCGTTCGGTGGCAACTGAGAGAAAAGACCGCAGAAGTTTCGTATCGATATCATACATGAAGTATTGGATATTCCAATATCATTGATTGGTCAAAATTGTTTTACTGATGATACATCGCATCCGTAGAAAGCTACCGGCATAAGGAAGGATTCTATCATGAAAGTCGGCTTCATCGGTCTTGGAACCATGGGCGGTAACGCTGCCAAGAACATCATCCGCGCGGGTTTTGAAACCTATGTTTTTGATCTGCGTCGTGAGGCGGCCGAGCATCACATCGCCATGGGTGCAACTTGGGCCGATAGCCCGAAAGCTATGATCGGTCAGGTTGACTGCGTCGTTTCAATGGTCTTTGGCCCTCCGCATTGCGAGGCGGTTCTGAAAGGCGAGAACGGCCTGATCCACGGGGACTGCGCCGGCAAGATCTGGATCGATCTGACCACCTCGTCGCCCGGTTTCATGCGCGAATTGACTAAGGATTTCGTCGCCAAGGGCGGCAAACCCGTGGATGCGCCGGTGACCGGTTCTGTAGACGCGGCCATTCGTGGTGACATGCCCATGTTCGTCGGCGGTGAAGACGCTCATGTCGAAGAGGCCCGCCCGGTGATTGAAGCCATGGGCGAAGTCCGAAAGGTCGGTCAATATGGCAACGGTTACGTCGCCAAGTTGGTCAACAACCAGCTTTGGAAGATCCATGCCACTGCCATTGGTGAAGCCATGGTGACCGCCAAGCTGGCCGGGATCGACCCCGATGTCTGGTGGGACGTGATGAAAGGCGGCGCGGCCGACAGCTTTGTCATGCAGCACGATGTGCCGTCGATCTTTGCAGGCCATTATGATCCGTCCTTCCCGTTGAAACTCTGCTTGAAGGATCTGGCGCTGATCAAGGAACTGATGGACGCCACCGGCACTCGCTCCGAGCTGACCGATGCCTGCCACGACCGGTTCAAGGAAGCGGGTGAACGCTATGGCGTGGATGCTGGCGAGATGACCGTCTGCAAGCTGATCGAGGAAGACGCTGGCGTCACGCTGCAGATCGAAGGCGATTGGGTCGCTCCGTGGGAAGTGCCCCACGACGCCGTGGCCTAGAAAGAAACGCGAAGCCACGTCAACGACATGGCTACCCCAATCCACTAGCAAAACCCGGCACGGGGATCACTCTAATTTCATCGGATGATAAGCGAGTGTAGGTCAGCAAGGCGTTGACGATGTGGAGACTCGGCCCATTCCGGACCTTCACTCACTTTCTGCAGTGCTGCGGTGCGGCCCGTCATAGCTGCCGTTGGTGCGACGCGCAGCATTTCAGTTATTAGGACGACTGTACTGCGGACGGAGCTTGAATTCGCTGCAAGTGCGTCAATGGCCGCTTTATAGGGATTCCATATCTAGCGACAATCATTCCGCATCCAACGATTTTGCCACTCAATACCGGTGTCGGTGCGTCCGGAATTACGCAATGTCTGAGCCGTGCCTTCTTCTCGATGATTTTGGGCGTCCTGACAGAGATAGCGTTGCGTCGGCCCGAGGCGACTGGCTAATAACTTGGCCATTGGCGATAACACAAAGTCGGGCAGAACGCAGGCGAAGGGCTTCGATTGGGTTGCTGGCATCAAGTACAACCAAGGATGCCTTAGCTCCGACGTGCAGCCCGTAGTCTGTCAAACCCATCGTTTTGGCGTTGTTTACAGTGACCATATCAAAACAGGCCCGCATGTCTTCAGGGCTGGTCATTTGCGCGACGTGTAGCCCCATGAAGGCCACATCGAGCATATCGGCAGTGCCCAGCGAATACCAAGGGTCCAGCACGCAATCTTGCCCCCATCCGACATTGATCCCCATGGCCAACATTTCCTTAACGCGCGTCAAACCGCGTCGCTTCGGAAACGTGTCATGCCGTCCCTGTAGAACAATATTGATTAGCGGATTTGGGATCACGTTGATTTCGGCTTCGGCAATTAGCGGCAGCAATTTCGAGACATAGTAGTTGTCCATCGAATGCATCGACGTCAAATGCGATCCCGCGACCCTGCCATTGAGGCCCAATCGCTGCGTTTCGTATGCGAGTGTTTCGATGTGGCGTGAATGTGGGTCGTCGGATTCGTCGCAGTGCATATCAACCTGCAAACCACGCGCAGCTGCGATTTCGCAAAGCTCATTTACCGTTGCCGCACCGTCAGCCATGGTGCGCTCGAAATGCGGGATTCCCCCGACAACGTCAACACCCATGTCCAAGGCGCGGATGGTGTTATCGCGTGCAGTGGGGTCGCGGTAAAAACCGTCTTGTGGGAAAGCCACGAGTTGTAGATCAATATAGTCTTTGACCTGCTCACGCACCTCGAGCAGGGCCTCGACCCCCAAGAGCCGGTCGTCGCAGGTATCAACATGGCTTCGAATTGCCAAAAGTCCCATGCTCGCGGCCCAATCGCAATAGGTGAGCGCACGGGCGATGATCGCATCTTGGGTCATGACTTGCTTGAGTTCGCCCCAAAGCCCGATACCTTCCAGAAGTGTGCCGGAGCTGTTGATCCGAGGCAGACCGTAGGACAAAGTTGCATCCATGTGAAAATGCGGGTCGACAAATGGCGGGCTGACCAAGTCGCCAGTTACATCCACAACTTGACCTGCTTCTGCCGCTTCAAGTGAACCGATTGCAGTAATCCTATCGCCCAAAATCCCGATGTCTGAGACTTGTCCATCTGGCAGCGTGCCGCCTTTGACGATCAGATCAAACATCAGCGTTCTCCTTTATTGAACGGAACCATGAGCGCGGCGGGCACTTCGGCGCGCCGTGACATCAGGATAAGCGCGAGTATGGACAGGATGTAAGGCATCATCAGGAAAATCTGGTAAGGGATCTGGGTGCCCAGACTTGTTTGCTGTACTCGGATCTGCAGCGCATCAAAAGCCGCGAAAAGAACTGCGCCAAGCAGGGCCTTGCCCGGCCGCCACGATCCAAAGACAACCAGCGCGATACAGATCCAGCCACGGCCATTTACCATTTCAAAAAAGAAACTATCGAATGCCGACATGGTCAAGAAAGAGCCGCCGACTGCCATTAAACCGCTGCCAACGACAACTGCCCCCATGCGGATTGATGTGACGGATAGACCCTGGGCCGCAACGGCCGCGGGATTTTCACCGGCAGCGCGTACAGCGAGGCCAAGGGGCGTTCGATAGAGGACCACACCGACGACCCCAACAAGAATGAAGGCAAGATAAGTAAGCGGGGTTTGCGAAAACAACGCAGGGCCAAGCAGCGGAATGTCTGACAAGACCGGGATCTCAAAAGGTTTGAACGCTTCGATTTTTGGCGGGCTTGTGACCTCTGGCAACGCCAGCCGGTATGCAAAATAAGTCGAAGACGTCGCCAGCAGCGTGACGCCAAGGCCGACCACATGCTGAGACAAGCCAAACGGCACCGTGAGTGTACTATGCAGCAGGCCGAATAACATTCCCACCAGCATCGCGACACACACACCGGTCCAAAGCCCGGTGCCCGAGTAGACGGCCATCCAGCCGGCAAATGCACCGGCGACCATGATGCCTTCTATACCAAGGTTCAGCACGCCCGCGCGTTCGCAAATCAACTCCCCCATCGTTGCAAAGATCAAAGGGCTCGCGATGCGAATTGCTGCGGCCCAAAAGCTGGCTGTAAAGAGGATCTCGATAATTTCCATAGCTAGTCCCTCACCACGCGGAACCGCGTCAGCATGATTGCCAGCACCATAAGAAGAAGGGCTGTCGCAAGCATGATATCGGCCAGATACGTCGGGACGTCAGCGGCGCGGCTCATGCTGTCAGCGCCCACAAAGATGCCCGCGACAAACAACGCCGCTACGACCACACCAAGTGGGTTCAGTAAAGCCAACATCGCGACGATGATCCCCGTGTAACCAAACCCCGGTGACAGATCGAGCGTTAGACTTCCCTTTAGTCCGGCCACCTCGGAAAACCCTGCCAATGCTGCAAGACCGCCAGAGAGGAGTGCCGTTTTCACGATCACGACGTTGACTGGAATACCAGCAAAGGCAGCCGCATCCTTGTTCAATCCAACGGCACGCATTTCATATCCCAAAGTGCTGCGGGTCTGGATAACCCAAATGCAAACGGCTGATAAGATCGCCAACCCGAACCCCCAATGCAGGCGCAGCCCATCAACAATTCTCGGCAATTTCGCTTCGGGTATGATGCGGGCCGATTTCGGCCACCCCATGCCCATCGGATCCTTGAGCACCCCTTCAAGGAGCATTGAGATAAACAGAAGGAAAATGAAATTGAACAGCAGTGTCGTGACAACCTCATCCACGCCGAACCGCGTTTTGAGAAGCGCGGGCACCACAAGAACCATAGCTCCCGCTATGATGGATGCGATGGCAATAATGGGTAGGATCGCAAAGCTTGGCCAGGGCAACAGTCCGGTCCCGAGTAGGACTGTCACAAGTGCACCGGCATAAAGTTGTGCTTCCGCACCGATGTTCCAAAACTTGGCGCGAAACGCGACAGCAACAGCAAGACCGGTGAAAATCAACGGCGTTGCTCGATTAAGTGTTTCAAGGATCGCGAATTGCGAGCCAAACGCGCCCTTCAGGATCAACCCAATAACAGAAAAAGGGTTCGCGCCCGCAACCATTGCCAAAAGCGAAGCAATCACAACGGTTGACGTAAGCGCAATTGCTGGTGGGACGAGTTTGCGGGCCAGCGTCGGGTTCTTGATCGGTTCAAGACGCATGGGCGATGTCCGCTTCAAATCCTTGGCCGGCCATCCAAAGCCCAAGTTGGGCAGGTGTCATTTCACCTCGCTTAAATTCTGGAGAAAGTCGCCCGTCTGCAATGACATGAATTACGTCGGATAGCGCCATAACTTCATCCAAATCTTCAGAGATCAATAGCACCGCAGCACCGCTTTCACGTGCCGCCAGCAACTGGCTGTGCACATAGTTGACCGCCCCGATATCAAGACCGCGAACAGGTTGATTTGCCAGTATGATCTGCGGATCGGCCTCTAGCACACGGCCAAGGATCAACTTCTGCATATTTCCGCCAGACAGCAGACGGATCGGCGTATCCGATCCGGGGCATCGCACATCGTACTTCTCAACAATACCGTCCGCAAAGGCCCTAGATTTCCGCCAATTCAGCCAACCACCCTTGCTAAAGGAACTAGATTTGTAACGTTCCAAAATGGCGTTTTCCACAAGGTCAAAATCAGCAATCGTGCCAGTCTTGTGCCTGTCTTCTGGGATACGCGCGATGCCACTTTGCACCGCGATACGGGGTGTCCATCTGTGAACGGTTCTACTACCCAGGTTGATCTGTCCATCGCTTGGGTTTAGCAAACCACCAACGACATCGGCCATTGCAGCCTGTCCGTTGCCAGACACACCCGCCAAGCCGACAATCTGACCCGCTTTTAAAGCCAATGAAACTGCTTTCAAACCCGGGGCGCTTCCAACATTAGGAGTTGTGACTTTGTGGAGCGCGAGCAGCGGCATACCGGGTTTCGAGGGAAGCACTTCCGGTGGTGTTGCTTCAGTCCCCATCATCATCGCGGCCAAGGCGTTCTTGTCGGTGCCACCTGTTTTTACTCCGCCCGCCATCTTCCCGTGCCTCAGCACAACAACACGATCTGCAATCGCCATGACTTCGTGGAGTTTGTGTGAAATGAAGATGATCGATAGCCCTTCAGCGACGGCACGCCTAAGGGTCGCGAACAGATCATCAGTCTCTTGTGGGGTTAACACGGCTGTCGGTTCATCGAGAACAAGAATACGGACGTCACGGTAGAGTGCCTTGAGAATTTCAACTCTCTGACGCTCGCCTACTGAGAGTGTGCCAACACGTGCGTCCGGTTCGACGGCCAAGTGAAACTTCTTTGATAACGCCACAATCCGCGCCTTCGCGGCTGACCGTCCCAAACTTGGGCGCAGAAGTGAATGGACCCCTAAGGTGATATTCTCTTGAACGGTCAGGTTGTCTGCAAGCGTGAAGTGTTGATGCACCATGCCGACACCTGCGTCCAAAGCCGCACGCGAATTGCCCGGCGGTATGGTCTCTCCGAATACACGGACGGTTCCACTATCGGCCGTGTACTGGCCAAACAGGATATTCATCAGGGTTGTCTTGCCCGCCCCGTTCTCGCCCAACAGGGCGACAACCTCCCCGACGTTCACGGAAAGGCTGACCGCATCATTCGCGATCAGCTCTCCGAATCGTTTGGTAATGGCGTTAAGGGAAAGAGCCTCAACTGCGTCCTTGGACATGATCGATTAAGACGACGATGGTTCGCTGTCGTTGATCACGACCGAGAACGCGCCGGACCTGATTTCGGCCTCTCGCTGCGCAACCAACGCAAGTGCCGCCTCCGGAACTTTTCCTTCAAACGTGCCCAATGGGGCCAGACTGCACCCACCTTCGATCATAAAGGAATAGACACCATAGTCAGCGGCCGCAAAGCTCCCCGCTTGAACTTCAGCAATTGCTTTGTTCAGTGTTGGTTCAAAATGCCAAATCGCTGATGCCACAACGGTCTCGGGGTAGTCAGCTTGCGTATCAATGACGTTTCCGATGGCAAGAATACCTTGTTCCTGCGCAGCATCTGATACCCCGAAACGTTCGGCATAAAGAATATCTGCACCGTTTTCGATCATCGCAAATGCTGTTTCCTTGGCTTTTGGCGGATCAAACCAGCTACCGATAAAGCTGACCTGAAACTGGATGTCCGGGTTCATTTCGCGCGCGCCGGCCATGAATGCATGCATCAGGCGGTTCACTTCGGGGATCGGGAAGCCGCCAACCATGCCGATATTTCCAGACTCTGTCATTGCTCCGGCAATGATGCCAGACAAGTACGATGCGTCTTGGATATAGTTGTCAAAGACCGAGAAATTCGGCAGCGCGGCGTCTTCTTTAAAACTTGAGCCCATCAAGAATGCCACGTCCGGATATTCCGCTGCGACTTCGCGGGCTTCTTGTTCCGCGCCAAAGACTTCACCGATGATCAGCGTGTTACCCGCCTCGGCATATTCACGCATCACGCGTGTATAATCTGTGTTGCTGACATTTTCAGAGAACGAATACTCTATGTCGCCACGATCTTGCGCTGCAAGTGCCGCTTGATGAATACGGCTGACCCACTGCTGTTCGACGGGTACCGTATAGATACCTGCCGTCTTGATTGGTTCTGCGGCCGTGGCACGTCCGGCCCCAAGCATCAGCGATGTTGCCGCGGTCGTCGCCATAAATCTGCGGCGGCTAAGACTTGTTGTTTTAATCATCGTATCGTTCCTCCCCAGGGTTTCGTAAGAGTAATTACTTTTTTAACCGTTTGGTCAAGAAAAATACCGGAGATCTCATGCAGGCCCGTAGAACTCGCATTGCTCAAGTCCAGGTTTCCACAAAACCATCAATTCAATGGGCTGGTCGCAGCCTTTCCACAAAAGCAGCCATTCGTTCAAGCGCAGCATCATGCACTTTGGGCTCCGAACCGACCTCGAATGCAATGCGGCATCCTGTGATATGATTGGCCGTCAACGTCGGGTTGTCGTTCTGGGAGGGCATGGCGGATCGGAGGATCAGTCATGGAAACACCAAATTTACCTGCCATTCGCGCACTTCGCCCTGCTTGGAACAAGGGCCGGATCGTCGGACAGAAGCGCCCACTGAAACCGAAACATGTCTGGGCGATAAGAGTTCGCCTTGAACTCGCCGAAAACCACAGAGACCTCGCTCTTTTCAATATGGCAATTGATAGCAAGCTTCGGGGCTGTGACCTCGTTCGCATGCAAGTTGTGGATGTGATGGCGTCCGGTCAGATCAAGGAACGCGCATCTGTTCTGCAAAGCAAGACTCAGAAGCCAGTTCGATTTGAAATCTCGGAAGGCACTCGAGCATCAGTTGCGAAATGGATGGAGGACCCTCTTATGGTTGGTTCTGAATTTCTGTGGCCAGGCCGCTTCCACGAGCGGTTACACATTTCAACGCGCCAATATGCACGGATCGTTCGCGATTGGGTTACATCTATAGGTCTTGAGGCAACAGCCTATGGTACGCATTCAATGCGACGCACCAAGGTCACACAGATCTACAAAAAGACTGGCAACCTGCGGGCCGTCCAGCTCCTGTTGGGACATACCAAGATGGACAGTACTGTTCGATATTTGGGTGTTGAGCTGGAAGACGCTTTGGCCATCGCAGAAGCCATTGAGATATAGAATGGAGGGGCCGTCTTCGCGGGCGGCCCATACCGGACATTGAACACCCAAGCAAGATTCTGCGGTAGCAGCCTGCTTTGCGGTCATTCGCTGCAAGCGCATAATTTAACTGCTAACGAATTCACACATCGCGGGACATTCCTGCCGTTCGAGAGATTTCGTTGGAGGTCTGCTTTATTCTGCCTAATAGTGTCAACTCCATCGCCAAAGTAAGATGTTAATGGCTTCGGACCCTACGACGTGTTAGCACACAGCTTTGTTTGGATCAACAGCGCAACCTTCTATACACTGCTGGCGGATTGCCCAAGTAAACATGGTTTACATCACGATTTCTCGTGCTGCCGTTTTTTTGCTATACTTGACTTTGTATACGCAAGCGCCGCGAATTTTGAGCGCCCTGCGGAATATTGAAGCCAAGGGTATTTAGATGACTGATGTTATTTCATCCATAAGCGGAAATCTTCATATTGTCAGACGTTTGGTTGCGGGCTTTGTGGTGATCACCTTTGCCGCATTCGCACATGTCGAAGTGATAGAAACCGCCACCCAGGAGGTCTACAAAGAACTGATGAAATCTAACGCCGTTCTTTTCGCGACGGTGTTCCTGCTCACGGCTTATTTAGTTGGCTCATTGGCCGAATTTGCAGGCAATAGTCTCCTTCTGCATTTTTCCAGTGTTCTGGCTGAAACCTTTGGCTACCCGCTAAAGCGCTTTTTTTGGCTTCCGATTCCGTATCGCTTTGTTGCGGTTCTCTTTTGGTGGATCATCGGTGGATATTTTGTCGCCACTTATCTTCTCATCCGTCGGATCTTTGGCGTACCCAGCTACAAGATTCGTCTCGAGGAGCACTTGGATCAGCGAGGCAAAGACCTGTTTGCAGGTCTCAGCCCTGCAGTGAAATTTGGACTTCTGCACCCTACCAGCATACATTACGAACATGCAGCCGAAGAAATTCTGCAACGAGCTGGCGAAAGACGTGCTTCAGTAACCAGCTTTTTGGACCGACAGGCGGACGCATCGACTGCGATAGCCGCGGTTTTGATGGGGTCGCTGGTCTATTTGGCGCTGGTGGTCCCAAACTTACAAACCGTGTTTCAATATCCAGAACGCTCCGAGGTAATCTACTTGGTACCGGAGGAGATCGAAGTAATCCCGCAAGATCCTTCCGTAGACGGCGAGGGCCACCTTCCCCCTTCAGGAGAAGACCGGACCAGTGACACTCCGGTTGTTGAGCCTTCGGTCGCCAACGACCCCATCGAAATTCCAGTTATCGTCGAAGAACACGCCGACTTTGATAGCTATCGCACGGTCGCAGTGATCATCTCGATCCTTCCATTTCTGATGGCGTTGTCATTCTTCTTCCTCCAGTTCCGGCGTGACGCGGTGATCACGATGATACAATCGGCAGCGTCCGAATGCCGCGAAACCGGCACCCTTGATGATGGCCCTGTGGCGGTGATGTACAGGACTGCAAGCCAAAGCAAAGCCAGCCGGTATGTGTTTGGTGTTCTTTGGATGGCAGTGCTGGTGTGCATCCCTTTGGCGGCAATTCGATGGGTTGTCGCAGAAGACCCGTTTTTCCTGTTCGGCGGCGGCCAAGACACTGTGGTGCAAGAGGTCGGCCGGTTCGTTTTGCACCGCCTTTATTGGAGCGCACTTCTCGCCATTTTGGTATTCAACGCGCTCAACGTATTCAGTTGGCGCACGACACGGTCAAGAACAGCGAATCTCGTTGCCTCCACCCTTTTGGGGATCGGATACTTTATCGTGTGGGCAGCGTTCAGCCTGATCGTCATGGGCGTCGAATATGTAACCGAAACAGAACTTCGGGCTTGGCAATACGATGTGGTGGTCTCGGTTCGGCACGCCGCCGGGTTTGTTCTGGGCGGGTCACTGACCTACGCCTATCTCAACGACAAACTCTCTTTTGCCAAATGGACGCGTCAGGAAATCATCTTTGCGCTTCGCCTCTTCGTCGTCGCAGCACTTGCCGAATTAGCACTACAGCTAATCGCAACACTAACTTACGGCATCAGTATGTTAAACTATAGCATCATAGATTTCGGAGGGATCATCTATGATGTCGCGTTTTTCTTTGGCGTCGCATTCGCAATTATGTTTGTGGGCCGACCAGCAGCGGCAAGATCATGGCGATCCTTTCGCTGGCTTTGGAACCAGTCGCTTTGGTTCGCCGCCGCCTCCCTTGTTTTTACGTCAGTCTATATCGACATGCCATTGATCTTGTTTAGGGGTTTTGACATTTCTATAGAAGGCTTTGATTTGGATTTTGGAACCTTCTTTATCTACGCCCTGGGCGGTCTTCTTTTGTCTAGAATCCTACAATTCCGCACATCCGCTAAGACTGCGATCTAACTGAGATTTGCAACTCCCATATAGCGAAAGGCGCATGCGGCCCGAATGCCTACAGTAACTGGTGCGTGCCGTAGGTCCCGAGATTGCTCTAGTCGCGTGCAAGTTTCATGCGGCGTGGGAACAGCCTTCTTACAAATGGCGGCATCTATCTCTCTAGGCTTAGAGCCGACATCCGATCCTTTCACTCTGGCAGTTGACGAACAACTTGGCGACAAATGTCGGTAAAGTGTTGTAAGCGGCCCAATGCGCTCGCAGCTGCCAATTCACTCAGCGACGGCGGCTCTGGGCTCAAAGCGGAAATCCCTTTTCGGGAGCATTATCATCTTTCTTTAATTCTAGATTGTTCCTGAACCAACTGCCTCCACCACTACTGCAGTTGCAAAATATCCGGTACGCAGAGTTTTCTTTTGGCAGGCATTTTGTCTGCACCATCTGATCGTTTCAGTCGCTTCGGGCCGTCCTTGACCTTGATTTTCGGCTTAGCTAGCGGGCCTTTTAGAGTCACTGGCCAGGGGCTTTTCGAAAGAGGTTCGCCAATCTTACGGGGCTGTAGATCTAAATCCAAGACCTTGCCAGCCACATCGACCCCGCCAAAAACGACAACTTGGACATGATCCGTTTCCAAGGTGGTTTGTTTCGTCGAAATACTTCCATTGGAGATACTAATCGGCGCGCGCAAGCATATGATTGGGGCAACCTTTTGTTTTTCTTTGGTAAACACCCAAGGTAGCACACCCAGCCCCGCCAAATCCAAAAGCTGGGTCTCGATCGAGCCATCACGTAATGAAACTGTGGCGTTGCCGTTCATGCTGTTGGCAAAGTGCTTGGGTGAATCGGTTCCTCCTGACACCGAAAAATCTGCATAAATCGTACCGCTTGCACCTTTTTTGAAGTTCAGACCGTGAAGAATATCATCCAGCTGCCAGCCGCCTGCCTTGCCGGTCAACGTGAGCAGGTGCGCGTCGTTCGATAGATCCATTTGCCCGCTGACGTCGAAATGAGCGCCACCGTATTCAAATTTCAAAGGCCCAGCTTTAAGCTCATTTTTGTTAAGCGTCAGTTCGCTCTGCAAACTGCTAATGCCTTTGGCACCCTCTATGTGCCAAAGGTCAATGTCGACATCCATATCCATACCGGACAAAAGAACTGAACGTCCAATTGGTTTAAGCGTCACATCTCTTAAAGGGCTAGTGCCACCGGCTTCTTGATTGACATCTTCCTCATCGGGCTCCGTACCGCCTAGCTTCCGCAACTGTGCGGCGGCCTGAACGATGGTTCGGATATGATCTATCTTTATCAGGTCACTCTCTATGGAACCCTTCAGCACAGGATCACTTGTTGCATCATCAAGATCGGCGACAATTTCCAGGACAGATTCAGCAACCTCGACATTGGCACTCGCGTTCCAATCGGTGCCTTCGCTAGCGAGGTCAATCTCAAGGCGAGCCTGTCCGGTTTCCACACGTTCAAGCGATAGTGCCTCCAAAAGGTCCGCTCCTGACGGGACTTCAACATCAATTGCCAAATCCAGGTCCTCGAATTTGAGTACATTCTTGACAGTGCCGTGTACTTCGAGGTTCCAGACTTCTGTTTCACTTGTCTTTCCATCTAAATTCGTCAACGAAAGCTGACTGATGTCGCCATTCAAATGAAAGTCGCCGGAAAACCTGCCGAGTTGGTCGTCCGGTCCTAACAGTTCTGGTGAGATCAAACTGCTTGCCGGAATACCCATTAGACCTTCTGCTGATATTCCTTGTAACTGCAGCGCGTCATCGACCGAACCGTCCAAAATGATAAACGGATCAGCCGGGTTCCCAATTCTCAAGTTGATGCTTCCGACCCTTAAGGTGCCTTCTGGTGTTCTGGAAAGTTCGGAGAATTTGATCGGAGGCGGACCCTCGCCAGACGTGTCCAATGTGAATCCGTTGGTCTTAATGACCATTTGCCGCTGCGGAATCTGCCCGGGGACGCTGTCGATAACCATGTCGACCGCGATAAGTTTAAGATCATACCGCGATGCGGCTGTGCCCGGTTCAGCATCTTCAGGGTACAACCGAATGCGGGTTGTCAGCGATACGTCTTCCGGGTTCCCCAATTCTCCGATTTGCCCTGTCAGCGAGAGGCTTTGCCCGCCATCCAACTCCGTCAAAACACTTAGATCATCAATCCGGGCAATGCCGTCGACCGATTTGAATGTTGCACCAATGCTCCCTGAACCTTCCAGGACACGGTCAAGCTTCAGGATATCGAGAAGCTGGCCAAGTTCTACAACCTCTAGGGTCGTCTTCACTTGCAGCCCGTCTTCTATGGGGGTTTCCTCTGCGGTAATCGAAATCTGTTCGAAGTTCACCGCTACCTGAAACGGGTCTTCCGCAGGGAATGTCGCGTTCAGATCAAACCTCTCTCCATTTAGCGAACCGGCCCCAACTGCGGTCGCAACGTCGGTTTCCGTATCGCGTTTTAGAAGCAGCTCAGAAAGCTGCAGATCCAGCTCAAGCCCATTTAGATCGTTTTGGTAAAAAACGGTGAATTCGGTCAGGTCAATTTTATGGTCCGTTAGAACTCCAGCCAAAGGCATTTTCGGAGACTTAGCAGCTTGCCCGGCTTCTACATCTGATTGGGAAAGGGACTGCCAGTTTCCGACGCCGTCTTTGCCTGTGATCAGGTTCAGGTGAACGCCCGAGAGAGAAAGGTTGCTCAGCGATAGATTACTGTTCCAGAGGTCGCGCGTGGAAATTTCGAACTCTATTTCGTCGATTGCTGCCAGATTCTCGTTCGCTCTCCGCGAACCAGGCAGTACCAGCCCCGCCGCTGACACCTCTAATTGCCGGCCAAGGCCTAGACGCACTTCATCTTCTATGATGACGTCCTGACCAAGTTTCTTGGAGATCAGGTTTTCAACGAAGGTGGTCCTTACAGAAGAAAACAACGTAGAAGACAGGAAAAGCCAAGCTGCTAACACAGCCACAAACGCGACAGCGCAACAAACAAATACACCTTTTGCAACGTACCGCACGCTTTTCTCCTAATGTTCCGATTCATACCTTGGGCAACCTAAACCATTTATTTGTTAGGTTAATGGATTATATGGTCGGTAAATTTCCCGACCTCTGAATGATCTTGACCGTACAGCTGATAACTCTCGCTGATTTGGTCGGACAGCTAAATCACGGGTAGATGACAAAGTAACTTTTGAACCGCTGACCCAGCTTCCAATCAGCTGGCTTGAAGCGAGTTTGACCGACCAGAACTGGACACGTTGCAGGGGTTGCGACTTCAGCGGCTCGACGCATTCCCAAGCTATTGGCAGCCAGATTTCTTCGATTTCCCACATTTATCTAATTACTGTTATATGTGAATTCTTCAAACGACGAGGACAGGATGAACTCACTAACTAGAATAACACGTGGGATAGGCGTCGCTTTCAAAGACGGTAGAGTGAAAGGCATTCTTGCCTTCACGGTTGGAATGATTTTATGGGCCTCGGTCTTCTACCACTTTGTCGAGGGTTGGAGTTGGCTCGACTCAATCTACTTTTCTGTAGTGACAATTTCGACCGTAGGGTTTGGTGACTTCTCACCTGAAACCGCGGCAGGGAAGATCTTCACAATGATTTACATCATCGTGGGCCTCGGTGTCTTCGTGACCGCGGCGACCACAGTGGCAGATACAATCTTGTCCCAAGACGACAAAAAAGCGGATTAATAGACTACACTCAAATGAGCCAAACCAAGTTCCTGCACAGGCATTGGCCCGTCTGTGCATCTCAAGCCGCGGCCTGGATTCATTTGCGCCTTCAAGCTGATAGATGATCACTAAAACTCAAAAAAATATACATATTATGTTTTTTGAGTATAACATTCAAAAAAATATATGGAGGGATGGAATGGAAAAGACACAGGACGCAAAGATTGTCGATCTAGCGATACGATTGCTCTTTCTCGGACTATTTCTCTACAGCGCTCTGGTCATGGTGGCCCCGCTTGCAAGCGTGGTTATCTGGGCAACTATCCTCTGTGTGGCGCTTTACCCGGCATTTGATTGGCTGCAGTCCAAGCTGGGAGGTCGGAAAAAGCTTGCCACAACGATCTTGGTTTTGCTGGGCCTTGTTTTGACCCTGGGGCCAGTCGCAACTGCGGTGTCTGGTGCTGCAGAACTAGGGGCTGAATTCGCGGAACAAGCTGACAAGGGTGAGCTGAAAGTCCCCCCTGCGCCCGAGGGCCTCAAGGAATTGCCATTGGTTGGAGACAAAATTTCCGATGTCTGGGGGATGTTTGAGCGCAATCTTGACGGCGCGCTTACGAAATATGGCGCGCAAATCCTTGAGATCACCAAGTCGCTGTTTGGAAAGGTGTTGGGCATCGGCATCGGGCTTCTTGGCTTAGCTCTGTCCGTATTGATTATGGGGGCGTTGTTCAGCCCCGGGCCAAATATGGTCCAGGGTCTTCAGCGCTTTGCCAACCGTGTTTTCGCTCCGCGCGGTGGAGAATTCGTAACACTGGCAGGCGCAACTATTCGGAACGTTACAAAAGGTGTGATTGGCGTAGCTGCCATTCAAGCGGTCTGCGTTTGGATACTGTTGGCTTTGTTTGGGATTTCTTCGGCCGCCACATTGGCATTCATCTGCCTGATACTCTCGATTATCCAAATCGGGCCCGGATTGGTTCTTATACCGGTAATCATCTACGCATGGAGTTCCATGTCCGGCGGAACTGCTTTGATCTTCACCATACTGGCTGTTCCCGTCACTATAATGGACAGTTTCCTAAGACCCGTGTTCATCTCAAAAGGCCTCGAGACTCCCATGTTGGTCATCCTCATCGGTGTTCTCGGAGGTATGATGGCGTACGGTTTGATCGGCGTCTTTATGGGGCCGGTTCTTTTCGCCGTCTTTTATGAGCTGTTCAAGGTTTGGATTGATACCTCGCCCGAAGCTGAGGGCGCTGCAGAAAGTGCGGCGAAATGAGGAAGACGATATGGACAACCCTGGCTGTCATTCTGATTTTTCTTGTCTGGTACCTGATCGCTGATCGGAAAACGCCATTTACCGGGAACGCAAGAGTAAAAGCCGTGGCGACCCAGATCGTCCCTCAGGTGACTGGCACTGTGACTGAAGTATTGGTCGAAAATGGTCAGATTGTCTCGGCCGGAGATGTCCTTGTCCGGATCGATGCGCGACCCTACGAGATTCAGCGCGACAAGGCGGAAGCTGATCTTGAAGCAGCCACTCAAGAAGTGGGCGCATCTTCGGCAGAGGTAAGAGCCGCACAGGCCAAACTGGCAAGGGCGCAGAGCGATCTGGATACGATGCGCATCCAAACGGAACGCGTATTTGCGCTCGAAAAGAAAGGGTTGATTGCCGTCTCAAAGGCCGATGATGCGCGAGGGCAACTGGGGGAGTCCGAGGCTAACTATGAGAACGCAAAAGCGGATCTGGAAAAAGCAAAACAGAGACTTGGTGACGACGGGATTGAAAATCCGAAAATCCAGCGCGCGTTGGCGGCCTTGGCGGATGCAGAGCTTAACCTTGAGTGGACTGAGTTGCGCGCTCCGGCGACAGGTGTCATCTCGAATTTGCTGATAGCCCCCGGAACATATGCGCGATCCGGCCAGGATCTGTTGACGTTTCTGGACGCAACTGACGTCTGGATTGAGGCGTATTTTTCCGAGAACAACCTAGGAAGAGCCTCGATAGGGTCTCCGGTTGATGTCGTGTTGGACATGCATCCAGGTCAGGTTATTCCCGGCGTCATTGAGAGCTTTAGTGCGGCTGTTTCCCTAAGTGGCGGTGATGTGCCCGGGCAATTGGCGAGCCCTCCAAGCACTAAAGGTTTTTTGCGCGAGCCTGAGAGATTCCCAGTCAGGATCGTTTTACCTGGCTATGAAGCCGGAAGCGCCGAAGATGACCTTCGCTTTCAACTGAATGGGCAAGCCGATGTGATCATGTACCTAAGCGACAACTCGTTGCTGAACCTCGTAGGTCGCACCTACATCCGCGTGGTTTCAATTCTGTCCTATGCGTACTGAGGACCAACGCTCTGTCACCCGGCTTGCGCTGGGTGTTACCGGCGTCTTTTCATTGGGCCTATTTCTTGGGTGGCCGCTTGCCGTCGTTGGGGCGGTGTTCGCCGCCCTTTTTCTGCAAGCACCTGCCGCATTGCCTTTGACAGCATTTGCGAAGCTCTTTGTCTTCTCTATTGGGTTGATGTTCATTTCGTTTCTGGTGTCGTCAATTTTCTCACCATATCCGCTTGTATTTCTGATGCTGGTGGCGATTGGAATAATCCTGTCTTTCATGTGGTCAGTTTCCGGCGCCGGAGTATTACCCGGTGTCATAGCTCTCATGGGAGCATTGATGATCCCGAACCTGGTTCTGCAATCACAGGACCTGGCTTTGGTGCTCGTGTATTGGATACCGTTGAACCTGCTGTTCGCAGGCTTCGTATCGACACTGATGTTCGCGCTGATCCCCGCCGAACCTCAAACAGCGGCCCAGAAGAAGGCCGCATCGTCGCCGAACTTCGACCCACATCGCCGTATAGTCAGGATGTCGCTTGTAACAGTGCCGTTTGCCTTGGCGTTTTTTGTTTCCGGCGCATCTGCACTACTTGTTTTGTTTTTTGTCGCCCTGCTGAGCCAGCAACTTGCGGCAATGCCCGCTGCAGGCAAAACAGTTGCAAAAGCAATGCTGACGGCAAACCTTCTTGGGGCGGCAGTATCCATCATTTGCTATGAGATAAACGTAATAGCTCCGGTTATTCTAATGCCCATTCTGCTGTGTTTTTTCTTTTGCCTGACACTCGGAGCACTCGGTAAATCTCAAGCCCCACTCGCCGCCGCTGCCGGCTCTGCTATTACAACGGCTCTGATTGTATACGGCGGGTCGGTTGCACCGTTTTCAGACGAGGCTGACGTCAAGAGCATCATTCGAGTTTTGCAAGTTGCCAGCGCCGCCTTCTTTGTAATCATCGCATATGTCGTGGTAGATGAATTCTGGCCGGAAAAAGAGCGCCAGGCGGCTCAATGATGTTTGTTGCAACAAGGCTTGGCGCTGAAACCGACAGAGTTCTCAACTTGACCAATTCTACTTAGGGTCAAGATTCATAACCAGTACATAACGGTTGCCTCGAGTGCGAAGGCTGAGAGGAAGACCTTGGGACAACGGTCGTAGCGTGTCGCCACGCGCCTCCAATCTTTGAGCCTGCCGAACACGATCTCGATCCGGTTGCGGCGTTTGTATTTGCGCTTATCGTATTTGACCGGTGTCTTGCGTTGCATACGGTCTGGGATGCAGGCGCGTATCCTTTTGTCTTATAGCGCTTCACGGAACCAATCAGCGTCATAGCCGCGATCCCCGAGCAGCCAATCCACGTTTGGTATGCTGCTGAGCAGAGCCCGAGCACCGATGTAATCGCTGACCTGCCCGGCGGTAACGAACAGGTTGAGCGGGCGACCTTAGCTATCACAAATAGCATGCAGCTTGGTATTCATGCCGCCTTTGGTTCTGCCAATCAGGCGGCCATGCCCCCCTTTTTGACACCCAAGCTGGACGCCGTGCGATGGTCTTTTAGATATGTGGCGTCGATCATGACCATCTTCTTTTTACCGTGCTCGGCAGCCAGACCAACCATCATCCGTGCGAAGATGCCTTTCTCACTCCAACGCTTCCACCGGCTGTAGGGCGTCTTGTGAGGTCCGTATTCCCTAGGGCATCTCGCCAACGCAACCCATTGCGATTGATGAAGATAATCCCGCTCAGCACCCTTCTATCATCGACCCGTTGCCTGCCGTGCGACTTCGGGAAGAAAGGGGAAAGCTTGGCCAACTGCTCGTCTGTCAACCAATAAAGGTCGCTCATGTCATCGCTCCATATTTGGAGCTGTGAATCACGCAGCGCAGCAAAAATCAATGCATCCTGAGCCTAACATAGATCCAAGCGAAAGCTTCCTTCGCACCAAAAGTCAATTCATGGCAAGCGTTGTTGAATAGCCGCTAACTGAGACTGTGAATGCTTCTTATGCGGGAGTAGCGAAAGTCTGCTTTCCGCCCTTATTACCCAAATATACAAGCCGCAACATCGGTCAATACGGGCTTGAATCGAACAACTGCTGCGGCGCGAATGTGAGTCCGGTCCGGATTGGCGAACGGCAAGTGCCGCCCGCTAACGTGGTTCAAATGTCGATCTGCTCGGCGATGCTCAGCGCATCTTCAAGTTCGACACCAAGGTATCTGACAGTGCTGTCTACCATTGTGTGTCCAAGCAGGAGTTGAACTGCTCTGAGATTTCCGGTTTTGCGGTATATCTCCGCTGCTTTGGTCCGGCGCAGCAAATGGGCGCCGTATCCACTGGGCTCCAGCCTGATCGCCGCCACCCAATCTCGCACAAGTCGACCATATTGGCGTGTTGAGATATGCGAGCGGTCGTGAAACCGGCTCTCGGAAGTCAGCCGAGAACACCATTTCTGCCGATGCATTCGGCAGCTACCAGCCCAAAATGATCCATGCCGCGATAGCCAAGAATGTCATCTAAGCGCAGCTATGCCAACTTTGCAAAAGTGCATACATGGCTCACGATGGACATTCGCCAATTCAAACCGCAAATTCTCCAAAGCTTCTGTTATAAATTTTGAACCCAACAATCGAGGCTATGACTTATCGAGTCATTTTCAGACCAACTTCGGCAGCCACACTCCTACTTGCATCATCGTGACAAAGCCGAGAGCTGAGTATTCCCACAAATTGAAAATTGATGTTATATAGAGAAATAGGAATATTAATTCTTGAGATGTAAGTCACCGGCACCACCGGGCGATCTTGAGTTGGGAGGTCAATATGCTTCGAGCTTTTGTTTATTCTATCTCACTGGGGCTGGCATCATCGACGGTCTTTGCCGACGCTGTTCCTAGCGAAGAAGCGGCGGAAGGCTTGTTCTCAAAGCAGCCTTATTCTCCATATGCGAACCGGACTTTCCCTGAGCGCCCGCTGTGGGGAGACTCGCATCTTCACACCGGACTTTCGCTGGATGCAGGTGCTTTCGGGAACACACTGTTACCTGATGAAGCTTGGCGCTTTGCAAAAGGTGAGCAGGTCATTTCATCCACGGGTCAACCAGTAAGACTGGCCCGGCCTCTCGACTGGATGGTTCTCACGGATCACACTGACCTGATGGGATTTGCCCCGGACCTTCAGGCTGGTAAGCCGGGCGTCCTTGCGGATCCAAAAGGATTGGAATGGTACGAAGGTTACAAGGCAGGTGGCGAAGAGGCCGGCAAAGCGGCGTTCGACATCATCACCAACTTTTCGCAAATGACCCTGCCAGAAGTTCTTCTGGAGTCTTACAGCCCGGGTGCAGACGCTTTTGCTTTTACATGGGAGCAAATCGTTCTGGCTGCGGAAGAACATAACGACCCCGGCAATTTCACAGCGTTCATTGGATTCGAATGGACCTCTGTACCCAAGGGTTTCAATCTGCATCGAAACGTCATGCTGCGTGATGGGCCGATCAGGGCGCTTCAGATGGTGCCGCCGGTCACGCAACCACCCTTTGGTGATACCGACCCAAAGGCGCTATATGCATGGCTGGAAGACTATCAAGAAAAAACGGGCGGTCGGGCGGTAGCTTTCGCCCATAACGGCAACCTTTCGAACGGGTGGATGTTCCCGACCGAAGACACCTATCACGGTGGCAAGGTAGACGAGGAATATGTGGCCGCCCGCGCGAAATGGGAACCCCACTATGAAGTCACGCAGATCAAGGGCGACGGCGAAGCGCACCCCTTCCTGAGCCCCGATGATGAATTCGCGGATTACGAAAACTGGGACGTCGGCAACCTCGACATAACCGAGTTGAAAACCGATGACATGCTGGCTGGCGAATACGCCCGAGAAGCTTTGAAGCGCGGTTTGTTGTTAGAAGAAAAGTTCGGCGTTAACCCATATAAGTTCGGCATGGGCGGCGCAACGGACAGCCATACGTCTCTGGCAACTGCCGAAGAAGACAACTTCTTTGGAAAATCCGTCAGTGTTGAACCTTCGGCCACGAGAATAAAGCATCCTTTCATCGCCAATGACCTTGGTGAAATTCCTGGCGACCTTCTTGTCGCATCGGGATACACGGCAGTTTGGGCGACCGATAATACTCGCGCTGCAATCTTCGATGCGTTCAAGCGACGCGAAACCTATGCAACCACAGGACCTCGGATCGGCCTGCGGTTCTTTGGCGGTTGGGGTTTCAGTGACGCGGATGTTGAAACACGCTTCCTTGCAGATGTGGGCTACACCAAAGGTGTTCCGATGGGCTCGGATCTGCGACCTCGCGAGGGTGAAGGTGCGCCCGCATTCCTGATCGCTGCACTACGCGACCCGGTTGGTGCCAATCTGGATCGCGTGCAGGTGGTAAAGGGTTGGCTGGATTCTGAAGGGGCCTTGCAGGAAAAGGTTTACGATGTGGCGTGGTCGGACAACCGTGTTGCTGACCAAAACGGCAAGATCCCTGCGGTTGGAAACACAGTCGATGTTGAAACCGCCAGTTGGACCAACACGATTGGAACTGCCGAACTTGTAACCGTTTGGTCTGATCCTGAATTCGATCCAAATGCACGCGCATTTTATTACGTACGTGCGATCGAAATTCCAACACCGCGTTGGATTCTTTACGATAAGCTGAGATTTGGCGCCGAATTGCCCGAAGACGCGGTGCTCACACATCAGGAACGCGCTTACTCTTCCCCGATTTGGTATACACCGGCAGAGTAACACTGCCGATCACGGCGTTGGCAACCGAGGTAGAAGCCTTTACCTCGGCCCATTCACCAGACGATTGATTTGTGCGTCGCGTTGATTTTCTTGCAATGCTCAATCGACTGATGTCAGCATCGATACGTAAAACCGGAGCGCGTTTCATGCAGGAGCCTTCATGCGAATATTGAAAGAACCCCTGTTCCATTTCTTCCTGATTGGAGCAGCTATTTTCATTTGGTTCCAAATGGTTGCGCCGGAAAACGAGACTGTCGAAGTTTTTGTAACAATTACAATCGACGAAAACGATATCGCGCTTTTGTCTGATCAGTTTGAAGCACGGTGGAAACGGCGCCCAAGCGGTGCCGAGCTGCAAGCTTTGACTGATGCAACAATTCGCGAAGAGGTACTGGTCAGAGAAGCAAGAAAGCTTGGCCTTGATCGCGGAGACACTGTGATCCGGTCTCGCCTCAGTCAAAAAATGGATTTCCTGACCGAAGCGATCGCCACGTCAGTTGTTCCGGAAGACGAAGATTTAGAGGCCTTTTTGCAAAACAACTCGGAGCGCTATGCGACGCCCAGCAAGCTGGCCTTCATTCAGGTCTTTATTGGTGAGGAGCCAAACAAAGCTGAAGTCGAGGGGGTATTGGCCGCCCTGCGCGCGGGAGATGAGGTTTCCGACCTGGGCGGCTCGACACTGCTGCCCGCATCTATGCCTTTGACCGCGACCAGAGTGATAGACTCGGTCTTTGGATCTGGCTTTTCCAAGGGTCTTACAACATTGGATAAAGGTCAGTGGGCTGGCCCGATCCAGTCGGGTTACGGGGTCCATCTGGTTCAGGTGCAAGACATCGAACCTAGCCAAATACCCCCATTGTCAGAAATTCACGATGCCGTGCTGCGGGATTGGCGTCGCGTGATGAGCGAAGATCTGGCGCAGGCGCAATATGAGATTCTTGCTGCCAACTATGAGATCATAGTGCCGGCTCTCTCAGGTCAAACCAAATGAAAGCTGTATTTGGCCTACTGATTGCGTTGCTGATTGCGTGGGTCGCAGGAAATGCCTCGGCGCATGCGCTTGATCCGGGGTACTTGGAAATTCGCCAAATCACATCGGGCACCTGGAGCGTTCATTGGCGAAAACCCGATGTGAATGGTCAACCCATGGCGATCGATGTCATGGCGCCGGATGGTTGCACCCCGGCGCGCGGCCCTACCCCAATTTCCGATGGCAGAGCATGGGTTTCTTCCTGGGTTATCGAGTGCCGCGGGGATATTGCGGGCCAACCCTTCCAGATAGAAGGTCTGGAGGTTCAAAAGAACGACGTATTGGTCCGTGTGCAGCCCCTGCAGGCTGAGCCCACGACGCTTCGGTTCACACCAGAGACGGCCGTTCAGAACATACCTTCTGAACAGACCACATGGTCTGTTTTCACCGCGTATTTCCAGTTGGGTTTTGAACACATACTGGAAGGTTGGGATCATCTGCTGTTTGTCTTCGCGTTGTTTATTCTGGTCCGTGATCCGTGGAGACTGGTAGGAGCAGTCACAGCATTCACACTGGCGCATTCAATAACACTGGCACTGGCAACGCTAGGTTTTCTGAATGTCCCTGGTCCGCCGGTCGAGGCCATCATAGCGCTTTCTATTGTTTTTCTGGCGATGGAAATTGTTAAGGGTGGCGACGGGCGTTTCCGACTTTCAAAGCAGAAGCCCTGGATCGTTTGTTTCGGGTTTGGGCTTTTGCATGGCCTTGGTTTTGCAGGCGCTTTGGCCGATATCGGACTACCCTCAAACGATATTCCTGCGGCCTTGCTTGCCTTCAACCTGGGCGTCGAGGCCGGCCAGTTGAGTTTTGTCGGGGCCTTGGCACTTCTTGTCGCGATCTGGCGATTGATGGCACGTCCAGTTAGCCAAAGGGCGATTGTGATTACAGCCTATGGCATCGGTTCGGTATCGATGTACTGGCTCATAGAACGCATAAGTGGATTCTGAAGCGCTTTGCCTCGGTGTCGGTTCAGGTGCAACCGCGCAGAATGCGCCTGCGCACAAAAACCCACTTCGTCGCATGCCCAACGTTTGTTTGCCTGGGCAGCCATAGTTGCTTCCTGTCCAATCTGCGGATCGGACATGTCCGCGTTTGGTTGCGAGGGATCATTGAAACCAAACAAGTGAAGGGCAGATTTGTCCGCAACCTGTAAATCTGGGAAGTAAATCTCGCAGCGGCATGCTTGAATGGGCGGTTTTCACACCGCGCAGCGGCGCTGAGAATGATGCGGCTGTGACGACTTTCGTGCTGCGAGCGCACGCAGCGAGAAAACCAAATTCACGCTTTGGGCTCACAACAGACTCCGGTGCCACTGCAGAAAGGGCCCCCGCCCCACCAATAACTGATCATGCGGACGGCTCAAATCTGCCGTTCATGGGTACTATCCACGCACGCATGCGGCTCCGTCAAACCAGACATTGAAAAGCGGTCCAAATCAGTCGACACGCCTTTACAAGACTGAACAGATAGTGACGCCAGCTATCTATGCTTTTGGTTGCCGTTGCTTATTCATGAATGGCACGCATCTTGCATCTTTGTCTAAGCCGCACCGGCAAACCGCGCTCCAAAATCATCCCATGTAATTCAAACCTGTCCAGGAAGCCACAGAACGATAGCAGGGAACGCAACGAGCATTGCGATCGTCGCTGCATCCGCCAGAAAGAAAGGCGTTACACCTTTAAAAACATCCTGAACGCTTAGGTCATCACGCACGCCAGCCACTACAAAGCAATTCAGCCCGATAGGTGGGGTGATCAGGCAAAACTCGGCCATTTTGACTACCAGAATGCCAAACCAGATGGCACACATCGGGCCGGACATTCCAAAGGTACTATCGGCCGCACTTACCGCTTCACCACCGTTCAACGCCATGACGGCTGGGTAAACTACGGGCAACGTCAGCAGCAGCATACCTATCGCATCCATGAACATGCCCAGTACAGCATAAGCCAGCAGGATACAGATCAGAATGAGCATTGGTGACATCTCAAGCGAGGTGATCCAGTCGGAGAACGCGCTGGGTAGTTCGGCAAAACCCAGAAAACGAACATAGACCAGCACGCCCCAGATGATGGTAAAGATCATGACGCTCAGCTTGGCTGTCTCCAGCAACGCGTCTTTAAGTTCGGACCAGCGCATGCCCTGAAATAGCGCCATCAGAAAGACAACGAAGGCACCGATTGCGCCACCCTCGGTTGGCGTGCCCCAAGCATCGCCTCCGAATGGGTTGTAGACAAAGAAGATGATGGTAACGACGACAAACAAGATAGGCAGTGCGGGCGGAAGAGACATGAAACGCTCTTTCCATGTAAAGCCTGAGACTGCGGGACCAAAGTCTTTGATCACAACAGCCATGCCAATGATCAGCAAGCCATAGATCAAAGCTGAGAACATGCCCGGAATGAAACCGGCTAACAGCAGTTTGCCCACGTCCTGTTCCACGATAATCGCGTAAATAACCAAAATGGCCGAGGGAGGGATGAGCGACGCCAACGTGCCGCCTGCAGCGACGACACCTGCAGCAAAGCGCTTGTCGTAGCCGATCTTCAGCATCTCGGGGATGGCGATGCGGGCAAAAACGGCGGATGTGGCAACCGAGGCTCCGGAAACCGCAGCGAACCCGGCGGTGGCAAAGACGGTCGACACCGCCAGCCCGCCTGGAACCCAGGCGAGCCATCGCTTGGCGGCTTCGAACAGCGCTTTAGTCAGGCCCGCGTAATAGGCGAGGTAGCCAATAAGGATGAAGGTCGGGATAAGGCTCAGCGCTTGGCTCGAAATCTTAGAATGAGGTACCTGCCCGGCGGTTTTGACCGCCACAGTTACTGCTTTGCCGAACCGCGCTGGATCGTATCCAAATTTGGCCCAGAAGATCCAGATTAGACCAACCATGCCGGCAGTCGCGGCGGCAAAAGCCACACGCATTCCAAGCACCACAAGAACAAGCATTCCGCCCGAGACGATCAGGCCAATATCAATGGGTTCCATCAGAATTTACCTCAGTTGTCGTGGCCCGAGACATGCTCGGCTTCCATCGCAGCCTGGGTGGCGGCATCGGGAATCAACGGGACGGCGATAGGCGGCTGGTCAGGATGGCGAATCGCACGACCGTAGGCACAAAGCTGCAGAAAGAGCCTTATGCAAAGCACACTGAAGGCGACGGGGGCCAACAGCTTGGCGGGCCACAGCGGGATACTGATGTCAATGGAACTGTCGCGGCTCCACAGTGGGGCACCATAGTCGAAACTGCGCGCGAAGTGCGCCCAGCTTCCCCAGATCAGCAAGACGATCAGCGCCAGAATGACGGCGGTTGTCACGAATTCAACGATATAGAGCGTTCGGCCTTTAAGTGCACCAACGAACATGTCCATTCGGATGTGGCCGCCATCGCGCTGCGCATAAGATATCCCCATGAAGGCAATCAACGGCATGGCCTGTTCAATCCAGTCGACATACCCGGGAAGCGGCGCATTGGCGATGTTCCGACCACCGACGGAGACAACGGCCATGACCATCAGAGAGAAAACCGCAAGACCGCTGACCAAAGCCAGAAAGCTCTCCAGTTTGTAGAGATGTTGATCGAGAATGCTGAGACGGCTGTCGTCGGACAGCACCAGGGATGACCCGGCCATCGTTGTGCTCCGCTATCAGGGGAATAGGCACCCGACGCCAGCTTGGCCGACGTCGGGTGGTGAGTGGGTTAGCTACCGTTGGCGATCTTGCCGGTCACGAGGTCATAGAGCTCTTGCGCCGGAAGACCGCGTTCGGTGTTTTCCGCAATCCAGGCTTCTGCTGCGGGTGCGGCGGCGGCCTCTTTGAATGCCGCGATTTCTTCATCGCTGAACGTGACCCGTTCGATGCCGCGTTGATCCAGCTCGGGGCCCCAAGCTTCCATCGTTTTGGTCTGGTATTGGGAAACGTAGTGATCCAGCGCTTCGTCTATCGACCCCAGCAGAGCTTTACGATGTTCATCGGACAGATCTTCCAGTGCCAGAGTATTCACGACGACCGGGCAGTTGACTGTTCCGGGGTTCAGGTTCGTCGTCCACCACGTACCGTTCTCAATAGTGCCAAAGGACATATGGGCGTGTGGTGCAAAGCTGACGGCTTTGACGATGCCGCTGTCCATTGCCTGACGTACTTCGGATGCGGACATCGAAGTCGGAACTGCGCCAACCGTCTCCATCGCTTTACCGATACCGCCGGTGGCGCGCACACTCAGACCTTCAAAATCGGCCAGAGATTTCGGCGCGTCACCTACCCCGACAAGGTTGTACTGCGGTAGCGGCGACGGCATCAGCAGAGTCGCGTCCCAGCGTGCCAAATCCTCGACAACGGCTGGATGTTGATAAACGGCCATCGACAAGTCGACTTCCTGTTCAAGGGATGTCACGCCCAGAAACGGCAGTTCCAAGACAGTGATTGAGGGGTTCTTGTCGCGGTGGTAGCCAGCGCAGAACTGGGCCATTTCAAACGCACCAATCGAAATCCCATCGAGGTTTTCTTTGTTCTTCGACAGGCCACCATAACTGATGTTCAGGGTAAACTCACCGTTGGTCTTTTCGTTCACCAGTTCAGCCAGCTTTTCGACATGCTCTGTGAAAGCACGGCGCTTGCCCCACAGGGATACATTCCATTCGACGGCCAGTGCTTCGGATGCAACGGTCAGCGACAAGGCGGCAATGGCCGCCCGGTTAAGGTGTTTGCGCATAGTGGCTCCTCCCAGATCATGCAATTCGTTTGGGCGGAGTATTCAGAATGCGCGACGTCCTGACTATGAAGGAAAATGCGCGCGTTTTCCCGGGCGCCCTGCGGATTTCCGCAGAGCTGTTTTCGCCTACAACAGAGCCTCTTTATCGAGACCAAGTTTGACGATCTTTTCGTTGAGCGTTCGGCGGCCAATCCCAAGCGCTTCGGCGGCGGCATCCATGCGGCCTTTATGCGCCTTGATGGCTTTGCCGATGAGCTCGCGTTCAAAAGCGGCAACGGCATCGCGCAGGGTATCCGGCACTTCGTCGAAGTGCTGATCGCTTTGGATAGCCTGCGCCAACGAACCGCCTCCGCGCCGGGCCGCCAAAATGCGCCGTTCGCAGACATGGCGCAATTCACGCACATTGCCGGGCCAGTCATGTGCAAGCAGAGCCGCCAAATCGTCCTGATCAAGTTCTGGTACGTCTATCTCATAAACCTGCGCGTATTCGTTTAAGAAATGCGTTGCCAACAGAACCAGATCATCCCGTCTTTGTCTAAGCGGGGGTAAGGACAGGACGACAGTATTCAATCGAAACAAAAGGTCCTGACGCAGGCGGCCTTGCTCGGCTGCCAGTACAACGTCTTCGTTGGTTGCTGACACGACCCTGAAGCTTACCGGCACCGGCGACACAGCCCCCACAGGCAGCACTTGTTGATCTTCGATGACCCTTAGCAGCTTGGCCTGCGCCGCTGGTGGGCACGAGCAGATTTCATCCAGAAACAAGGTCCCACCCGATGCCGCCCCAAGCCTTCCGTCGGATTCACCCGCGACGCCGAACATTTCCGCTTCAAATGTATCGGCCGACAATGCGGCGCAATTCAGCGCCAGAAACGGTGCCTCCGGCGAGCGGCCCAAATCATGTAAAGCATGAGCAACCAGCTCTTTCCCGGTGCCGGTATCTCCCTGCAACAAAACCGCAACCGATGTATCAGCAAGATCAAGTACTTCTTGTCGCAAGTCTGTAATGGCGTCCGTTTGGCCCAGCAGGATGCGGTCAAGGCCTGACAGTTTGAACAGCCGGTCTTTGAGGCGGGCATTACTTCTTCGCATTCGGTATTGTTCGGCCGCGTGCCTCAGCACCGTAAGCAATCGCCGTGGTTCATATGGCTTTTCGATGAACCCATATGCCCCGTCCTGTATGGCCTGAACCGCCATCGGGATATCACCATGTGCCGAAATCAATACCACCGGAGGCGCCACATTCCTGTCCAGGCTGGCCAGCAGCTCAAGTCCCGACATGCCGGGCATACGCACATCGGATAAAATGACATCGGGCGAGGCGTTGGCCAGATGTTCCGTCACCTGAGTCGCACGTGGCAAGGCGCTGACAGTCCAGTCGGCGGCTTCGAGCAACTCAACAAGGGACTGTCGCATTGATTTGTCATCGTCAACGACCAAGACTTTGAAGGGTTGCTGCTGGGTCATTCGTCCGTTTCTTCAGTAATTGAGGCTATCGGGAAGGTGACACGGAAAATTGTTCCGCCGCCATTTCGATTTCGGGCCGTCATTGTGCCATCGTGATCTTTGACAATGCTAGTGGAAATGGCCAGTCCCAAGCCCATGCCTCTCCCGCTCTCTCTTGTGGTTACAAATGGCTCTTGCAACTCTGCCAGCGTTGCCTCGCCCAACCCGTGACCGTTGTCCTGAATTTCCAACACGACCTCATCATCAGAAGCCATGACAGCGATATGGATTTCAGGCGCATCCGCTTCATCCGTAGCATCTATGGCATTGCGCAAAAGATTTGTGATGACCTGTTCGATCCGCAGGGCACTGCCCCGGATAAACGCCGGACCAGTCGACGCATCAATTGAGATTTTCACCTTACCCTGTTCGATGTTTGGGGCAACCAGAGCCAACGCGGCATTAACCGAAGTGCGTAAGTCTACGTCGTCGAACGCCTCACTCTCCGACCGTGCAAAAAACCGTAACTGGCGTGTGATCCCTTCCATCCTGTCAACCAGGTTGCCGATTTTTTGTGGCAGCTTGGTTTCACCGGAAGATGAAATCTCTGCAGCCACCAGATGATTGCGCATCGCCGCGATGGGCTGGCCCAGCTCATGCGTCACCGACGCGGATAGTTGCCCTAGAGCGGCCAGTCGGCTTGCGCGCTCCAACTCGCCCTGGGTGCGTCTGAGGCTCCGCTCGGCTGTCTTGCGGTCGTCGATTTCGATGGCAAGCCTTTCATTTGCTTCGCGCAGCATTGCTTCTTCCTCTTCGGACCGCGCCAAGGCAGCGCTTACACGTCTCGCACGTTGTATCTGGAAGAAGATAAATGTGAGCCCCGCCAAGAGGACAAAAACTGCAGTTACAAGCCAACTGCGCGCTACAGCCTGATCGTCACTTGCAAAATAGTGAAGCGACCAGCCATGAGGCAAATCCGTTGCTGCAAGATGCAAGCGCTTCGTCCCCGCAATTCTGGCCTGATCTCCCGGCAACTCAACCCAATCCAACGCATCTAAGGCTTGCCCCGGAAACTGCCGGGCGTTTCGAATTCGCTCTCGCTGTGGTTCTGACAATGGCGTCAACGCGCGATATTGCCAATCCGAGTTCGAAGAAAGCAGAATGACACCGTCTTCATTGGCCAAAAGAACCTGTTCGCCCGAGTTTTTCCAACTATCCTGAAGATTAGAGAAATCGATCTTAATCGCTATGACACCAGTTGAATCACCCTGGTCGTCAAGCACTGCGTTGGCGATGAAGTATCCTGGCAGACCAGTCGTCGCCCCGATGGCATAGAAGCGGCCCTGTTTACCAGAAATGGCACTTTGGAAATATGGGCGGAAAGCGTAGTTCTGGCCAACAAAGCTCCCTGTGTCGCGGTAGTTCGATGCGGAAATCGTGATCCCGTCTTCGTCCATCAGGTAGATAGCATCCAGCTCCGCCCGCTCCGCAAAATCCTCAAGGCGTCGGTTTAAAGCTCCGGTGCCGTCTCCTTCGGCTGTTCCAATTACAAAGGAATCCTGTGACAGCACATATGTGAGGTGGGAAAATCGTTCGAGTTCGCTGTTTACCGAGCTTTGGTAGAGAGAGAGCCGGCCCTGAGCTTTCGAAAGCTCCTCCGAAACGAAGTACTGGTAAGAAACCAAATAAAGGCCAATGCTGGCGGCAATGGCTACCAAAATACCTACAATATACGAAGCTGATCGCATTGAATGCCCATGAACTGCGACAGCATAGGATCACAGTAGGTATTAGCCGTCCATCCCAAGAGTTCTAATCCGATATTTGGATGTTCAGGCCAAACAAGAATGACCGAGTAATTTGAGAACGCGAAGCAATGAACGAACCCGCCGAAACAACTATGTGCATTGCGCAAGCAGACTCGGCCCAAACCGGACATTGGCTACAGCGTGGTGATGCTGCGGTCGTAACCCACTTTCCGGACATTCGCTGCGAGAGCGAAGCCCCTGGCGCGCTGAGCACATACAACACAAGACTTGTCGGACTTTCCCAAAGCCCCTTAACTTAAACGGAAGTTACCTACTGGTTCTTGTTGGTGCTAGTAACCGCACGCCAGCCTTCCTTTGGCGGCCTGTCTAACAGGTCTTGGGCGCGGGTCATCATGGCGACTGAGGCGGGGTCTCCGTTTCGCGCCTGGTCTGCGGCCGAAAAGGCGGCAACGGCCTCTTCAAACCGCCCTGTCCGATAATGTGTAAGGCCCTGTTCATAAGCCTCTATCCAGGCAAATGATCCAACACGCCCATCCGCCATCGCGATCAGTTCGTAGACCACCAGCTCTTCAACACGTCCAAACACGGTAAGCGTGTCCAACTCACGGACCACGATTGCGTCAGCGGCCTGTCGCCTCGTTTCCGGCCCGACCAGGATCAGCGTTCCATAGTCTTTGTTGGCCCCTTCCAACCGACTGGCTACGTTCACGACATCACCAATCGCGGTGTAGTTCAACCGCTGCTCTGATCCGATATTTCCGACCAGAGCCTCGCCGCTGTTCACCCCGATCCTGACGCGTAGGGGGTTGCCGGCCTCATCTTCAATTCCGGACGCGCCCACCGCAGCGACAAGATCCAGCGCTGCGCGGCAAGCATTTTCAGCGTGATCGGCATCTTTACGCGGCGCCCCCCAAAACGCCATCACGGCATCGCCTATGAACTTGTCGATCGTCCCACCGTTTTGAGTAATGGCCGCTGAGGCTGCGCTGAAGAAGGGCTCCATCAGCTGGACAATATTTGGGCCAAGTTTTTCGGACAGCCCTGTGAAACCCGCTACATCGCAAAACAACACAGAGATCTGTTTCATTTCTCCGCCCGGCTGTATCTTGATGCCCTCAGCAACCAGCATACGCACGAGATCGGTGGGCACGTATTTTCGGAAAGCGGACAAACCAGCGGCCATGCTCGCGGTTGCCGCAGAAAGATTGGCAAGCTCAGACAGTCTGGAGGGTCTGCGCTCAATGCGTTCGACGTCAAAGCGTTCGATTTTGCCAAGATCTTCGGCGATGCGTGCCAACGGATTTGCGACAATGCTTCGGATCAGCCAGATCGCCAGCCCGGTTGCGACGACTACCACACCGATCAAAACGTATATCAAGTTTATCAGCGCTTCATCGATGCTCGACAGAAACGCCGCTTCGGGTATGACCGTGGCAACGCGCCAGCCGTAAAACCCCAGTGGCGTCAGCGCCACCGCATAAGGCACGCCGTCGATGACGACACGTTTCGTCAACGTGCCCTGGGCATTCGCTTGGGGATCTGCCAACAACCTTTCGCCTGAGATCATGGCAACTTCATAGAGCTTCCCTTCGCCCATGCGCGCCGGGGTAATCTCATCCGCTTCTGCATCAGGTACTGCAATAACTTTGCCGTCAGCGTTCAGAATAAATGCCGCGCCGAATTCGCCGGGGGCAAGCGTGGCGAGAAAACGTGACAAACGATCCGTTTCGATTGCAACCGCCAGAACACCTTGCCGCGTTCGGTTAACGTCTATCGGACCAGCAAAGGCGTAAACGGTTTTTTTACTATCCGGAAGGTCGCGCGTTTCGATCCACCCCGCAGAGCTGAGACCCATGAAGTTTTCAAACCAGGCATGTTCGCGCGGATCATAGGATGTTTCGGCAAAGGTCCTCTCCTCGAACTGAATGTCACCGGGGATAAAGATGTAGCGATCCTTCCGCAGCATTCGGTCGCGGATCCCCTTGTCGATTTCAATCATCTCAAGCCCGCCGTCACCTAGACGGTGCGACGCGAAAAAATTGCCATCGGGCCAGCCAAAGAACATCCATGAGATATTCGGCTGCGCCTGCAGTTGCGACAGAAAAACAAACTCGCGCTTGTCGGCCTGTCGCGTCGCGATGACGTTCTGGACAAAGATCGTGCGAACGGCTGCCCAGGCGGCCTCGGCCGACCTAAGCGTCACCCCCACCTCGATGCGGACAGTGTTCGCGATCTGGCCGTTGATTTCAGCTGCAAGCATGCGGCTATTGTCGCGCGCAGTCGTCCACCATAGGGAATGGACAATAAAGGTCGACACTCCGATAGACACAGCCACCAGAATTGACACAGCGATGCCCACGCTAAGTCGCACTTAAATCTCCGCCAAATTACTCATATTCTTCAGTATTGAATTGAGATTGCTAGGAGGGCACAACTTTTTTAGACCTATCCCGAAATCTCACGCAACTGTTAGGTAGCAGCAAAGCATTGTGTTGAAGCGGGCGCTTGAACATTGACTACTGTAGCTGACCTTTGCGATTTTTCCAGACGCTGTGTGCAAATGAACGGGCGGCCCGAACCTGCCATTGGCAGATTTGTCCCACCACTGCGCTGCAGCTCATCAAAGGAGACATTCGCCGCAGCCACAAAATCGGCAGGTCTACGAACTAACAGCTCGCGAAAGGAATCTGCCGTTCATCTACTCTGCCCTTCCGACCGCATATTGCGGGAAGAGCCACCGTTGGTCCGAATTCGCAAGTTCGGTATGATCTTAGCGGCTTTGTCGCAAAATTCTCTGAAGTGTGAGGGCTGGTTGGAATTTACTAAGTTCAAGCGGTTTGGTTCGCAAACTGCTTGAACGGGCAGATTCCGACTCCGAACTGACCCTTTCTGACCATCTGCGCAACTTCAATCCCATCGAGCGTTGCAGAGGCGGACGCAGTTTCGCTTCTGGCGACGTGCCTTGTCGGCAATCAATGGCGCATATTTGACGATCCAACGGTTCAGCGTCGCGTGATCAACCTTAACTCTGCGCTCAGCCAGGATTTCTTCCAGATCCCGATACGACACTGAGTAGCGCAGATAGAAAAACACCTCGTGCAAGATCACATCTTTTGGGAAATGCGAGCCCTTGAATGAGATCGCCACCGGATGCTCCTGTCAATTTTGGGCTGGTCAAAAATATTGTTTTCTCCAGTGACAGAATAATTAAGTCTATTGAGAACCAGTACCGCCAACTACTAATCCAAGTATATAAGGGCGCTTCTTGATAAACGTGGCCTTTGTGCCGAATGGGCAAAGCATTGGTTTTTCACCCGTCGCGCAAACAAACCGCACCAGGGAATGGCGAACGACATCTAATCTGATCTCTAGACGGCGGCGGCTGCTAGCTGAAGGGTGCGTTGTGGGCTAACACTTGCCAGATCTCAGGCGTTAGCCCTGGATGCTAGCATTGGATCGAGTTCCCTTTCAGCACATAGAAGCTAACCATCTAGCGCGCTCCTGTAGAAAACTTGACAGTTACCGGGTTTGCGCCTTTGACGCGCAGCTCCGCCACATGCTCACCTAGCTTGGGTACATCGATCCAAGCATCCAGATCTTTGGCGACCTTCTTGCCGTCCAGATACCATTCAACGGATTTTGCTTCGGTGCGGCCAGTGAATGTACCCCAGAGATGCAGCGGTCGGTCCGCGCGCACCACTTGCCCCTCAGAGGGGTGAATAATGGCGAGTTCGGGTGGCGCTGGTGGCAGTTTAACTTGCTTGGTGTCTGCCGTTGCGGTGAAGTAACCGTCATGAGCAAGGACCCTAATCCAAACCTTGTCGACCGGAATGGTGTTGGGGTCGATCTCTACGCTGTTACCTCTCGCACCAACCCTGAGCCCGTTCCAGCGTTCACCATCAGAAGACCATTGCAGCCAAATATCGGGATCGTAACTACGCTTGGCCCCGGTCGTTTTCCAGGAAACCTTTAGACCAGACTTGCCAATGCTGGCTTCAGCCGAAGCCAATTTAACCGGCCGTGTCGGTCGCTTGCGCTCCCATATGACTGCGTCCCCCTGGCAGATGCGGATTGCAACTCCAGAGCCGACATCGCCCATTGCCGCAATGAAACTATACGGCGGTTTAGGCGGATCCTTTTTATCGCCTCCGCCGCAACCGCAGCCATCGCCATTGGCGTCGTGATTATCCATTGTGAACACCGGCGCGGATGAGATCACCTCGTCCTTGTCCCCGATCAACTGCAAAACTAGATCGGTACGCGCGCCAGACATCCGCAAGGGCCGGGTTGGAACCCGTACGAGGCTTGCGACCGAGACCTGCATGTCTTTGCCGACTTCACCCACGATCGTCACGAAAGGACGCATCTGGTCTTGCCTGTCGACTTCCATGGCACCTGCCCCCTCCGAGCTGCCGCCAGACACGCCCGTTGCCAGCGCCACCGGGTCAAATTCGGCGCGGTTCAGCATATAGTTATGCGTAAAGATCGAGACCCACCGGGGGCCGCAATAACCCATCAGATCCTCACTGTTGGCTGGCCGGTGTATTGTCCCGTCATTTGTGTCGAGGCCGTATTCGCCGATGCTCGCATCCGAATAGACAGTGTTGCCATTGCTATCGGTCGTTGTCATGCCGGTATCGTAAGGCTCGTAAAGCGGGTAGCTCGCGTTTGGCGTGCCGACCGTGCCACATGGGGCATGTGGTAAACCCGCCTGATGGCCCAACTCATGCGCCAACGTGACCGGGCTACCGGACAAGCCAGCGCCGTTGCCGCCGCTGGCGCATCCTGTGTTGCCATGCGAGCGCGGGATCGCCGCATTGACCAGTCCATAGTAAAGCCAATCGCCCTGATTACCGTCATTCGTGCGCGCGTTAGCCACGAAATTCAGGATCGGCGTCCAGTTGGGATCACACCCCCCCGCTGGGAAATTGTTGTTTGTCAGACCTTGTGTTGTTGTCTGGCTGTCGATGATCCGCACATTGGGCGTACTGCCTACCGGGAAAACCCGAAGGGCAAAGCTGGTATCAGCGGCAACTTGCGCTGCGTTGGGGGCAGGCAAGGTAATATTGGCGCCGCCGCCCATCGGTGGACCGTTATAGCCAATTGTGACGGCTGCAACGCGCAACTCTTGCTCAAGATCGACATCAACAAGCTGTTGGGCCGTGCCGCTGCCTCCATAGCAATCGTCTGGCGACGAGACAGTGATAGAAAGGCGCAAGAGCCCGGTCATCACGTTGGCAGGGATAATGAAGTTCAGCGTCGCATCAATGTCGCGTCTCTCTGCGTCGTAGCTCGAGAAACTGTCCTGCGCTGTCACCGGGGCATTGGTCGGAACGATATTGGCCACCGTGGACCAGATCCCACCAACCCGGCGTTCCACTTGAAGTGTGCCACTGACATTGCCGAGCTGCCCATTATCGAAATTCGGATCCTGCCCACTGCGCAGATATGTCCGCACCCAGGCCGATTTATTGGCAACAAGTTGAAGGGAGTTGTCCGGGCCGCGGTCAGCTGGATCAGTCAGATGCTGGTTGGCTCGGAAATACTGAATCGCCTGCGTTACCTCGACCCCGTCGATGGATAGATCCGGCGGGTTCTGGAAAACGAGGTCTAAGCCCTGACTTACTGTAGGAGGTTTACATTTACCGGTCACGACGATTTCGACCCACACTCGGGTCGTTTGGTCGAAGTCAGTCTGATCGAAGTCCCAGCGTCCCAGATCGGGGGCCGGTGAAATCTGCGCAATGGCAGAGCCGGTGTCTGTATTGACGATGCGCACAGTCACTGAGTCAGCGGCGCAGACCTTCCAGCGGATTTTCAGAACCTCGCCGGGTAACAGGCAGTCGTCGTTCTGATGCCCTTTGACGATAAACTTGAGAATGTCAGCGCTTGTGCCTTCGAACTCAGCCAACATCGTGCCGCTTTTTCGATAGTCCAGGAAACGATCGCAGACGCTGATCGTTTGGGTCGGAGGAATGATCGCCAAACCACATCCTGCACTGGACGGGACGATCACGCAGAGGCGTTCGTCTGACCACGAGGTCGGCACAGCGATCGGACCGGGGTTCATCGTGCCATGCTGGGTGAACTGCACTTGCCCCGCAATATCGCCAAACCCGCACCCGCAGATCGCAACCGTGTCACCGGGGCAGGCACGCTCTGGGTTGATCTTGGTCACGGTGTAGCATTCGATACTGCACCAGTTTCTATATGCATCCGTGATGCAATCCAGGATGGGCTGGCGGACACAAGTTTGACAGCAAGGCACTTGTCCACAAGGGGTTTGACCGGTGCAGATGCACATCACATATTCGAGCAGATCCTTAAAATGACGCCCTGCGTGCGGCTTCTTGCAGACCAGGTTGACAGCTGCTTCATGAAGCGCGGTCAACGCCTGGAACCGGCAACGTTGTTCAAGCAGCGCGCCGACGTATTTGATCATTGTTGGTCTGTGACCACAGGATACATGCATGGCCGCAAAGACCATCAAGCTCATGTCTTTGTCAGCGATCAGGGACTTACCGGTCGGGCAGACATGGTCGGAACAGCACACCGGGTTGGGTTTGGATTTGATGGGCTTACAGCTGTCATCATTGCAGTCGTCGGAAAAAATGTCCTGCAAGATACCGCTTGCATCATCCCCGGATGCGCTGCCACAGCCGCAGCCCGTTGGCGACGTGGCACAAAGAGCATTGAGTACATCCACATAGCGCCCCTTGGCAGCGACGTCTCCCTTCAGAACACTCCAGGCGTCACTAAGCGAGTTGTCAAAAATCGCAAGCGTCGGGCGGATGCACTCAAAGAAGTGAGTGCGCTTGCGCAGCAACCGATCAGCATCCGCAAGCTCAAGCGCTTCCTCAATGTCATCGAGAACGCTTTCTGGCAAAAACGGCTTATCCGGTGCAGCCCAGCTTAACGGGCGCCTCAGGTGACACGCCAGCTTCTTTGCCGGGATGGCGACGTCGATTTTAATATCGTCGGTGCAGGAACAATCCTCAATCTTGAGCCGGGCTTTATGGATGCGCACGCCATCGCGGTCGCGCAGCTTTATCCGCAATTCCATCGGACCTGCACATCGACAGTCTTCGGGTATTTTCGACGAATCCACTATGAGCACAAATCGGCCATCGGCGGCCGTCAGGACGCATCCAAGATCGATCTTACAGCCGTCTCGCTTGCGCCAGCCATCCCCAAATACCGCCTGAATCTTGACCAATATACCGTGTACGGGCTGACCGTTTTCCTGTTGGGTGACACGACCGAAAACAGATTGAATAAGACTGGACATAGCTAAAGTAAGCCTCCGTTTTAAAAATGAACTTCTGTCAATTTCTCTTG
Organism: Ruegeria sp. CDSA020; assembly: GCF_059612345.1. Lineage (NCBI taxonomy): Bacteria > Pseudomonadati > Pseudomonadota > Alphaproteobacteria > Rhodobacterales > Roseobacteraceae > Ruegeria > Ruegeria sp. CDSA020. The sequence continues at coordinate 376,841 of NZ_JBXWQK010000002.1, forward strand.
GGAATTGCGCCAAATAGGACGCTTTACACCAATCTCGACCAAGTGTGATTTGCAAATTTGGAATAGTGTTAATGCTGTTTAAATATGCTTTTATTTTGCGCCAAAATACCCAAAATGTCAATCAGGTGCCACCTAGGGCGTCGCCGCTCGGAGGCATTAACAGCAATGGACACCGCACTCCTTCCGCACGGTGCCAAGTGCAAAATGCCGCACAGCTCTGACGTGAAGAGCGGGTTATTGTGCAATTTTACCGCGCACGCGGCCAAAAAGCACTGAGCGGCCCATAAGAGACATTCGGCACCCTGCTGGGATTCTGCGGTCGCAGCCCGCATTCCGGTCATTCGCTGCAAGTGCAAATTTTGGCGCTACTCGAACTCACACATTGCGGGACGAAGCGATCTTTCGCTTTCTCATTCGGAACGTCCGCTTCCGCCGCTAGATTATCCGCTGATCCAGCTCTTTCGGGTCTTCGACGTCGACATGCCAGAATGCCACGGCCTCCTCGGGGAGTTGCATCAGTACCCTTTCGAAATCCCTGGAGTCAGTGCAACGTCGAATTGCCCAAGCTGTCGCTTCGATTGCGTTGTCTGGCGTTAGGTTGTGGTTCACGCGAACCTGCTTGGCTTCGTCGGTGAGGACCTGTCGCTCCGCAAATTGAACCGGCGGTTCGGAGACAACCCAACCTGCCACAAACACCGCGCGGGGAACAGCCGGAAGGACGCTTGCGAAAGCCAGACCCTGCTGTGCTGTCAGGCGGCGTCTAAAGACCTGCAAAACAGCATCCACAGCGGTGTATGCCATATTGTCGGACTCAAGAGACATACGCTCTTTCACATCATCAAGAAAGGCGCGCCACTCTTTGGAAGCATGGCGGTATGTCCACGGCATCGGCATCTTTGGTTTTACCTCACACACTTTCAGTCATTGCCAAATATAGCCGGTCGCAGGCCGAGTCGTCGAGCCAAACAGATTTGCAAAAACAGACTTTCATGCGTCCCGCAGCATCGGTAAAATGGGCTCAGTGCCGACCTCAGATGCGGCGCGGCATCTGCCAGTTTCGCAGAACTAGCATCGTAGCAGATGGCCCAAAGGAGACATCCATCTTCCTCGACAGCGCCGCTTCACCAGACCGGCCATTCGCTGCGCAAGCAACATCAACGGGCGGATTAAGGATCAAGTCGCGGGACGAAGCGGTAATACGTCTCGTGGTACATGCGTGACTGAGTTGGGGACAAAGCCTGATATGCAGGTCGTGCCTGCGGTATTATCCTAACGTCCCGCGTAAGTTTCCGGCGGTAAGGAAATTGACCATGGTTCTGAGTTGCCTAACGCGGAATTGAAAGTATATTCTATCTGGCTCTTGTAGAGGCAGCCAAAAGGGAAATTCCTTGTCTGACCGTTTTGTTTTGTTGCTCGCATCCGTTGGGTTGTTCCCGATCGCACTGTCTTATGGCGCGATGCCGTCGGCGAGTGTGCCGATGTTGCTGGGATTTCCAGTCGACACGACAGAGCTCACCCACATCTTCCGGGCAATTATGGGGCTGTATCTGGCGATGTTGATGTTTTGGATTGCCGGGGCATTCAAGCCCGCCCTTACAAACGCCGCCCTTTGGAGCCTGTTCCTCTTCATGGCCGGGCTCGCCGCTGGCCGACTGCTGAGCTTTTTGGTCGATGGCTTGCCAAATTTCTTGCTGGTGTTCTACTTTTTGGCAGAAATCCTTTTCGCAGCTTTGGCTCTGCTTCGTTTGCGTCAACAAGGCGCGGTTTGATCAGGAGGGTCAACTTGGGTATCCGAAACACTCTGTTGGCCGCTGCGCTGGCATTAACTCCGATCTCCGCCGATGCAGATGATACACTGCAAGCCGACACCGATATTTTGTTCGAAGCAGTGGCAGAGGCGGTGACAGATGCCAAAATGGCAAGGGTGATCGAGATAGATCATGCCCGTTTGGCGGCTGGCGAAGGCGTGGAGATGCCACCGTCGAGAGTTTTGCTTTTCTCTGATCCCGGCGTGAACGCTGCCATCCTGAGCGAGAACATTCGTGCGGGGTTGGATCTGCCCTTCAGGGTGTTGTCATACGGCGACGAGGCTAAGCCGTCCTTATCTTACACGTCCTCTGCGTTCATCGCCAAACGTCACGGGCTTGAGGGGTCAGCGGCCCTTGCTGCCTTTGATGAGCGCCTGCAAGCGGTACTGCGCGCCGTAGATAGCGCAGACCCGAGCCCGATTCCCACCGATGCTGTCGAGCGTGATTTTGGCATTTTTGAAATTGCGTCAGCGTATGACGTTGCCGAAACGGTTGCGCGCCTCGAAAAAGCAGTGACCGCGCAAACAGATACAATTTGGTTCGGCGAGATCGATTTTATGAAAGAAGCTGCCGCGTTTGACGTTGCCCTTCCCGCCGCAAAGCTGCTGCTGTTCGGGGGGCCAGCGCCCGGTGGAGTCGCAATGGCGGATTACCCGGCGATCGGTCTTGATGCCTTTTGCCAGAAACTGCTTGTCTATGAAGGCACAGATGGCAACGCTGTGGTTCTGTTCAACGACATCGCCGCCTTTGCACAGCTCTACTATGGTAGCTCAATCGAGCCACACGCGATGCTCAACAAACGTTTAAGCGCGACATTTTCCGCTGCTGTACAGTAATTACGCGCTTATGAATTTGGGGCTATGAGGACGACCAGACGACCCCGATACGATGCAAGAAAGGATGATTCATGCAGAAACGCTTATCAATCGCGCGCACTTTCGTCGGAGCGGTCGTCGCTTCGGTTGCTGTCGCCGCAAGCGCAGTTGCTCAAGAGGACAAGCCAAATATCTTGGTGATCATGGCTGACGATGTCGGTTGGGCCAGTTTGGGAAGCTACCACCAAGGCATCAAAAGTATCAAAACACCGAACCTAGACCAGCTTGCCGAAGCGGGAACGCGGCTGACGGACTACTACGCAGAACCGACCTGTACCGCAGGTCGCGCTGCGTTTTTGACCGGTCAGTTTCCTGTACGTGTCGGGATGCACACTGTTGGTCTTCCCGGTGATCCCGTGGGTCTGAGCAATGAAGACCCCACGCTTGCAAACATGCTAAAGGCCCTGGGGTATACCACCGGTCAATTCGGGAAAAACCACTTGGGCGACCAGAACCAGTTTTTGCCAACAACAAAAGGTTTCGACGAGTACTGGGGCTGGCTCTACCATTTGAATGCGATGGAATATACGTCGGACCCTGACTGGCCAGACGATCCTGAATTTAATGCCCAATTCGGTCCGCGCAACATCATACATGCCTTTGCAACCGAAGAACTGGATGAAACGGTGGATCCGCGTTGGGGCGTGGTCGGCAATCAGCGCATCCTGGACGATGGACCCGCGCCGCCCGAGCGTCAAAAGACGCTCGATGATGAGGTGACCGAAAAGACGATCGACTTTATTGATCGCGCTGTCGAAGCGGATACACCGTTTTTTGTATGGATGGCCCCGGCCAGAGCGCATGTTTGGACGCACCTGAGCCCCAAATATGAAGACATGCTGGGCGATGGGCGTGGGCTGCAGGACGTTGTGATGCAAGAGCTTGACGACAATGTGGGCAAAGTGATGGCGCGGCTTGACGAGCTGGGTGTCACTGACAACACAATTGTGGTTTTCACTGCTGACAATGGCCCTGAAACGATGACCTGGCCGGATGGTGGCACGACACCATTTCACGGGGAAAAAGGAACAACCTGGGAAGGTGGTTTCCGCGTTCCGGCGATTATCAAATGGCCCGGCAATGTTCCTGCTGGACGCGTCGCAAACGGCATTATGTCCGGTATGGACTGGATGCCGACGCTGGTGGCAGCGGCAGGTGGCCCTGACAACCTGCCCAAGGCGCTCTTGTCTGGATATGAAGGCTACACAGCACATTTGGACGGATACAACCAACTGTCGTATTTGACGGGAGGTGCCGAAAGCAACCGCGACGAAATCATCTACTACGAAGGCACGAGCCTTCAGGCCGTCCGCTACAGGGACTGGAAAGCCCATTTCGTAATCCAAGAGCATGGCTGGGCCGGACCAAAAGAAGAATTAAACGCGCCGATGTTGTTTAATCTGCGCCGCGATCCTTATGAAAAGGCCGCCGAAGAATCCGGGATGTATACCAAATGGATGGGGCAGAAGATGTGGGCGTTTGGACCTGCTGCGCGACTGGTGCAGCAACACCTTCAGACATTCCAAGAGTTCCCGCCGCGTGGCTCTGACCTGGCCAATCAAAGCCAAGTTGAGAAACAGGTTTCCAGCGAAGGCGGGATGTCTCAATAACGACTAGAAATACACGATTCAGCACTTCGCCGTGGTGACGGCGGAGTGCTCCTTCCACTATCTCTCAAGATTCTGCTTTGGGCTCGGTATCGCCGTTCGCTGCTATTCACATCAGGGACTGATTGCAGTCCGAAGCGCGCGTTATCACAGCTTCGAATCAAGCCCTTCGAAAAGGGCCTCAAACTGCGATTTGGTCATCGTCATCACCCTGTCACTGACGCGTGGCCATTCAAAACCCTCACCCCCGATCCGCTTATAGATCAGCACAAGACCCGCCCCGTCCCAAACTATGAGCTTCAGCCGGCCCGTGCGTGTCGAACGGAAAACAAATATGGCAACACAGCATGGATCGAGATCGAATTCATTCAGAACGATCGCCTCCAAACCACCCATGCCTTTACGAAAATCGACTGGCTTGGTGGCGGCGTAGAATTTAAAGTTGCCAGCTGGTGAAATCATGAATGGCTATCCATCGCGAGTGCAATTTTGACCAAACAGTTCACCGGATAATTGGCAGGAAAGGCATGGTGCTTTCCCGGCGCGCCAGAAGATTGCGATTGTCAGTTTCTGGATCACGGCCTGGCTGCGTCTCTTCGTTAATTAGAACCTTCGAAAAAATTTGTTCTTCGTTCCGCGCGACGCTATTGACCCGTGAAGATTTCACGCCTGACCTCCATTTGTAGACGAGGGATTGCGAAACGTTGCAATCCTCCAAGATGTCACCAACAGTCAGTTCACCGAGATCAAGTTTGGTTTTGACAAACCGCTTGAAGCCGGGTGGCCAGACACGGCGTCCTCCCGCATGCACCTAAATGGTGAAACCATAGACTTAGAATGATTGTGGAAATTGCCTCATTGCTGCCGCCTCTCGTTTTAGACAATATGCCATGGAAACAAGAGGCAGATCAGGGGCTAATTCGGGGGTCAGTTGCAACGCTAACGCTCAACGGATACATCAACGGATTCTACAATCCGGGCCGCAGACATTCAGCACTGAGCGGGAACATCCGGTCGCATATTGAGGGTTTGGGCATCCGTATTGAGAAAAAACCGGCGCAAGCAGCGCCGGTTTTCATGGTCTCATCCTAAGAGACTGCTAACGGTGTCAGCCGAATACACGCCCCAGTGCGCCATCGACAGCATCGGTGATTTGGTCGATGTCATCCGCGGTGGCAATCAGCGCTGGTGAGAAGCACAGAGTGTTGTTCCGACCGGGGACCGAGCGGTTGGTGACGCCGATGATCACGCCCTGCGCCATACAGTCGGCCACAACGGCCTGCGCCAGTTTTTCATCGACCGGCTCACGGGACGCGCGGTCTGCGACCAGCTCAGCACCCAGGAACAGGCCCTTGCCGCGGACGTCGCCGACGACCTTGTGCTTTTCCATCAGCGCCTGAAGGTTGCCCGTCATCCGGTCACCCATAGCGACACAGTTGGCCAGCAGGTTCTCATCCTCGATGATCCGCATGTTCTCGATCGCGGCCGCTGGACCGGCGGTACAGCCACCAAATGTCGAGATATCGCGGAAGTAGCCCATCGGGTCCGAGGCGTCTTCTTTGAACATGTCAAAGACTTCCTCAGTAGTTACCATGCAGGCGATGGCGGCATAGCCCGAGGCGACACCCTTAGCCATGGTCACAAAATCTGGCTTCACACCATATTGCTGATACCCGAACCATGTGCCGGTGCGGCCCACGCCGCAGACGACCTCGTCGATATGCAGCAGGATATCGTATTTCTTGCAGATTTCCTGTACGCGCTGCCAATACCCTTCGGGCGCTTCGATCACGCCGCCACCGGCTGTCACGGGCTCAAGGCACAGGGCGCCAACCGTATCGGGGCCTTCGCGCAGGATCACCTCTTCGATCTGATCCGCGGCCCATTCGCCGAAATTCTCTTCGGGCGCGCCGTCCAGCTCGTGCTTGCGGTATTCCATGCAATGCGGCACGCGGATGAAACCGGGGGCGAAAGGCCCGTACTGCGCGTTGCGCTCGTCCTGACCACCTGCCGACATCGCTGCCAGGGTCGAGCCGTGATAGTCGCGGTCACGGTACAAAATCTTAGTCTTCTTGCCGCCGTATTTCTTGTGGGCGATCTGGCGAACCATCTTGAACGCCTTCTCATTCGCCTCGCTGCCCGAGTTGGTGTAATACACGCGGCTCATTCCAGGCATTTTCTCGATCAGCTTTTCGGCGAACAAAGCACCAGGGATCGAGCCCGCCGAGTTGGCGAAATAGCACAGCTTCATCAACTGGTCATAGACCGCCTTGCAGATCGATTCGCGGCCATAGCCGACATTCACAGTCCATACGCCGCCCGATACAGCGTCCAGATGCTCTTTGCCTTTTTGATCCCAGACACGCATGCCCTTACCTTCGACAATGATGCGCGGGTCGTTGGTTTCAAAGGGTTTATGCTGGATCAAGTGGTGCCAAATATGGGCGCGGTCGGCTTCGACGACGCGTGAAAGATCGTTTTCGTTGAACGTGCCGTCCATGACATGTCCTTTCAAAATTAGCGTGTGCACATCTTACAGAGGCGGTGTCGCCTCGGCTTGTATATTCGATGGCTCAGATCAGCGTGAATGGCCAGTACAAGATAGGGCCAGATCGGGTAGGTTGGTATCGCCAGTCGGGCGCAGCACAGTAATTTGGCCGCCTCACGCCGTATTTCTACGGGTTTGTCATAGGACTATGTTTGTGTTCAATTCGCGCAACTTACGATTTGGGAGGATCCGCAGATGACAGGGGCCAACATATATGAACGCCACTTGGATCAATGCCAGGCGAATTATACGCCGCTGTCACCGCTAAGCTTTATCGAACGGACGGCGCAGGTCTACCCTGATTACCCGTCAGTTGTTTATGGCGTCCGCCGGTATTCCTGGGCCGAAACCTATACCCGTTGTCGTCGACTGGCGAGCGCTCTGGATAGGCTTGGAATAGGGCGAGGCGATACAGTTTCGATCATCGCAGCAAACATCCCCGAACTGTACGAGGCCCATTTTGGCGTTCCCATGGCCGGCGCCGTGCTGAACGCGATTAACACCCGGCTGGACGCGCCGATCATTGCCTTCATCCTGAACCATGCGGAATCCAAGGTGCTGCTGGTCGATCCGGAATTTTCTGCGGTGGTGCTAGACGCGCTGGAACAGGTTGATCACGATATTCTCGTCATCGATATCGAGGATCCCAGCTTTGATGGTGGCGAGAAAAAGGGCAGTCTGACTTACGATGCGCTCTTGGCCGAAGGCGATCCCGAGTTCGCATGGTCCCTGCCAGCGGATGAATGGGATGCGATCACGCTGAACTATACGTCGGGCACCACAGGCAATCCCAAAGGTGTCGTCTATCATCACCGCGGCGCGGCCCTGAATGCGCAATCCGATCTGCTGGACTGGGGCATGCCCCGGCATTCTGTCTATCTGTGGACCTTGCCGATGTTCCATTGCAACGGCTGGTGTTTCCCTTGGGCTATGGCGGCAAATGCAGGGGTCTCGGTTTGCCTGCGGGCGGTTCGGGATGAGCCGATTTATGCCGCCTTTCGGGATGAGAAGGTCACGCATTTCTGTGGTGCGCCGATTGTTCTGAACATGTTGGCCAACGCGCCCGATCACCTTAAGGATTTCGATCACGAGATCAAAGTGATGACCGCAGGCGCTCCACCTCCGGCGGCTGTGGTTAAGAAGATGGAGGATATGGGGATCGAGGTTACCCATGTCTATGGCCTGACCGAGACTTATGGTCCGTCCGTGGTCTGCGCCTGGAAGGATGAATGGAACAGCAAAGAAGGCGAAGAACGCGCCGCTTTGAAGGTTCGTCAGGGTGTGCGGTATTCGGCCCTGTCCGGGCTTATGGTGGCCGACCCGGATACGTTGGAGCCCGTGCCTGCGGATGGCGAGACGCTGGGTGAGATTTTCATGCAGGGCAATGTTGTCATGAAAGGGTATCTCAAAAACTCCGATGCCACGGACAAGGCGTTCCGGGGCGGCTGGTTCGCCTCGGGCGATCTTGGGGTGATGCATGCGGATGGATATGTCGCACTCAAGGACCGGTCCAAAGATATCATCATCTCGGGAGGTGAGAATATCTCATCGGTTGAGGTTGAGGATATCTTGTACAAGCACCCCGCCGTGATGGAGGCCGCCGTGGTCGCCCGCCCCGATGACAAATGGGGCGAAACACCCTGCGCCTTTGTTGAACTCAAACCAGATGGGCAAGCGACAGAGGCAGAGATCATCGCGTTCTGCCGGGACAACATGGCCCATTTCAAGGTGCCTAAGACGGTGGTCTTCGGTCCTTTGCCAAAGACCTCGACCGGCAAGATTCAGAAGTTCAAGCTGAGAGATCAGGCGAAGGCGTTGGGTTAAAGCTGGTCGAAGATCGACAGATCCAGATCCAGCATCTCACCCATCCAAATTGCGCGGTCGCGGTGGTCTGCCAGATGCTCGCCGGTTTCGGGATGGGTGAATATCGTCAACCCTTGCCGATTCAGCGTCAGCCAGGGAATGACCTGATCAAATGCGTCGGCTGCAAAGCCCAACTGGCAGCTCCACCTTGGATGTGGGCCTACATTGCGGGCGTGCATCCGCCCCATTGCAACTGGGAACAGGCGCACTGCTTCTTCACAGAGCTGCCGGGCGGTATCCTGCGTTTCTGCATCGAAATAGACATGGGCGTGATAGCCGATGATTTCGGGCATTGGGGCCTCCTGCATTTTGTTTTGAAGAACGTAAGGCAGGGGTTAGGCAATTCCCATTCGCATCGGCACACAGACCCTGTGCAGAGGATCAGATGGGGGCGTGTTGATCGGGATGCGCTGCGGCAAAGGCTGGGTGTTTGGCGCAGGCGGCCTCGACGCCCAGGATACGGGGCAGGTCGGTCAGATCGACCTGATAGCGGCGGGCATTGTACATCTGTGGGACCAGGCACAGATCAGCCAGCCCTGGCTGCGGCCCAGTGCAATATGGGGTCTGTTGGAAACCGCGCAACTGGGCTTCGAACGCAAGCAGACCCGGTCGTATGAAATGGTTCATCCAACTGCCAGGCATACCTTCTGCATTCCCACTGAGCGCGGTTGCATGGCGTGCGACTGACAAATTGCAGACTGGGTGAAGATCAATGGCGATGGTTTGTGCCAGCGCCAGTGCTTGTGCGCGAATACCAGGTTCCGCCGGAAGCAACCCCAGACCCCGTGTCATGTCCAGGTAGTCGATGATTGCCAAAGATTGCGTCAGCCGCAGCCCGTCAATCTCAAGCACAGGAACCAGCCCCTGCGGGTTGCGCCTCAGATGCGCATCAGATTTGTGATCTCCGGCGACAAGATCGACAGACACCGCACGATAGGTGATGCCAGCCAAGTTTAACGCGATCCGCACCCGGTAGCTGGCCGACGAGCGCCAATAATCATACAGAACTACGCCACTCATCGCTGGCCTCCTGTTTACGTCAATTCTCGTTCAGCTTGGCGGCTTTCAGGGCTTCAAACAACACCTCGGCATTTCCGATATGGTTGGCTAGCACCAGTACCAGCCGCGCATTCAGCGCGTCGCTGTCGGTTTTATCCAGCCCGTCATGGGCGGCGATCAGTTCAAAATAGAAATCATCTGCATTGTCCAGATTAGGGGTGAGGATCAGTTGGGTCATCTCGCTTACTCCTTACCGGTGGCCCTGCGGATCGCCTGCCGGAATGCGTTTTCTTCGTACGTATCACGGCGGGCGGCCACGTGTTGATCGGGACGGATCAGATAAACCGCGCTGGTGGCATCCCCCAGATAGCGGCGCTTGAGCGCCAGGGTCGGATCGTCCTTAACCGACAACGCCAAGCGGGTTGCCTGAACCCCGTCTTCCTCAAGAGTGTCTGGTGCGTCGGCGTCAATCGTCAAAAGGGTAAACTTGCCCGCGAGTTTCGGCAGCAGGAACGCGGCGCCGAGGGGGGCATCCGGGCACGCAGCGCCGGGACGGGTGATATCTGGCCCGTTCAGCGCATCTGCGGAATTCAACGACGAGCCCGCATAGGTACAAGGTGTGCTCAGACGGCCGGAATTCACCAGAGGGCGCGCGAATTCGTAGTGCTCGCCCAGGTCAAGAACGGCGTCGCGCAACAGGCGGGACATCTGGGATTTCGGCGTGATAAAGTCGGTCGAGCGACTGGAATAGGCAATATTCTCATCAGCGGCCTGCACCCGTTCATGGCTGTAGCTATCCAGCAAATAATCGGGCGCTTTTCCGTCGATAACCAGCTTCAGCTTCCAACACAGGTTGTCCGAATCCTGCACACCCGAATTGGCCCCACGCGCACCAAACGGGCTAACCTGATGGGCGCTGTCGCCGGCAAACAGGACCCGGCCATACCGGAATCGCTCCATCCGGCGACACTGGAAGGTATAGATCGAGACCCATTCCAAATCGAATTCGACATCTTCGCCCAGCATCTCCTTGAGGCGCGGGATCACATTCTCGGGCCGTTTTTCCCGTTCCTTGTCGATATCCCAACCCAGTTGCAGGTCAATGCGCCAGACATTGTCGGGCTGTTTGTGCAGCAGGGCGGATTGCCCCCTGTTGAACGGTGGATCAAACCAGAACCAGCGTTCGGAAGGAAAGTCAGCCTCCATCACGACATCAGCTATCAGGAAGTTATCTTCGAACACGCGCCCGTCGAAATCCAACCCGAGCATCCTGCGGGCCGGAGAGTGTGCGCCGTCACAGGCGATCAACCAGTCGGCTTCTATGTTGTAGGGGCCTTCGGGGGTCTCTACCTCAAGCGTGACATGGTCCTCATGGGTGCCGATCGCCTCGACCCTATTGCGGCCGCGAATATCGATTGGCGCGCCTTCAGCTTGGAGTGCGCGCAAGCGGTCCACAAGGATCTGTTCTAGGTGATATTGCTGCAGATTGATAAATGCCGGATTGGCATAGCCTTGTTCTGGCTGCAAATTGAACTCATAGATCTGTCTTGTGTCGAAAAAGACCTTGCCGGTATCCCAAAGAACACCTTTCCGGACCAAGGGCTCTGCGCATCCAAGCCTGTCGGCTATGTCCAGCGTGCGCTGTGAAAAACAGATGGCCCGGCTGCCAAAGCTGACCTTGTCATTTTCGTCCAGAACGACAACCTCAACGCCCTGTTGTGCCAGATCAATAGCTGTGGCCAAGCCGATTGGCCCGGCGCCGATGACGATCACCTTGTGGCGTATTGGGGCTACGGCGTCCTGATCGGGATTTCGCGCGTAGGCGTAAAGCGGTATTTCGAAGATCTTGTTCATGGGGCTCTCCCATTGCGCTGCGCTGAGGGTCCTTTCCACCAGCCGTTCAGGCTCAGTGGTCCCGATCCCAGGGTCTCACCAATCCGTCCTGCGAAAAACGATCTGGATCAAATGCGACCGTATGTCCTTAACTCTGCAAGGCTTCCCACATCTCCAGATCTCGTTGGGCGGTCCAGATGCGCGGGGTGTCGATCCCGCGCGCCTCGTCATAGGCACGGGCGACGTTGAAGGGCAGGCAGTGTTCATAGATCGCGTAATCGGCGAATTTCGGGTCGCATTCGACGCGCACCGCGTCCCATGCTTCTTTCAGGCTTCCTCCGCGCGCCGCAACCTTGGCTGCTGGACGATAGGTGCTGTCGACAAAATCCCGGGTGTTTTCGATGGCTGCATTGACCATGTCCTTGCCGACCAGGGCATCGCCACGGCCTGGCGCAATGGCGTCGACATCAAACCACTTGATCTCATCCAGTGTATCGCCCCAGTCGCCGAAATGCCCATCGCCGCAGTAGCAGGCCGAGTGATACTCGACGATGTCACCGGTAAACATCACATTCTGATCGGGTACATGGATCACGATATCGCCTGCTGTATGTGCGCGGCCCAGATGCATCAGGTCAATCCGACGTTTGCCCAGATACACCGTCATGGTGTCGCTGAACGTGGTCGTGGGCCAGGTCAGACCGGGAATGCTTTCGTGCCCTTCGAACAGGCGCGGGAAACGCTGGAACTCACTGTCCCAATCTTCCTGTCCCCGTTCCACCACCATCGCGCGGGCCATGTCTGACATCATGATCTGCTGCGCCCCAAAGGCACTGGCACCCAGAACACGGACGGCGTGATAATGGGTCAGCGCCACATGCGTGATCGGCTTGTCGGTGACCGAGCGCACGCATTCGATTACCTTGTTGGCCAAACGGGGCGTCGCCTGTGCCTCGACAATCATGACACTGTCATCACCGATGATGACGCCCGAATTCGGATCCCCTTCGGCGGTAAAGGCATAAAGCCCGTCTCCTACCTCGGTGAACGAGATTTTCTTTTCCGACATGTCCCCTTGGGACGCAAATGCCTTGGCCATTTCTGGTTCCTTATCGCGAGTATGGGTTTTCAAGCGCGGGCAGCACGGTTCCGGCACATTCGCCAAATCCAATCGTGTACCCTTTCCCTTTGGCCGCCCCTGTTAGGGTCAGCGTGTCGCCATCCTCGATAAAGCTGCGGCTTTCGCCGGTCTCCAGCGTTAGCGGCTCTTTCCCGCCCCAGCTGAGCTCCAGCATCGAACCGCGCTCGGGCTTTGTCGGGCCAGAGATGGTGCCGGACCCCAGCAGATCACCGGTGTTCATCGGGCAGCCCGACGTCGTGTGATGGGCCAACTGCTGTGCGGCGGAATAGTACATCTGACTATAGTTTGTTCGCGCGATTGTGGTTGCGGCGTTGCCGTCCGGAGCCATCGTGATCGACAGATCAATGTCATACAGCATCGGGCCGTTCTCTTTGAGGTGATCCAGCAACTCAAAATCCCGCTTGGGTGTGTCACAGCGGAAGGGTTCCAGCGCGGCCTTGGTCACGATCCATGGGCTGATCGACGTAGCGGTGGCCTTGGCCTGAAACGGCCCAAGCGGCTGATACTCCCACGCCTGAATATCGCGGGCGGACCAGTCATTCAGAAGGACATAGCCAAAGATATTGTCGTCTGCCTCTTGTACGGAAATTGGTCCGTCAGAGGGCGTGCCCACGATGGCGCCCATCTCAAGCTCGATGTCGAAACGACGGCTGGGGAGGAAGGCCGGAAGGTCCTGATCAGGGGATTTCAACTGGCCCCAAGGGCGGCGGATATCTGTTCCCGACACCACGACCGAAGACGCCCGGCCATTATACCCGATGGGAATATGCAGCCAGTTAGGGGGCAATGCATTCTCTGGTCCACGGAACATGGTGCCGACATTTTGGGCGTGGTGCCGACCGGCGTAGAAATCGGTATATTCGCTGACGGCAAAAGGCATGTGCAGCTCGGCATCTGCCTGCGCCACAAGCAAAGGCGCGACGTCCTCTTGTGCCGTGCTGCCTTCGGCCAGCAGATCCATCAGGCGGTTGCGCAGGGCGGCCCAAACGGCGGGGCCTTGCTCCATCAGCGGGTTCCAGAAAGGCAGGTCGAACAGCGGTTCGTCGTCCAGAACGACCAGGCCCTCGGCCTCGGCAGCTGTGACATCAAGGATCATATCGCCGATTGCAACACCACAATGCGGGTCTTCGCCGCCTGTCGAAAACACGCCATAAGGCAGGTTATTCAAAGGAAAAGGGTGATCGGCAGAATTGGCCGAGCTCACCCAGGATTTCTTCAATGGCATTTTGTCTCCAAACCTCTGTCAGGGGCCAAGATTTTTCGTCGAAAAATCTGCGACCTCAATCGGTATTATTTCTTGCCCGGTGTACCGTCGAACTTTTTCTCAAGCGACGTCCAGCAGTCAATGTAATCATCCTGCAGCGGGGCCTCGGTCGCTGCAAATGATGTCAGATGCTGCGGGAACCGGGTTTCGATCATGAAGGACATCGTATTATCCAACTTATCCGGTCCAAGGTTCGAATTCGACGCGTTGTCAAAGGCATCCTGGTCAGGTCCGTGCGGCAACATCATGTTGTGCAGACTCATGCCGCCGGGAACAAAGCCCTGTGGTTTGGCGTCATACTGGCCGTAGATGTTCCCCATCAGCTCGGACATGATGTTCTTGTGGTACCACGGAGGACGGAACGTATCTTCGGCCACCATCCAGCGTTCGCGGAACAGGACAAAGTCGATATTGGCTGTGCCCGGCTGTCCGGACGGCGCGGTGAGTACGGTGAAGATCGACGGGTCAGGGTGGTCAAACAGGATCGCCCCCACCGGGCAATATGTGCGCAGGTCGTATTTGTACGGGGCATAATTGCCGTGCCAGGCGACTACATCCAGCGGGCTTTGCCCAATCTTTGTGGTGTGGAACTGCCCGCACCATTTGACAGTGACGGTCGATGGTACCTCACGGTCTTCATAGGCCGCGATAGGTGCCTTGAAATCGCGTGGGTTGGCCATGCAGTTGGCGCCGATCGGGCCGCGTCCGGGCAGTTCGAATTTTTGCCCGTAATTCTCGCAGACAAAGCCGCGGGCAGGGCCCTCAAGAACCTCAACCCGATAGACCAACCCGCGCGGCAGAATGGCGATTTCCTTGGGTTCAAGGTCGATGATCCCCAACTCGGTCGCAAAGCGCAGGCGGCCTTCTTGCGGCACCACCAGCAATTCGGAATCGGCCGAGAAGAAATAGTCATTCACCATCGATTCGGTGACCAGATAGATGTGGCTGGCCATCCCGACCTGCGTATTCACATCCCCTGCTGTGGTCATCGTGCGCATGCCTGTCAGCCATGTCAGCCCATCTTGGGTATGAGCGACGGGGTCCCAGCGATACTGGCCCAGGCTGGTAACATCTGGGTCAACACAAGGTGCCGATTTCCAATAGGGCAGGTCGATCTTATCGTAGCGATGCGAATGCTTCACCGAAGGGCGGATACGATAGCACCAGGTGCGCTCGGGTGGGTTGGCGGTAAAGGCAGTGCCGCTCAGTTGTTCGCCGTATAGCCCATAGTTGCAGCGTTGCGGGCTGTTCATGCCCTGCGGCAGCGCACCGGGTAGGACCTCGGTTTCGAAATCATTGCCAAAGCCGGGCATATAGCCCGGATGGGTGCCAGCGGGCGTACTGGCCTGGATCATTTTATGCGGGTCTGTCGGATGGTTCATCCTTGGCTCCTGCTGTTTTCTGCTTGTGAGATAATAGTTGATTTTGTAACTAACAAGCATGACAAAGACAGAAAGTACCGAAAGAGACGGGTTTGATCTGCTGGATTTCCTGCCCTATCTGCTGAACCGGGCAGCCGAGGAAAGCGCACTGGAATTTCAGCGTGTATACAAAGACCGCTATGGGATGCTGCGCACGGAATGGAGAGTGTTGTTTCATCTGGGCAATTACGGAGAATTGAGCGCGAAAGAAATCGGTCAACGCGCCCGGATTCACAAAACCAAGATAAGCCGCGCGGTCAGCAGGCTTGAGCAGCGCCGATTTCTTGTCAGGACCGTCAGCCGGACAGATCGCCGCGTTGAACATCTTGCATTGACCACGGCCGGACGGTCGGTTTATCGCGAATTGCGCGGTATTGCGCAGCAATATGATGCTCAGCTTGCCGCAATGTTCACAGAAAACGAGGCTACCTTGTTGCGCAAAATGTTGCGAAAGCTGGCTGATATGAATTGACCTCTGGTAATTCGAACCTTTCGCTCCCAGATGGAAGCCAGAGCGGACACAGGAATGTGAAATGACAGCCCCGAACCAAAACGCGGCAAAATCAAATGATCTGATCAACTGGCTGGTGACGCGGGGCCTTGAAGGTGCCGAAAAAGAAGAATTGCTGGATGGCTATTGCACCCGTCTGATTGAACTTGGTGTGCCCCTGATGCGATTTCACGCGGCGCAATCGGCGCTGCACCCGGTATATGGCGGCACCGGATACAGCTGGTATCAAGACACCGGCGGTGACTATCAGAAATTCGAGTATTCAGAAGAGACCAGAGAAGACTGGATGAGCAGTCCTCTATATGCGATTTTACATCACGATCTTGACGGCGTCCATGAACGCATGGTCGATCAGAACGAGCCCAGCCGCTATCCATTGATCAATGAATTACGCGAAGCTGGTGCGACCGAGTATTACGCTAAAGGTGTGAATTTCGATCCGCGGTCGCAGACCTCAAAAAAAGCCGTAGATGGAGTCCTGTTGTCGTGGGCCTCGAACGCGCCGGATGGGTTTCGGGAACAGGATCTTGACCTTATCAATACGGCCCTGCCCCATTTGGGCCTGGCACTAAAGTCAGCCTCGAACGCGCGGATATCCAAAGATCTGATGCGCGTCTACTTAGGTCGGGATGCTGGACGGCGTGTTTTGTCGGGTGAAATTCGTCGCGGATCCTTACAGCAGATCGACGCCGTGATATGGAATTTCGACCTTGAAGGCTTTACCAGCCTGTCCGAGAATCTGCCCGGGATCGAGATCATCGATATGTTGAACGACTACCTGGCGGTTGCCGTTGGCGTCGTGCACGATAATGGCGGCAATATCCTGAAGTTCATGGGCGATGGACTGATGGCTATGTTCAATGTCGGCGAGATTGAAGAGGACGTGCAGGCGGCCCTGCAGGCGGTTCCCATGTTGCAGGACCGGATCGCCGAACTGAATGCGCAGCGCGAATCCGCTGGACTGCCGGTGGCCAACTTCACACTGGCCTTGCATGCGGGCGAAATTCTGTATGGCAATATCGGTTCTGAGACACGTTTGGATTTCACAGTGATCGGCCCAGCGGTGAATCAGGCCGCGCGTATCGCTGGGATGCATCGGTCCTTGGGGCAACGGATACTGATCTCGGATGACGTAGCCCGCGCGGCGCAGCCCTGCGATCAGGATCTGATCTCGGTCGGGCGCTATATGCTGCGCGGTGTGGCCGAGCCGAAAGAGCTGTTTACGGTTTATAATGTTGCCGGAACGCAATCAGGCGTTTGAGCGTCCGGTTTGAGCCCATATTAGCGGTTTTCTGCAACGCGGCGAAAGTCAGCTTCCGCAAAACCGGATGCAGTCTAACCGCTTGACGACAGAAAAATTTCAGATTAGCCAACGTACAGGCTGTGGACGCCTGCCTCCCGCTGACTTTTGTCTTGGTTAAGTTCTGCGACTTAATTCTCTATCTACCTCTTTCCGCATATCGCGCGGATGGTAATGCGGGTCCCATCTCAAATTGCGCGATCAGGCAAGAGAGATATGGGACATGACTGATACCCCCACCAATACATTCACCGATGGGCCGCTTGGCACCATCTACTTTAGGACCGCACTCCCGATCATTTTCGTGATGGGGATGAATGGGCTTCTGTCTGTTGCAGATGCGCTGTTTCTGGGCATTTATGTAGGCCCTGATGCGCTGGCTGCGGTCACGTTGATGTTCCCGATCTACATGTTGATTGTGGCGCTTTCCACGCTTGTGGCGAACGGCATGTCGAGCCTTCTGGCGCGATCCCTTGGCGCGGGTGACATGAACGGCGCGCGTGCCACGTTTGCTGGCGCACATGGGCTGGCAATTGGATTGGGCGCAGTTCTGATAGTGTTGTTCCTTCTATTGGGCCAGCCAGTTGCATTGCTGGCCGCTGGTGGGTCAGAGACTTTGGCGCAAATGGGGTTGGTCTACCTGCGGATTACGGTGTTCTTCTCACCGCTTTTGTTCGTGTTGTCGGTAAATTCTGATGCGCTGCGCAACGAAGGGCGCGTGGGCTTTATGGCCGCGATGAGCCTGCTGGTTTCGATTGCAAACATCGGGTTCAACTACGTACTCATCGCCGTTCTGGACATGGGCGTAGCTGGGTCAGCCTATGGCACAGCGGCGGCACAAGCGCTCGCGTTTGCGATCATATTTGCGTTCCGATTGTTTGGGGAAACATCGCTGCGTCCTGCGACCTTGCTGTCCCATTCCGTATGCGGAAAATGGGGGCGGATCCTCGCACTGGGTGCACCACAAAGCCTCAATTTCATTGGACTAGCTCTCGGGTCGGCCGCGATTATCTCAGCCCTCCAATGGATTGGTCGCCCGGGTTACGCCGACACAATTACTGCTTACGGGATCATCACGCGGGTCATCACCTTTGCTTTCCTGCCACTTCTGGGCTTGTCGTTTGCAATGCAGACGATCACGGGCAACAACTATGGTGCTGAACTTTGGCAAAGGTCAGATGCAAGCCTGCGCATGGCACTTTGGGTCGCGTTTGTTTATTGCTCAATCGTGCAGGTCGTTGTGATTAGCATGCCTAGCCGGATCGCCAGCGCGTTTGTAGACGACACGTCGGTCATTGCAGAGGTTGCGCGCATCTTGCCGGTAATGACATGTGTCTTTTTCCTGTTGGGCCCGTTGATGATGATTGCGACCTATTTTCAGGCGATTGGATCTGCAGGAAAGGCAGCCCTTCTAGGGCTGACAAAACCTTATGCCTTTGCGATCCCGTTGACGTTCCTGTTGCCCCTCTGGTTTGGCGAAGTTGGCATCTGGTATGCGGGCCCGCTGGCCGAAGTGATGATGTTGGGTCTCACTGTTGTAGTGTTGTGGCTCTCTGCCCAAGACCCAGAGTTAAAATGGGGTATTTTCCACACCAAAAAAGGAGTGGCGTCATGAACACGCAATTTCCGTCAGCTACGCAAGCCAAGGATCAAGCTAAGCGTTTGCGCACAAAATTGACCGAAGAAGGGGCATCGATTGGCCATGCCAAGTCCCTCGAGTTGGTCGCCCACCAACACGGGTTCCGCGATTGGAACACGATGTTTGCAGCCATCGGAAACGGACCACTCAAGGGATGGGCCATCGGGGACAAGGTCAGCGGAACGTATCTATCGCAACCGTTCACGGGGCATGTGATCTCTATTTCGATCATGAAAACAGGATGGTTCCGGTTAGAGCTGCACTTGGATGAAGCCGTAGACGTTGTCACATCCGAAGGCTTCTCAAATTTCCGCTCGCGCATTCGTGGTGTGATTGGTCCCAAAGGACATTCTGTTGAACGGACAAGTGACGGGCAGGCACACCTTCAAATCAATTTATGCTGACAGGGAAATCCGGTTCTTAAATTCGTCAGCTGCTGTTGGCGCGATTGAAGCCGATGGCCGTCTTGTCTAGCAACCTGCGAATATGTCGTATTAAAAATTCTGCGCAATCGACGAATGGCAGATTTTGCCGCTGCCCTGCGGCAGCGGAACCTGACCTCTTACGGCGATTTTCGTGCTGCGAGCACGCGCAGCAAAAATACCGAAGGTACAGATTGGGCTCAAAGCCGTCATCTGACAGTTTTTGTATGGTTCAAACGATCAGAAGTGGTGGTCGATGTCTGTTGTGCGGACTTTCCCGACATTCACCTGATTAGGTCGATAGCCGCTAAGGGCCCCATTGCTGACCTTGGTGCGGGGTTGCGATGAAGGTTCGGTCTGATGGCAGGATTGATTGGAAATGCACTTCCACGCATTATCGGTTTCACGGTGTTGACCCATTTTAGTCACGGCCCTTTAAAGTTTTGAATGATAGACACAATTGTGTGAGCTGTTTGATTCTGTACCTGCTATCGATAGATGCTGAATTTGTGTCTCGTCTGTCGTACGGTGCAGCTGAAAGAAAATTGCGATTGACCAGGTAGGCAAACAGGAATTCACAATGGAGAATTTTGCTACTCATCAGATTTTTCGCACCGTTTTTCTTGGCTGCGTTCTTTCCCTCGCCCATCAAGCCATGTCCCAGGAATTGGGTGATCTGGGGTCTCAGCCGACTGAGAATATCGAGTACTCACCTTACATAAATGACGATTATCCAAATCAGGTTTTTTTTGGTGATACACATTTACATACAGCTTACTCGGCCGATGCCGGTCTGGTCGGGGCAATTCTGACCCCAGATGACGCCTACAGGTTTGCCAAGGGTGAAGAGATCACCTCGTCCAATGGAATTCCTGCGCGTTTGCAGCAGCCATTGGATTGGTTGGTGGTGACGGATCATGCAGAAAACCTCGGCCTACCAATCGCTCTGGAAGAAGATAGCCCCGCTCTTCAGGAGAATGAGTGGGGGCGCAAGATCAGCGAAATTTACGCACCACGTACAGATGAATCCAGGGCCTTGTCATATGATACTTGGATGCAAGACGCGCTTAACATTGTCACCGACCCGCTTGCTGGAACTGGTTTCAGCGAGGCCATGTGGCCGCGCGTAACGGCTGCTGCCGAACAACACAATCAGCCGGGCGCATTTACTGCGTTGATCGGCTATGAATGGACGTCTGGACCAAACGGCAACAACTTGCATCGGAACGTTATTTTCCGGGATGGTAAAGCACTGGCAGATCAAATTATTCCGTTTAGCGCCTATGATTCCGAAGACCCTGAGGAGCTTTGGGACTGGCTTGAAAACTACGAAAGTTTGACCGGTGGGCAAGTGCTGGCAATCCCGCACAATGGTAACCTGTCAAACGGATTGATGTTTGATGACACGACCCTTTCCGGCGAGCCGATTGATCGCAACTATGCGTTGCGCCGTCAACGGTGGGAACCGGTCTATGAGATTACCCAGATCAAAGGTGATGGTGAGGCACATCCCTTGTTGTCACCACAGGATGATTTCGCGGATTATGGAACCTGGGACAAAGGCAGCTTTGGACCAGAGCCCAAGACAAACGATATGTTGCCTAAAGAATATGCCCGCAGCGCATGGAAGCGCGGCATGGCCTATGAAGATGATATTGGGGTGAACCCGTTCAAATTTGGCGTGGTTGGCTCAACGGATTCTCATACTGGCCTGTCCACAGCGCAGGAAAGTAATTTCTTCGGCAAGGTGTCGCTTGTTGAACCTTCGGCCAATCCTCATCGCTTTGAAGAGCGTATCACAGGGCGTTTTACTCCGGATGACCCATCTGATGACTTGACCCATGCAGACGGGCTTGCTGCAGGGCTTGCGGCAGTATGGGCGCGTGAAAACACACGCGAGGGGATTTGGGATGCGCTAAAGCGCAAGGAAGTCTTTGCAACAACTGGCACACGTATGCGCGTACGCGTTTTCGCGGGGTTCGGTTTTACTGAAGATGATCTTACCCGTTCCGACTTTGCCAAATTTGGCTATGCAAACGGAGTGCCGATGGGCGGTGATTTAATCGCTGACGACCAAGCGCCCCCGCCCAAACTTCTGGTTCGAGCGCTGCGTGACCCGAATGGAGCCAATCTTGATCGTGTTCAAATTGTTAAGGGGTGGCTCACAAAGTCTGGCGATCTGAACGAAAAGGTTTTCGACGTCGCATGGTCAGATGATCGTGTCGTCGGAGATGACAATAAACTGCTGCTGGTTGGCAATACCGTCGATGTCGAAACCGCAACTTACCGCAATTCAATTGGGTCCCCATTTCTCGAGGCATTTTGGGAAGATCTCGATTTTGATCCAAGCCAACGCGCATTTTACTATGTCCGTGTTCTGGAAATCCCGACGCCGCGTTGGACCACATTTGATGCTCTGATGTTTGGCGTGGATCGACCTATTCACCTTAAGCCGTGGCAACAAGAAAGAGCCTATTCATCGCCGATTTGGGTCACACCAGAGTAACACTCCAAATGACGCGCTAACACATTTGCTCCTGTTTGTTGGGAGGGGCTGAAAACCCGCATTGCATACCTTCGTGCATCCCGCAGAAAATGGCTGCTTTCCGCCCATCAGGTCACCTTCGCTGATGCAGCGCCGATTGAGCGCTTGCAGCGAACGGCGCGTAGGTTCGCATCAACGAAACTGCAAATTCCTGTCTTGAAGGTTCGCTTTGGGCTGCTTGCGGCCTATCGTGCTTGCTGCGGACAATGGCAACACTGAACCCAAGGTGTTCATGTTGCAATAGGAAAGAGCGGCAGCGACAAATCAGGGTACAGACATCTACGTTGTGAGTAGCAGTTCGTTTTGACCATGCGACGTGCTGATGTCACGCAGCGAACGTAGCCCCACCGCGATCTTGGAGATCGTTAGGCTTCTTGGTCGCTTTGCCTGCAAATTCAGGCGATGTTCAATGTCCCGAATTGGTTTTCGCTACACTGCAAAGCAGATCAACATGTTGATCCAACCAATCTTCGTCCAGTGCCTCGTGACGTATGAGTTTGCGGAAATAAGGTGCAGCGACTGCTAGTTCTATGAGTTGGTCAACCGGGATGTCGGCGGTGATCTCACCGCGGCCTATTGCGGCTGCAAATACTGCTTCAACACTTGCGAACCTGTCTTTCATAAATTCAGTGATCACCAACCTCGCTTCTGCATCGTTGGACGCAGCAGCGACCACCTGAGGCGCGATTTGGCCCCATGGTGTGTCATTCAAGGCTCCCATCAGTACACCGAGTAGCCAGCGCAGGTCAGATCGTAGCGGGCCATCGGTTTTGGGCGGTATGTTCTGCGGTGTTGCGATGCGCCTGAACGCTGCATCACGCAGACTACGCGCATCTGGCCAGTGTCTGTAAAGTGTGCTGCGCGAAATGCCCGTTGCCTTCGATACTGAGCCATGAGTTACGTGCAGCACGCCCTCATCCATTAGTATCTTTTGCGCAGCATCAAGCGCGGTCTGTCGTGTGGCGATCAGCCTAGGATCTTCTTTCAATCACCCCTCCTATAGAACATTTTGTTGCATAGTAGAACATTTTGTCCTAAAAGTATGGCAAGCTAAAACTAAATCCCAAAATTCAATTTCGCAAACACGTCTTGTCAAAATGGGAGCGTATCAATGTTCAAAGTGGCAGCAACCCCGCTGGCGGTAATCTTATCGATGGGCGCGACAACCGCATTGTCCGAGAGTGGCACTTACGAGCTGGATCCTGGACACAGCCAGGTATTGTTTAGCTACGCCCACATCGGGTTCTCAGAAACATTTGGAATGTTCTCAGGTTTTAGCGGTGAGATAGAGTTCAACGAAGATGATCCGTCGGCCTCATCTGTCACAGTGTCTATGCCTGTAAAATCCATGATCACGGGCTGGGATGCCCGTTTGCAACACTTCATGTCCGATGACTTTTTTAGCGCGAGTGACAGTGACGTGGTCACATTCGCCTCAACCAGCATTGAAGTGACCGGGGACAACACCGCGAATATTTCTGGCGACCTTACCATGAATGGCGTCACCAAACCTGTTGTTCTGGAAACAACGCTTAACAAGTCAGCGCCATACCCGTTTGGCCCAAAAGAGGGCACGCCAACCTTGGGGCTGGCAGCCACGGCGACTATCGTGCGGTCAGAATTCGGACTTGGGGCGTTTGCACCTGCGGTGAGCGACGAAATAGAGCTCTTGATCAATATCGAAGCGTTAAAGGCTGAATGATGTGTGCAAGTGCGCTGAAACTGCTCGGAGCGCTCTTTCTTAACTTTTGACGGGGTCGCCAACAATATGGATATTTTCCCGAAAATATTTGCTGTTGTCGCAGTAGCGGCGGTCACGAGCCCTTTGGCATATGCGCAAGAGTACGCGTTCCCGGAGCGCACCTCGCCCCGTCCGGAAACAACAAGCGGCGTACCGCATACTCAGATTGGTGTCGAAATTGATGCCGATTTGTCCCAGATATTGCTGGAGCGAGTTGCGCAATTCCCAGGGGTCACACTTGGCCCCACACGCATATCACTACCTGGCGCGATTGGCTTTCAGCTTGATCCCGGCATGTTGTTGTCTCGACCGAGCTCTATCGTCGGTGGGTTTGAGTTTGCGCATATGCATCCTGATGGCAGCTTGCACGCTTCGCTCGACCCAGCATTGGCGCGAAAAGCAATTGAGGCTGGCTGGGCCGTAGCTCACCCTTGGGCTGATCAACGCCCCGGATGGAGCGGCTTTGTCATGATCTATACTCCAACCACACCAGAAGAGTTGGAATTCGTCATCGATCTGGTCGAAAGTTCGTACACCTTCATCACCGGCAACACCTTGGGTTAAACCTGTTTTGCCCGAAAGTGTGCGGTGGCGCCTGCTTCCTTAAAGAGTGCTGTTTCAGCTTGCTTGCTTTTCACGGTCAATTTCTTTCTTACATTCTTGCCGTGGCGAAGCGCTCGGAGCGTGCGTTCAAACCTTCAGCACCAATAGTAACTCCCGTCCCGCGCAGTTGAATTTGCAAAGCTCAGTGGCAAATGCCCGCTTTGGGCTGCGACCAACTAATTGAACTGATCGCAGAGAATGGCGTATCTGCGCCCAAAGCGACCATTCCGGTATCTAATTACAAAGTGGGTGTTCATGTCTTTGGGCTCACTTCACGGGTTTTTCGGTGAACCGGCGAACTGCGAGGACCGAAGCAGCATAATCCCCCAATGAAATCCCTCTGAAAGCAAAAGCCGCCGGTTTATTGCGTGCTCGGACGTCGACTTTGCCAGCGACCAATTCCGTCAAGTCGCCAGCAATTTGCTCGTATGGCAACATCGGCTTGTCGCTTTCCAGCTCCTGCAAACGGTCGTCGACAATTACCGTTTTGAAACCAATCATGTGCGCCGGCACCCACGGGATGCACGCATCAGTTATGGTGGCGAAGGCAGTCGGCTTCAGCCATCGGGCATCCAAGAAGGGTTCAATGGAGTAGTCCAACGTTATCGATGTCACTATCAGATCGGCATCACTCAAAGCGTCCTTGGCATCGGCGCATGTTTCAGCTTCGAGACCCATGCCCCTAGCATAACGACAAAGCTTGTCGGCATTCTCTTTACCTCGCCCGAACACGCGGATTCGTTTCAAGGGAAACAGTTCTGAAAACGCAGCTAGATGGGAGTGAGCCTGCACGCCCGCGCCCACAAAAGCCACTGTCTCGGCATGAGGGTCAGCAAGCCGACGCGCTGCCACCACTGACAGAGCCGCAGTTCTGTTTGCCGTAATCCAATTCGCTCCCAAGACCGCGCGAAGCAGTCCGGTTTGCGCATCCATAACCATGATGGCACCGTTTATCGCGGGATAACCCCTCGCCGGATTTTCCGGACACACTGTAACCTGCTTGGTCACGATGAATCCATCATCTCCCATTGCCAATGTAGACATTGCGTAGCGCCCATCGCCGGGCAAAATGACTGTCTTGGGAGAAGTGTGAAGCTTTCCGTCTGCCTTGGCTATTAAAGCAGCCTCGATGGCATCGGCAACTTCCGAAGGTTGGATGCCTAAACCCCCGAGGTCGTCGTCAGACAGATAAATTAAGGCGTTCTCAGAAGTCACAGAGTCCCTCACTTAAGCAATTTGGCTTTTTGACTGAATACATTGTCTTCGGCAGTTCTTCCTATCGGTTTACCTTCACAGAAGTATTTTGGCTGTAACTTTTGATCGCCCGATCCAATGCGCAAAAAAAATGCGCCTTCATTTTTCTGAAAATGTGAACCTAGCCGAACGCCTGATTTGTCCATTAGGCCGACTTTGTGCGGTCTGAACCAACCCGATGACCTACTGAGATCGTCAGACGACAGGTTCGGGCCCATTGGTAGTTAAAGTTGCGAATTGTTCAAACAACACTTTGCAGATCAGATTCCGGGCGACTTCAGGTCGGGATCACAATCCGACACACCAACCCACCCAGCGATTCAGAGCGGTCCAGATCTAGTCTGGCATCGTAGGCTTTCAGTAAGTCGACCGCGATCGCCAGCCCAAGCCCGCTTCCAACGACCGAGGTGTCCAGTCGTCCGCCGGATCGCAAGGCTTCGCGGTGGGCGTCTTCTGGAATTCCGGGACCGTCATCCTCGATACTGATTTCGATGCATTTCTGCTTACGTTTCGCGGTCAGCCGTACCGCGCTTCGACACCATTTGACCGCATTGTCCAGAAGGTTGCCCAAAATCTCTTCGATGTCCTGCGTATCCATGCGCACCCAAAGACCCGGATCGCCATCGATCTGCAGCGATTTGCCTTCGCGGTCCGCCATGGCCGAGAACAGCCGCGCCAGGCGCTCGATGGAGTTAGACAGATCGGTCCGCGAATGGGTCAGGTCCGCAGCGTTCAAAGCCCGCAGCCTGGCCAGAGATCGACCAAGTTGAGCATCGATCCTGTCCAGCGCCTCTTGTGCGGTATCTGTCACCGCTCCGGCGTCGGACAATGTCACAAGTTCATTGCGCAATATGGCTGTAGGAGTTTTCAATGCGTGTGCCAGATCTGCGGCCTGGCGGCGCGAACCCGAGACGATCTCGCGGTTCCGACGCAGCAGCTGGTTCAGGTCCTCGACCAATGGCGAGACCTCTTCGGGGTAATCTGTTGGCCTAAGGTCTTCGTCCTGATCCCAGCGATGGGCCACATCCGTACGCAGCTTTCGCAATGGTCCCAGAACAACTGAAATCAGAAACAACGAGCCGGCTAAACCGATCAGGCCAACTAGGCCAAACACCGGCAGCAGGCTTTTCTGCGCCGCGCGCCGCTCGGCCACGAGCTGAGCCTGACTTTCGGCGACGCTGACGCCCCATACCGTGCCATCTTCATAAGTGATCTTCTGAAAAGCGCTGCGCAGCACTTCATTCTCCGGACCGCTTGTGTCCCAGAGTGTGGGGATGTCAGGAATACCGGGGGGTTCCGCGATGACCTCATCAAACAGCGAGCGAGAGGTGAAGACCACACCGTCGGCGCTTCTGACCTGCCAGTATCGTCCGGAATATGGGGTGCCATAAGCCGGGTCAAATATCAGATCTCGCAGTGCCTCCGGGTTTTCGGTTGTGACATTCAGCCCGACAACCAGCTGTGTGTGACGATCCAGCAGCGCAGAGTCGAACCGGTTGGACACCCGTGCATCAATGTATGAGAAAACCGCCAGTGTGCCTACGCCCACAGACACTGCCCCAGATGCAATTCCCCCCAGCAATGCCCGTTGTCGCAGCGATAACATCAGGCCGAATCGATCATATATCCACGACCCCGAACCGTTGTGATCAGGTCAGTGCCAAGCTTCTTGCGCAGACGGGTAACAAATACGGCGATAGTGTTCGAATCCCGGTCTCCATCGTATTCATAGATATGCTCTGAAAGTTCTGATCGTGAAATCATCCGACCAGAATTATGCGCCAGATAAGTCAGCACCGCGATTTCTTGAGCAGTCAGGTCAACCGGCACGCCATCGGCTGTCACCCGGCCGTTACGGGTATCCAGAATGACGTTTCCCATTTCAATCACGGGATTCAGCTGTCCACTTTGCCGTCGCAGGATGGCGCGAACACGCGCGGCCAGTTCGGGCATGTGGAACGGTTTGGTCATATAGTCATCTGCGCCCGCATCCAGGCCGTCGACCCTTTCGCTCCAGCCATCGCGGGCAGTCAGGATCAGCACCGGTGTTTTGACACCCTCGTTGCGCCATTCGCGCAGAATCGAAATGCCATCGCGCTCTGGAAGGCCGAGGTCAAGGATGATCATGTCATATGGTTCGGTCGCACCCAGATGCAGGGCGTCGAGCCCACTATTGGCGACATCCACAACGCGGCCTTCTGCGTTCAGGAGTTTTTTGATCTGTTCGCAGAGGTGCGGTTCGTCTTCTGCCAGCAATACTCTCATACTAAGGGACTATAGGCGAGCAAATCGAAGTATAACCATTACTTTTTGCCCCCGCCGTTACCTCCGCCATTACCTCCGCCATTACCACCGGAGTTACCGCCGCCGTTACCACCGGAGTTACTGCCGCCGTTACCACCGGAATTACCGCCACCGTTACCACCGGAATTACCACCACCATTGCCACCGGAGTTACCGCCGCTGTTGCCTTTGTTTGCAGATTTTCCCTGCGAAGCGCCCTTGCTGGATTTACCCGGCGCAGCGCGGGCAGCTTCAGAAATCTGGCGGCCAACAACGGATCGGTTGGAGACAACAACACCCGTCTGAGCGTTGACGATGACACTGACGATTATACCATCCGGTTTCTTGACGAGAATACGGTAATATAGCCTGTCAGCCTGAAAGGCGCGCGCGTCAACTGGCGTTCCACCAAAAGCCTTTTCAACGCCTTTGATTACTTTTTTCAAACGAATGGCACTGCCTGAGGTTGTCGCCTTGCGCAACTCGGATTGCGTCAACTCACGTGCAGCAGCCTGTCCCTCTCCGGGGTGGAGAAAGGCAAGTAGACAGGCAATGGCAATAAGCTTTTTCATCCTTGTCACTCATTACTGCGAAAACGCCGGCTCAATCTACCGATTTCTATGTGAACCTACGGTGAACAGCCAGTTACGCGTGGGTTCAACGATGATGGGTTTAGATCAGGGGTGTCGGATTCTGTTTTCGGCACCCAGTTTTTGCGTCTGCTCGCCGCTGATTACCGTGACAGACGAGAATCGCACCTGATGAACGAGGACCATTATGAACACCAAACCGATCAACTTGCTAAAAGCCTCTGCTATTGCCATCGCCCTGCTGGGCTCGACCGCGATTGTCGGAGCTGTCGCGTTTCCTGATGCTGCTTATGCC
This sequence comes from Ruegeria sp. CDSA020, assembly GCF_059612345.1. NCBI lineage: Bacteria > Pseudomonadati > Pseudomonadota > Alphaproteobacteria > Rhodobacterales > Roseobacteraceae > Ruegeria > Ruegeria sp. CDSA020. Next base: position 405,383 of record NZ_JBXWQK010000002.1, read on the forward strand.
AAAGGAGGCAACGGCGGCGGTAACGGAAACGGCGGCGGCAATGGCAATGGCAATGGCGGTGGAAACGGCAATGGTGGTGGAAACGGTAATGGCGGATCTGGTGCGTCCATTAGCGATAGTGATAAAGCGGCCGGAAAATCTAACCGGAAATCTTCCAACGCTGGTAAGTCAAAGTCATCGGGAAAAAACAAGTTTTCCTTGAAAGACCTGTTTGGGGGCAAAAAGGCCAAAGCCAAAACCGCAGCCGTAAAGACCGTACGCAAAAGTCAACCAGTGGATCAGGTGACCAAAGCAATTCGCCCCGCCCCGAAACCGAAAGGGTACAAGATGGCGGATCTGCTGGGCGTGCACCCATCTGAACTAGGCGCTCTGAACGCCGCCAACGCTAATGAGAATGCTCTCAAGAACGCCTCTCCTAATTCCCGTGTGGGCCGCATCGCCGCATTTCGTGACGCAGTTCTGGCCGGAGATGAATTGCGCGAGGAGCTTGCGGAAACACAGGCACAGCTGGATGGCATGACCCCGCCGGACCGCCCGGTCTCTGAGATCGAAGAGGACCTTGATGCGGCTCTGACAGATGTTCAGGAGAAGCAGGATCGCGTGAACGAGCTTGAGGACGCTCTTGCCGATGCCGGGGGCACAGATCCGGATATAGAAGCAGAGCTTAAGGACGCCAATGACGAACTTCAGGTAGCCCTCGATACGGCCGAAGACCTAGGCGCCGAACGGCAGGCTGCGGTCGACTACAACGATACGGTGGCAGAAGTCGATGCGCTGACTGAGGCTGTAGAAAATCAACCGCAGACCGAGCGTGAAGCGTTGGAGGCTGCCGCCAACAAGCCTGTGACGGATGAGGTCGAAGCTGCCGTAAAAACTCTGCTTGGTCTTGATAGCTGATTGCTGATTGTCCAATCAATCACCAGGTCAAATAGACCCGAGCCAGCAGGCATAACAACATCACAAATAAAAAAACCCGCTCCGATCCGGAGCGGGTTTCACTACATCCCAGACAACACCACGTGACTTGGGATATACGCAGACGTTCTGTTGAGAGATCAGACGCCTCGTTTCGCCTCTTTTAGCCGCTCTTTGTTGAATAGTTCAGACAGTGCATTTTCGATAGGAGGGAAGCGACCGTTGCTCGAATTCGTGATGCTTGACAATTCACCGCCTGAGACGGTGCGCGAGGATTGCATTGCTGTAGGAATGCTAGGCGCACCCTCATTGGCAGTATTGATCATGCTGTTCCCCTTCAGTGCATCCGGGCACGCATTGATCGGCCCTGAGTGAGGAAGTATGAACGATAACGGTTGAACACTCTGAGAATACATTGTTCACGTTCGGTTAATGTTGTTGCGTATGAGTGGACAAACTGGGGGGGGGGCATTGACCGCCATATAAGAAAATGCTGCCATTTTGGTTTTATTTCCCGATGGCAGCTTTGTCCGTATAGCCACTGTCCAAAGCTCCATAACACTGCATCTTGGATTAAGGGTCTGCTTCAAGTGCATTGCCGCCGTTTGTAGGGCTTGTTGATGCAAGCGCGGCGAAGGTCTGCCGTGTGGCCTTACTGCCAAGCAGCCTGTGGCACGGCGATTAGAGGCCATCGGTCTGGATGCACGTTGTCAACAAGATTGGGCGGCAACTTTATTGGGATTCGCGCGGCAATTCACTGGGAATACGCAGAGCAGGCAGAAAAAGGCCTGAAAAGGGCGTTGGATCGTGAAGAACACCACAAACGGAAGCAAAATAGCGAGTATCAATCTCATCTTAAATTACCTTCTGATAGTTAGACCGCTATGTTCTCACGAACACGGGCGTTGTTGCATATCTCTCGCAGCGAGGGATTCACAACGCGAATCCATAAGGTTAAACGGTGTGGATGAGTAAGCCATCTTCCGCCCGTAACGCGTCACGAATTGGTCCGACTACAATGCTGCGCTTAAGGAGCGCGGCTCACTTCTTGTCTGGCTGGACAAGGACATGACCTGGCTCGCGGCGCACGAAGGTCGGCCTGGTCACAGCCGGTCTTTTCGAATGCGGCGATCCAATTCTGCCTGTCGATCAAGGTGCTATTCAAGCTGCCACTGAGACAGACAGCGGGGGTGACCGTCGGCGTTGATCAGCTTCGTTTCGTAGCCGACTTCTCTGGCTACATCGTTGATAAATGTGCAATCTTAGTCGTTTGGCTTTCTACGGTACCGTAGGCAATCAGCACAGTCATTCCGATCCTCCTGCAAATCGGTTCGAAAAACGCACCAACTATGTCGAAACTGCTCGTTTCGGCCCTTGATCCCAATCAAAAGTGCCTGTCTTGCCAAGTTATTTGGGCGCGGGTGAGGCACCCATTGGCTGGCTTATGCGGTTTTGGAAAGCGCGAAAGCTACAGTTAACCAGAATGCACTGCGTATGGTCATTGCACCGACCGTTCGCCATTCAAACGGCGTTCCACTAAGTGCCACTAGTATCAGAACAACGAACACCAATAGTGTAGATAAGCCAAGCAACCAGGCAATTCGTTGTGCCCAGATTGTGGATTTATAGAGCGCGAAAGCGCCTAGCAAATAGATAAATCCAGCCAGAAAATTGTACCATAGCACGAATGTCACTGCATCTCCGACTGCAGCTCTGGCAGCAGCACCCCCAAACAGGGCTGTTCCTCCTGAGAAAATGGTCAGGAGACCAAAGAGTACTGCGGCTATCGTAACTGGGCGAACCCAAGGCGGAGAGGAAGGCATCGTTGTATTCCCCAGAAATAAGATTGAATCTCATGTCGTGGGCAATCTGCCAACCTTGCCAAACGAACTGAAACGCACGTCCCTAATAGCAATTCTTTTCGCCATTTCCCTTGATCTTTATCATTGGGCTTAACTTGATACCCTTTGAAAAAATGTAGCGTCTGCGCGAGGTTTTTCGCAATAATTATGCGCTGTTACCCTTTTGAGATGACCCGTTTGCAACTCCTAACATTTTTCAAAATTGGTTCAGTTACCGTATATCTTCTGGAAATAGACGGACGACTACGCTCGAACCTGCAGTGAAATGTGTTGATTTGAGTCAAAGTTAACTACTGCAAGCTCGCCCATACTAACCCCTCACTAAGGAGGGAGTGCAACATGTTCAAAAAGATCGTAGTTGGCTTGGATGGATCTGAGGCGTCAGAAGCAGCTCTGCGCGTTGCCTGTGATATTTCAAGCAAATATGGCTCCCAAATTCACCTTGTTCATACACCTCAACCCCAAACCGTGGCGTTCGCAATGGGCGCATTGGCTGGCTATCACGCCGTCACGACAATGCCTTCAGACGAAGAGGTGCAGCAGGCAGCAAACAAGATTATTTCCTCTGGTAGAGAGATCGCCGAAGAGTACAATCAGACGGTTTCGCAAACGTATACCCAACGCGGTGATCCCGTAGACCAGATCATCGCATGTGCCGAGCAATGCAAAGCTGACCTGATTGTGACGGGCCGCCGTGGATTGGGAAGCATTAGTAGCCTAATTCAAGGGAGCACCTCTCTAGGCATCAGTCGGAATGCCACTTGTGCTGTTTTAACCGTTGCCTGAATTTCAAACTTGGCCCCAATCGGCGCTAAACGATGAGGATCGAAAAGTTCTGCGTTGAGATCTCGCGAAAGCGGAAGCTGAAGTAGACCTCATGGGTACCTATGGCCATGACCGCGCGCCAAACTGTGTTAGGTGGAACTATCCGAACTCAGAGGGAACAGATAGGCTTCCGGTTTTATTTGCGCGTTAGTTCAAGGTCAGAAGACAGGCTTAAACTACCTGCTACGTAAACTCGTGCCAACTCTGGAGCGCCACATGAACCCCCCGGCCCTGTTCGATGCTCATAAACCCGCTGAAATTGCAACGTTAGTTGAGACTGCCGGGGTCGCAAAGGCAAAGCTGCCACTAGCACCCATGTTCGTTCTTGCGATGCTGGCTGGAGCATTCATAGGGTTTAGCGCAGCGGCCTATACGATGGCGGTCACGGGGGCAGACAGCGCTTCGGGGCCGATCCGCGTTCTGGGAGGAGCAGTGTTTTCTCTGGGCCTTATCCTGGTGATCGCAGGTGGTGCAGAACTGTTCACCGGCAATGTTCTGATGGTGATAGCAGCGGTCGATCGCAAGATACCGCTGCGGCTGCTGTTCCGAAGCTGGGGCATCGTCTACGTTGGTAACTTCGTGGGTGCCGTTGGGCTTGCATTGGCCTTCGCCCTGACCGGCTTGCTCGAGGGGCCGATGGGTAGCACTGCTATATGGGTAGCCAATGCCAAAGCGGGGTTGGAACCGATGGAGGCTTTCGCCCGCGGCGCATTGTGCAACGGGCTGGTCTGCCTTGCCGTATGGCTGTCCTTCGCCGCCCGGAGCGTCGCCGGAAAAATTTTAGCGGTCTTGTGGCCCGTCTCTGCATTTGTGCTGCTGGGGCTCGAGCATTCGATTGCGAACATGTATTTCTTCCCGCAGGGCTGGGCAGCGGGAGCAACAGTGCCGGTTTTCGCAGCGGCGGCCAATCTGCTATGGGTCACTCTGGGTAACATTGTCGGCGGGGCGGGAGGAGTTGCCTTGGCCTATTGGTTTGCTTATCTTGGCGGATCCAAACGGTAAGATCTGCTTCTTCGATTTAAGCACCCACCGGAGCGGAATGAACGGAAACAGATGGTTCTGAAGGCGTTGTCTAATAGCGCACTGGCTGAAGACGGCGCCGGGAATTGGACCGCTCATTTCCACTGTGCAAGTCGTCCTCTCGATCCTGATCTGAATCCTTCGCGAACATCTAATTTTATTGATCCCTGTCAAGATTGGCAAAGGTAAGATGTGATACAGTTGAGGCTGAAATTGGGGGGCTATTATGGAAGAATTAGTCGAGATTGGACGAACATTCGTTCAGGCAATGCGTGATCGCAGAGGTCTTGCAAACGTTGGTGAAATGTATGCAGAAAACGCTCAATCTATTGAGGCGGTTGTGCCTCCGGTTCGACAGTTTCGCATCACCAAGGGCCGGGATGCTATCAAAGGAAAAAGAGAGGATTGGCTGGCAGCTCATGAAATCGTCGAATTCGACGTGGATGGCCCCTATGTTCATCCCCCAAACCGCTTCGGTGTACGATATAAGGTCAACGTAACGCAGAAGGCTACAGGGCAACACATGACCTTGAGCGAGATCGCAGTTTATTCGGTAGCAGACGGGAAAATTGTACTTGAAGAGTTCTTCATGTTGCCGAAGTAGGAACGACAGCCAGCAACGCTGACGCAGTGTTGGTTTTATCTGCACGTTGGAAGCGTGACTCGTAAGAGCTTTGACACGACAGATGGACAACTGGGCATTTATTTCGACTACGGGATGCTTGCCCTTGCGCATCATTGCGACCAATTCGGCGCAGCCGTCATAGAGAGTTACACTCCGAAAGCCTCATTGGGCTGTGGATGTGGGCCAACAACCAGACCTGTGCCTCAATTTCGTACCCGATGAGCACTTGGACAATCATCAGATAGAACCTGTTTGATCCAACTCAAGGCATCAATTCGAGAGCGAGCTAAATTAAAATAGAAAATTAACTAATGTGCGCGGGGCCATGAAAAAGAACGTACGCGCAATTCTGATCGCCATAGCGCTCCTACTTGCAGGTGCAGCTGTCTACTTTTTCGTCGCAGAAGACAGTGATGAATTGCCAGCTGGGTTTGTACAGGGCAATGGGCGGATCGAGGCTGAACAAGTAGAAATCGCTCCAACCTTTGCCGGGCGCGTTGCTCGGGTCATGGCAGCAGAGGGCAGCCTGGTTGCTTCGGGTGAACTGCTGGTTGAAATGGATACAGATGAATTATCTGCAGCCCTTGACCGTGCCAGTGCCCAGGTTGCGCTGGCGCGCCAAACCAAGGCCGAAGCCGAAGCCGTGGTCATCCAGCGAGAAAGCCAGCAGCGTCGCGCTTCGCAGGAGCTTGACCGGGCCAAGGCGTTGCTGGCCGGTCAGAATATCTCGATGACTGTCTTTGAGGATCGTGAAACCGCGTTTCAGGTTGCGGATGCCGTGCTGGGCGCGGCCAAGGCCCGGGTTGCAACGGCGGATAGCCAGATTGCCGCCGCAGAGGCCGAGGTGCGCCGGATTGCGGCACAAATAGAGGATGGTTCCCTCATCGCTCCCATGCCGGGGCGTATTCTGTATCGACTGGCCGAGCCCGGCGAGGTCGTTGGAGCGGGCGAACCGATCTTGACGTTACTCAGTTTGGAAAACGTCTATATGGAGGTCTTCCTGCCTGCACGCGAAGCGGGGCTTTTGCCCATCGGTGCCGAGGCGCGCATCGTGCTTGATGCGTTGCCGGAATTTGCCATCCCGGCAACCGTAACCTTCGTCTCTCCCGAAGCTCAATTCACTCCCAAGCAGGTAGAAACTTTGAGCGAACGGGAGCAGCTGGTGTTTCGCGTTCGGGTTCGTATTCCCAGGGATTTGGTTACGGCGCGGATTGAGCATGTGAAGACCGGCCTTCGCGGTATTGCAGTGATCCGACTTACTTCCGATGGCGCGTGGCCAGACGATCTGGATAGACGAATTCCACCCGAGCTGTTCGAATGAGCGCCGAGGGGGGCTCATCGGGTTTCTGCATCAACGGTGTCACACACACGTACCGACAGAATGTTGCGTTGGATAACCTTTCGCTGGTTCTGCCAACTGGTCAGCTTATCGGATTGATCGGGCCGGACGGGGTTGGCAAGTCTACGCTGCTGGGATTGATTACCGGCGCAAAGCAACTTCAGTCCGGGGAAATTGATGTTCTCGGGGGATCGATAGGTGACCGCGCGCACCGTCACCGCGTGTGCCCGGCGATCGCATTTATGCCGCAGGGATTGGGCCGCAACTTATACGCGGAACTGTCTGTGCGTGAGAATCTCGAGTTCTTTTCACGTCTTTTCGGACAAGGGCAACAGGAACGTGAAATCAGGATCGCGGCCTTGCTGTCAGCGACCGGACTTGCGCCCTTTTCGGACCGGCTTATGGGCAAACTTTCGGGCGGAATGAAGCAGAAACTTGGACTGTGTTGTGCGCTGATCCACGACCCTAAGTTTCTGGTACTGGACGAACCGACGACCGGAATTGATCCCCTGTCGCGGCGCCAATTCTGGGCGCTGATAGACGCGGTCCGAGAAGAAACGCCCGGTCTCTCCATACTGGTTTCAACAGCCTATATGGAGGAAGCCGAACAATTCGATTTTATCGTAGCGATGGATGCCGGTCGGGCGATATTTCACGGCCCCCCTGCCAAGCTGAAGGGTAAAGCCCGGGATCTTGAAACATCTTACAGGCAGCTACAGGCGCGAGGAGAACCCCGGTTTGTGCCGAACAAGGTACCCATGCATCATCAAGGTGCAGACCCGGTGATCACGGCGCGTGGGTTGACCCGGCGCTTTGGCGATTTTACTGCCGTCGACAACGTCGAATTCTCGATCCACCGAGGCGAAATCTTTGGCTTCCTCGGATCAAACGGCTGCGGCAAGTCAACCACCATGAAAATGCTGACAGGTCTTCTGCCAGCAAGTGAGGGAGAGGCGCTGCTGTTCGGCAGACCGGTGGATGCGCGCGATCTAAGGATGCGCCGCGAGATCGGGTATATGAGCCAGGCATTCTCGCTTTATGGCGAGCTGACCGTTCAACAAAACCTCCAGTTGCACGCCCGCATCTTTGCGATCAAGGATCGTGTGGAACGCATTGATGAATTGGCCGAACGTTTCGGCCTGAAGGCACATATGGGCACGCTGGCGTCGGCGCTTCCGCTGGGTATCAAGCAGCGTCTTTCCCTTGCCGTCGCCGTGATCCACGGGCCTCGGGTGTTGATCCTGGATGAGCCAACCTCGGGCGTGGACCCCGAGGCGCGCGACTCCTTTTGGGCGCTGTTAATCGAGCTGTCGCGAGACGATGATGTAACGATTTTCGTCTCGACACATTTCATGACCGAAGCGGAGCGCTGTGATCGCGTTTCTTTCATGCATGCAGGCCGGGTATTAGCTGAAGGTACACCAGATGAGTTGATCGCAACGGCGCAGTCGGACAGTCTGGAAGGTGCGTTCATCGCTGTCCTGGAGGCCGTCGAGCCGCCCGCGCCGGTAGCAGCACCCAATGTTTCGGTTGATGCTGTCAACCCGGGCGCTGTCGGAAGTATCGGGCGCATACTGGCCTATGCACGGCGCGAAACAACCGAGGTTCTGCGCGATCGCGTCCGTTTGGCTTTTGCTTTCCTTGGCTCGGTGATCCTGATGTTGGTCTTTTGCTATGGGATCACTCTGGACATAGAAGACCTGGATTTCGCGGTGCTCGACCTGTCTCAATCGCCTGAGAGCCGTACCTATATCGCCGAGATTTCTGGTTCGCGCTATTTCAACCCCACGGTGCCACTGGCCAGTTTTGAAGACGGCCGCGAGCGGTTGGCCAAAGGAGACATCTCGCTGGTTGTCGAACTCCCACCCGATTTTGGTCGCAAGCTGCGCGCCGGCGAGCCAACTGAAGTCTTGGCAATTGTGGACGGTGCGATACCGTTCAAGGGTGAGACAATAGAGGGCTATGTGGCCGGGCTTCACAGTACGTTTCTGGAAGTACTGGCCCGCCAAAGTGGTGAGCAGTCGGTCGAAATCGCCCGCATCGAACCGCGCTTCCGATACAATCAAAGCTTTGAAAGTATCGCTGCAATGGCCCCTGCCATGCCTGCGATCCTGTTGATAATGCTGCCGGCCGTTTTGATGGCTGTTAGTGTCGCGCGGGAGAAAGAGTTGGGCACGATCACCAATTTCTACGCAACGCCAACGACGCGGCTCGAATTTCTGGTTGGCAAACAGATCCCCTACATTGTGATAGCGTTCGTCAATTTCCTACTTTTGGCGGCGATGACGATCTTCATTTTTGGCGTGCCCCTAAAAGGAAACCCGGTGCCCCTTGCAATTGGTGCTTTCCTATATGTTTGGGCAACCACATCTTATGGATTGCTTATTGCGACCATAACGTCGAGCCAGGTGGCCGCAACTTTTGCCACCGCTATCGCGTCGGTGGTGCCGACCATTCAATTCTCCGGGCTGCTACAACCGATCTCGACGTTGGAAGGCGGCGCCCAGACGATTGGATCGCTTTGGCCTTCATCCTATTTCCTGCATCTAAACGTCGGCGCGTTCACCAAAGGTCTTAGCTGGGATGCACTTGCCCCCGACCTTTTAGCCCTTGCCTGTTTCGGGCCCGCGCTAACCTTGATCGCTGCACTGTTACTCCGAGCGCAGGAGAAGTGAATGCAACGATTGTCCCGCATATTCTGGCTTGGTTTGAAAGAAATGATGAGCCTTCGGCGCGACTGGGTGATGATGGCGCTGCTTGTCTGGTCATTCACGCTGGCGCCCGTAATGGAGGCAACGGGCGTTTCAAACTCGGTCAACAATGCATCCATTGCATTTGCCGGCGAGGATGGCTCGCCTCTTTCACGCTCGCTTGCCTCAGCGTTTTTTCCGCCTGAATTCCAACCCGTTGTCCAGATCGCACCGGGTACCGGGGCCGAAAAGATGGATGCAGGGCATTTCCTGTTTGTAGTCGCAGTACCCCCAGGGTTCGAGAAAGATGTTCGAGCCGGGCGCGCGCCTGAAATTCAGGTTTTGATCGATGCGACAGCGATGGAGCAGGCCGGAATTGGAGCGAACTACATCATCAATATCTTGAGCGCCGAGATCCGGCGCTTTGCCATCGGAGCAGAATTGTTAGACCCGCCGCCCATCGATATCATTGTGCGCAGCGCATTTAATCCAAATCGCGACACTGTTCGTTTCGCAGGTATCGTCGCGTTGATCGGCCAGATTATGTGGCTGACCACAATCCTTACCGGTGCTGCCATGATCCGTGAGCGCGAGCATGGAACAATCGAACACCTGCTCGCGATGCCGCTTACCCCATTTGACATTGCGGTCGCCAAGATCTGGGCAAACGCTGCGGTGGTTCTGGTAGCGACCGCCCTATCGCTGACCTTTGTTATGCAAGACTTCCTGGGGATCAGCATCGCGGGATCGAAGGTGTTGTTTTTAATTGGCACAGCTCTCTTTCTCTTCACGGCGACGGCGCTTGGGGTGTTTCTTGCGACGATTGCGCGCTCAATGGCTCAATTCGCACTTTTGGTTATGCTGACTGTGCTTCCAATGTTGATGCTGTCAGGAGGAGAGACGCCAATCGAAGGGCAGCCCGGCTGGCTTCAGATCGGAACATCTATCCTCCCATCCCGCCACTACATGTCAGCCAGTCAGTCCATCATTTTCAAAGGTGCCGGGATCGAGACGGTCTGGGCAGAGTTCGTATGGATGGCGTGCTTGGGCGCGATCCTTCTGGCAACAAGTCTGCTGCTTTTTAGACGCTCGGTTGCGCAAGAGACCTAAATAAGTTTTTGCACCTGAGCAAAACTAGGCGGCTGACAGAACACCCGCTTGCGTAAGATCAATGGCCGCGCCCGTATTTTGGCATAATACTGCCTCGCCGGTATAGCACTAAAGGAGGAGGTTCAGATGCTTGAAGGCAAACAGACCCAGCAAAACATCCAAATCAAGGACCATCAATTGACACTACGTGGCCAGAAGAAGATCACGCACGTTCACCATGATCGGGTCAACATGTATAGAAGGCCGGTCGGTCATTGGACCTCTCCTGATAGCATCACCTATTTGCAATTAACTCGACGGTAACAATTAACCGCCGGAGAACCGCGCCCGGGCATACTCTGATTGTGTGCTTTATTGCCAAACGTGGAAGTTTCGAGGTTGCCCATGATAGAGTGGGTATAGCGCTATTAAACAGAGATGGGCCATGCGGACACCGGACCAAGGCGACACAGGAGTTGATACAGGTAATGTCCGTGCATTCCTGGAGAGCTTGACCGGCCCGTCTCGTGGGACTGTAGTCTGGCTTGCCGACAACGCTGTGTCAGCCTCGGTTAGTCCGGACCGTACCTTGAGGCTGAGACCGAAAGAAGATGTGCCAGCTTATGACGAAGACATTGCGACTCTTCAGTGGTCAAATGACGGTTACACGTTAAACGCGTTGTCTGATCGGAATATCTGGGTCAATGGTCACAAGGTCGCTTCGGTTGACCTCAGGCACGGCGACATGATCGAATTCGGCGAAAAAGGCCCGATGTCCCGCTACAGGGTGTGCGACCACTCATTCCCTGCACATCACACGGTCGAGGATATCCTAAGCGACGCGTACGCATATGCGAGAACAAGCCGTCGACCCTTTCCAAGAAAAATTTCCGGTGCACTGCGCGACAGTGGGCGTCGGCTAGCATCACAAACCACAATTCTCTTCAGGATCACCGTTATTGGCGCAATCCTTCTGATCGCCGTATTTGGGTATTTACTGTTTCAGAACGACAGGAAGCTGGCGGACAGCCTGGAACGAGAATCCCGTAAGATCGAAGCGGTTGCCGTTATGCTGGCACAGACCCGGGAAGACTCGTTGACGCCAAAGGATTTGGGTGCACTCAAAGATGCTTTCGAAAGTCAGGTGCTGTCCACTGAGCAGCGTCTTGGCACGCTGGAGGAACGCGCAGGCGCATCAACGCGGATTATCACAGCCTCTACGCGTTCCGTCGCGTTCGTCCAGGGCGCCTATGGATTGCGGCAGATCAAAAGCGGGAAATTGCTGAGGCATGTGGTTGGCCCCGATGGAGAGAATCTGCAAACGCCATTTGGACAACCGTGGCTCGAACCAGATGCGATGGGCGAGCCTGCTGAGTTTCAGTTTACCGGAACCGGGTTTCTTCTACAGGACCCGCCTCTGTTGGTGACCAACCGTCATGTTGCCTTGCCCTGGACCACTGGCGACCGTGCACAAGCCCTTCAGGCCGCAGCGCTGGAGGCCGAGATGCTGAGTTTGCTGGTCTATTTGCCTGATCAAACTGTGCCAATTAAGGCTGTCTTGCATAAAGCAAGCGAAACCGCAGATCTGGCGCTTCTCTCTATCGACGCCACACGCGTTCGGGGTCTTGGGCTGTTACTTGCAGATGAGCCACCGCGAGCGGGAGAGGAAGTTTTCCTGCTTGGATATCCAACCGGCCTGAAGGCTCTTATCGCGCAGGCCGGTCCGGGCTTTCTGAAAACGCTAGAGAATAAAGGCGCCGTGGGTTTCTGGACAATTGCGACCCATCTTTCGGAACAAAATAAAATCCGGCCCCTGGCCAGCCGGGGAATCGTAGCCCAGACCAGTCCCGGCGCCATTGTTTATGATGCAGAGACCACAACTGGAGGAAGCGGGGGACCTGCGTTGAACCGAAACGGTAAGGTGGTTGCGATCAACGCCGCGATCTTACCCGAGTTTGGTGGTTCAAATATTGGCGTTCCGGTGTCGCACCTCAAGACACTTCTCAATGAAAGCGATTGATCCGCGTATTCATTCGCCTGTCCGATATGGTGAATTTTGCACAAGAAAAACCATAATCAGTGGGACTATGACAGAGATCAGGCCCACGGTAATCAGCAAATTCCCCAAGTGGCTATAGTCAGCGATGGATGCAACTGAACCCGTTCTGGGTTCGGTCACGACACGAGTCACGACAAATACCTGGTTTAGGTATTTCGTGCCCAAGCTACTTGCCGACAATGCCATGTTGGTGAAAGACGCCATGACAGCAAAAAAGGTCGCCTTGAGATGTGTCGGGGCGTTGCGTGCGATCCAGGCCAGCATCGGGACCATCGCGATCTGACCCAGCGGTGACTCGACGGCTGTGTCGAGTATGGCGATGAACCTTGCATCCACAACCCCGCCTGTGTGCGCGGCCGTCCATTCATGCACTCCGTAGTACAAAGCAAGGTTAGGCAGGGCCAGCACTCCGGCGGCAATGGTGAGCAGTACCACCACCTGCGCGATGGAACGACTGGCCATAAACGGCCTGAGGATGATCAGGCCAAGCAGCGCTAGTAGTGAGGTCAGGAGCGCCAGAATTGCCAGAAACTGTTCGTCGAACCCAAGCTCGTCGATTTCGAACCAGGTCAATCCCGGACCAGGCAACGGGACCGCGCGAAAAACGAAAATGATTGTCGCCGTCCCGATCAGAACCTTGGCCTGTTTCGACTCCAGTTCCCTTAGCAGCCGTGACATGAGATAGAGAATGACCGTGAGCGAAACCGCAAAAACAGTTTCTTGCGCAAAGGCGAAATTTGCGGTTCCCAACACAACGCTGAGTACAACAAACGCGAGACCTCCCAGCAGTATTGGCCACCTTACTTCGGTGGCTTGATCCGGTTTGTGTGGAAGGTGCCCAAGACTAACGAGGCGACGCTGTATCAGAGCATGAAGCACCACTCCGCTGATCGACAGAAAGGGGACAACCAGAGCGACGAGATAGACCTGACCATAAAGAACCAAACGATCGCTTTTATCCAGATCCTCCGCGCCCGAAAAAATCCAGATGTTAACCGCTGCGACTCCCGCAAACCCGGATATGATCGCAATCCTGCCCAGGGTCTGCATGGTAGTGTGGCGGGCACGAACTTCTTCATGCGTAAACGCGTACCCGTCTTGGTTGGTTTGTGGTACCGCTTCGACCGTCATGGCATCTGCCACGACGTCCTGAATGGCATAACCAGAAGGTGCCAGGATCAAGGCAACGACATACCAATGCTCAGGCAGCATGGCCCCGGCCATCTGGGCAGGCGCGGTCACAAGTCCATACATGATAAGCAACGAGGCCGTGATAAGAGACGCGCCAACCAATATCAGCAGCGATTTCCAACGCCAGAACAGATCCACCAGATGCCCAAGCGGCATTTTCAAAATCCAGGGCAGCCCGGCCCAAAATGCCAACCCCGCCACGAAAGCAGCAGATAGATTCAGATAGTCCTTGAGGAAAAACGCGCCAACGACGGATGTCAGTCCCGAAACTCCGGCCGCGAAGTACACCATCAACGGTGGCATGTAGGACCACTGTAGTTGCGCGACCAGATCAACGAATGTCCGGTGCCACCATTCAGATAGCCGCCTTCCAAGTGTAGGTCGATCAGTGTTCATACGTCATTCGGATCCCGTTCTGGCGACCTAACGCCGTCGGATTTCCTCTCAAAGAAACCCGGCGCCGAAAAGCAGGGTGCTGGTCAGCACACCAAGGATTGGCACGACAAGAGGTACGTGGAAATGTTGTCGGGTTGAATCCGGTTTCAACTTCAAAAAGATCAGCGAGAAATTGACTAGCACAAACACCCCCAAGACGATCTGAGATGTGCGTTCTGCTAGGGTGCCGATCGGCAGTGTTTGGGTCAGTAGAAGGATTAGCGCCACAACCAGCAGGGTTGCGACGACTGGTGTCTGGGTTACCTGCGGGACACTCGCCAGTATTTTTGGCAGATGATCCCGGTCGGCAAGGCCGTAGATTACCCGCGACGCCATGATCATCTGGATCAGGACGCCATTGACTGTTGCAACGACTGCGACTGCGGCAAACCCCTGTTTGATTACTTCGGGTGCATTTGAAAAAACCAAAGCAAGCGGGGCAGTCGAAGTCGACAAGGTATCGATAGGAACAACAAGCAGGACCGTAATTGAGGTCGCCAGATACAGACCCGTCGCCAGAACGAGCGTCAGCAGAATTGCCTTAGGAATTGTGCGAACTGGGTCTTTTACTTCTTCGGCGACGTTTGCCATGTCCTCGAATCCAACAAAGGCAAAGAAAGCCAGAAGCGACGCCGCGAAAATGCCCCGCCAAGCGTTGATCTCAAAGCCTGGAATCGTCTCGCTGAACGCATAGCCTTGCGGATCCTGCACGGACATGCCCCAGCCAATCACAAACAGAAGCCCCGAAATCTCGATGATCGTGATCACTGCCGCCACAAATACTGATTGCGCAATGCCCCAGAGTGCAATCAGTCCCATAACCGACACGATGCCGATCGTAAGCAACGTGGTGCCAAGGTTGGTCAGGGTGTGAAGATAAGAGGCCGCTCCGATCGCAACAGCCGAAGCCGATATCACTCCCGAAGCAGCGACGGCGAGACCCACCAACACGGCAATCCAGTTTCTTTGAAACCCCGCTTCGACGTATGCCGCTTCTCCCGCGCTTACGGGATAACGTGTCGCGAGTTCGGCGTACGACAAAGCCGTCAACGAAACGACGAGCGCTGCAATGAGAAACGAAACAGCGGCGTAAGGACCAGCGACCTCGGCGGTAGCACCGACAAGCACATAGATTCCCGCACCAACGGTGACACCGAGCCCGTAAAGCGTAAGCAACGGGGCAGTAAGCGCGCGTCGGAGTTTAGGTGTCGGTGGATCAGCCGTATGCATTGGCTTCACTCCTCAATGAACAAACGCCTGTGTACCGAAGCTACAGCGCGGTTAAGTACACCAGTCACTAACGAGGGGCTCGCCACCATTCATTCCGAGCCCTTGCGGTGGAATTTCCACGCTTTTGCAATTCCGCTTATCACCATGTTTGATTTGGATGCAGGCGATGAACGGCAATCCCGCTGAAACATTCATGCTTTACTATGTAATGTACCTTTTTGAATTGATCTATGTCATTGGTCGCCAAGAACCGACCAGCCAAGCGGAACCGACTGCAGTGTACTTACTTTCGTCGCAGTTTTTCCCAGCTGGTACTCAAAGGCTGAATATGAGCGAGATCAATGAAGCGTTCGCTCAATACCGCGTAGTCTAAACGCGAAATGCTGACGTTCGAGGAGGAACAGATGCCAGTTTATTGCGGACTTCTTTTGTCAATATTTGCTGCAAGTGCTGCACTGGCGCAGGATATTGATCTTCAAAACGGGCACAATCTCTACAGAACCTATTGCTGGCAGTGCCATGGATTTGAGGCCACTGGCGATGGTCCAATGGCGGAGATGCTGGCAATAAGGACACCTGATCTGACCAGGCTTGCGGCCCAAAACGACGGCGTTTTTCCGATTGAGGCGGTGGCGCGTCAAATTGATGGTCGCGCACCATTGCTCGCGCATGGCGGAGAAATGCCCATTTTTGGACCAGCTTTGGATTCGGACCAAAAAGTTGCGCTGACCATGCCTGACGGCCAGCCGATGTTCGCAGGTGTGCCGTTGGCAAATGTGATCTATTATCTGGAGTCTATTCAAATCGAGTAGGTTGGTACAAATGCTGCCATTAGATTGTAGAGCACCACCGCCCACGTTTGTTGACGCCGGTTGATCTACATTAAGGTTATTTTCTACGGGAATTGGTAACATTCAGCATTGGGAAGATGAGGAGGAATCTCCGATGCCTGAAGAGAAGCCAAAATCAAGTTACTCCAACCCACTTGTTGATGTTTTCAAGCAGATGCAACCGACTACTACGGCCAATCCGTTTTTAGGCGCTCAGCTTGAGCAATTCTGGGACACGCAGGAGAAATCACTGAAAGAGGCAGAGGCCTTTGCTCAACATTGGTTTGAGAGGCGTCACGAGGCTGTTCGAACCGCGCTAGAAGCTGCGCGCTCGGCGTCTGCTGCAGACCCGACTGATCCGGCGAAAGCACTGCAATCGATAGCAGAGTGGCAAAAGCATTCAGCCGAACGCCTCGTGGCTGACGCTCAGGAATGGTTCGAAACAGTTGCCCGATGTGCAGCATTTGCAGCGGAAACCGAAGCCGAAGCTGTGGAAAAACAATAGATGATGTTGCAAGCACAGCAAAGAAAGCGGGTAAGTCTTCGAAATCCGAACCGGTTTAGAGTGCCGTATCACCGCGGAGGCCGGAATGATCGTAGCTGGAGCAATCGAAGGTCACTAACATGTATAAGAACATTCTGATTCCAGTCGCGCTGGACAAAGATCACGATACACAGGCCTCTTTTGAAGCTGCTCGTTTGCTAGCGAATGCCGATGCGGAATTCACAGTGCTCCATGTGCAGGAGCCGATCCCTGCATATGTGGCATCCCAGATACCCGAGGAAGTTCTGGCAAACACGCGAAAAGAGCTTCAGGAGGGCTTACATCGGAACGCTGCAGAGCTACCGGGTGCGAAACCGCGGCTTATCTCGGGGAGCGCTGGCCGAGCGATCGTTGATTTCGCAAATGAAAATGGCATCGATTGCATCGTGCTGGCCTCACACAAGCCGGGGATCGAGAACATTTTTATTGGGTCGACTGCGAACCGGGTCGTTCACCACGCCAATTGTTCTGTCCACGTGATCCGCTGAGTCGTTTTGTGGCAGGTGCTCCAAGTCGAATGCTGGATGCCCAGCATGGGACACAAAGACGACGGAATGAAATTGGCGTTGCGAGCACGCGCAGCATGAAAATCGTATTCACGCTATGGGCTCTTTCAAGACCTTGGGTGCAGCGCAGCATATCGGCTCAAGAACCACTCGCCATCGATTTGAACGGCCCTTAGCCGACATCCCTCAGCCCTTTGAAATATTGCGTTAGCAACCCGCATTTCAGACATTCGCTGCGATTGCGAAAGCTAGCCTAGGTGAATTCTCACTCCGCGGTCGAAAGTGGCATCGCTACCTCAGACTTGTCTCATTCATTGCTAGGTTTCGAAGGCTACAACAAACTCCAGCCAGCTATCGATGCCGGAGGTCAAGATCTGGGGCCAGGCACGAAAGCAAATCTGAGGGCACATGCGAATTTGATTCTCTAAACCTTTTTTCAATTGAATCGCGCCAATCAAACGACGTTCGTAACATCACAACCTTGTCTCGGGTTCGCCAACAAAGAATTTTAGAACCGATAAGTCGCGCCTAGCACAGGCCCCGACTGATCAAATGTAAAATCGTTGCCGTCGATTTCATGATCGAATGAGATATAGCGATAACCACCGCGGATCAGCCACCTGTCGTTGATTGCGTAATCTGCCGTCAGCAGAATCTGCCAGGTTTCACTGTCGCTGCGGAAGCCTCCGTAGTCGACAAAACCGGAGCCCGACCACTTATCCGAGAACTGTACCCGTGCTCTGGCGCCGATGACAGGGTCGGTCCAGCTATCGTCTGCCGTTGTTGTGCGCCCCGGTGCCGCGCCGGGTAGAAGGGTAAATTCCGTTTCGGTGCTGAACCACCGGAAACCCCCGGCGACGTCAACGGTGATAGTTGGCGCTTCATACACTCTGTAGCCAACATAGCCACTCAGGTATTGTGTGGTAAATGATGTCTCCAGACCCGAGCCGACAGGTCCAGGAGCGCTGTTACTGAAAGATAAGTCTGTGTAGTTGTAATCTGCAAGTATCAGCCAACGTCCGTTGGTGGCCGAGAACGCACTCATAAAGGCAAAATCGAGGTTTTCCAACGCATCCGAAAAGCTGAGCGTACCGTCCAGAGTGCCCAAAGGTGTGTCCAATGTAGTCTCTGTTTCCGGCATGAACAGGTAGATTGTGGCCTCATATGACCAATCTGATTGTTGTGCCGAAGCCGCTGTGGCCACAGACGCAAAAAAAGCTACTCCGCAAGCGTAGCTTTTCACCCAAATTGACGAAATCATTCTGTCCCTCCCGTCAAACAATCAAGTTTGAATAAATGGTCTTTGGTTTGTGGTTGTTTGGCTATGGGCCTCATTCTACAGCTCCTTCGGTTGCCATCGAACCGCTGCCGACACGATTAATATCTGTGTTCGGGAAGAACTCGGACCAGACATGCCAGAATGTGCCTGCGCGCAGGGTTTCGACACGTTTTAGCTGACCCTGATCTGAATGGCCCCAAAAATCGCATTGGCTCACAGGTTGACCAAAGTCGTTGTACCAAACGCCTAGGCTTTCATACTTTGGATCCAAGCTGACCACGACATCTCGTCCGCCGACATTGGCATTCACGATCCACTCGTTCTCGACGATGAAATCATCAGTCCAGCAAACCGCATCCTTACCGATCGTAATTCCCCAAACGTAGGTTTTATTTGGTAACCGATCGTCTGAACGATCCATGTTGTCCATCACGGGCGCGTCTTCCTGATGCTGGCGTCCGATGCCCCAGCCAAACGTGATCTCGGTCATCATATCCAGCAGGCGCAAAAATGGGTTCGGGGATGGCTTGTTCAGAAATACCTCACCGTCAGGATAGGCCTTCTGAAACCCGCGGAACGTCATTCGAAAGGTTGGCCAGGGCTCCATTTGCGCTTCGGGTCGAAGAGGGCAGGCAGGACCGTCGGAGTTAGGGTCGCGGTCCGCCTCGCGGAAACCATAGATGTGCTGGATCGGCTCGCCCGTGTCGTTATCGCGCAGGATTAGGTTATTGCCATGCTGGGCCAAAACCTCGAGATTCAACCGTCGTCCTTCTATTCGCGGAATGTAACCCTGACCCAGATTGGCCATAGCGCAATAGGTCATGACCACGTCTTCACCACCCAAGCCATCTACATTCCCGGCCAGATGAGGGCGCATAATCTGCGCATCCGGGTGCGCGCGGGCTTGGCCGTTGTTTTCGATGACTATGACGGGCGCAGTTGGTCCGACATATTTGCGGGCTTCTTCAATTGGAAAGTACTGTGCGTCATTGAGCTGGTTCCTTAGACCCAAATGCACCCAAACGTAGGGAAACCCATAAAGAAGAAGAGTAAGCACAGCCGCTATGAGCCAAAGCCAGAAAGGGCCACCGCCCAAAAGGAAATGCGCAAGTGTTGCCGCTGCAAACCCGCCAAGTCCGATACCGATCAGGCGATATTCATTGCGGATAAAGCGCACCATATTCTCGCGCTTTACCTTCAGCAGCATTTGAGAGACGTCGCCAAGGTCTCTGAAATAGACAAAGCCGATCCCAAGGGATGTGATCAAACCCAGTGCAAAGAAAAGTAGTCCAATCATGTGATGATCCTAAAGGCTTTGGTGCGTCGCTGCCGTTATCGGTGTTATTGCTGCGGGGCTTGGCGTTTGATCAGGAACGCCTCAACCGCTTGTCGCGATTCTGGGCGCGTGTTTTCAATCCCTTCATAGGGCACGCCATAGGCCGGCGGACTATCTGGATATTTCTCTTTACGGGCCATGTGTCGGCCCAGAATTCGCACAAACTCCTGTCCACCCCAAGCGCCAACCTCGGTTGAGACTGAAAATTCTTCACGAGTGTCGCGATATAGGTCAAAGAATTTGGCGGCGATGGGATTCTTGCCAGGTGGCGGCAAGATGAGTTTGAGTTGATCTTTGACGACGGCTTCGGGTTTCTTGTCTGAATAGATGATCACGTGGTCGCGGCGCGATTTTGCTTCGTCGTCGAAAAGCAATGCAGCAGATTGATCCACGCCGTCAATTAAGCGATCGCGTGGGACAAACTGATCTGCACCGGCGAAGCGAGCCATTGTTGTATAGAGATCGGAGATGTGGATGATGCTGTTGAGAAGGCCATCTGCTGTGATCATGCCGGGCCACCGGATAAATGCATCAACCCGCACACCGCCCTCGGTGGTGTCGGCTTTGCCGCCACGAAAGATCATCGGAGTGAACCCTGATTGCGGTGAGTATTTGGTGAAATGACCGTTGTCGCCCATTACTATAACGATTGTATTCTCAGCTAAGCCGAGTTCGTCAATTCTGGTGAACAGATCACCAAGCCATTGATCCAGCAACTGCATCTTGTCGACATAAAGTCCGCCGTTAGCGCTTTTGGGGCCCGTTCTGCCGGTTCGTGTGTTGTCCAGCGGGATCATGGGCCAGTATTGCAGGAAGAATGGTTCTTCATCGCCAGCCAAACGCTCCAATTCGTCCATGGTCTTGTCCTGGAAGGCTTGGTTCATCTCGTCATACTTTGCGGCGTTCCAGCGCTCGCCAGGTTCCATTCGGATTTCGCGGATCGGGCCGCCAGCTTCGCCTTCAATAACGGTCATCATGGCCGAGGCATCAGGACGGAACCACTGGTCGATGGTGTACTTATCATCGTAGTCCCGAATAGCCACCGAAACCTGTTCCTTGATCGCGTCATCATGGAAGATCGTTAGTTGCCCCTGTTGGTGGATTGCATGCTGGGCATAATCGAACCCCTGTTTCATCGCCCAGCTTTCTGAAATATCCCCCATGTGCCATTTGCCAACGTGGCTGGTAGAGTATCCAGCCTGTTTTAGTACTTCCGCCAGTGTAACCTCTTCCCCTGGAAGACCTTCCCCGGCGATATCAACCTGTGTGTTGCCCATTCCCATACGGACGGGTAGCCGCCCGGTCATTTGGGCAACGCGGGTCGGGGTGCAGGACGGTTCGGTATACATCCGAACCATACGCATCGCTTCATCAGAGAAATCATTGATGTTGGGCGTCTCATAGCCCCGGACGGCATTCAACTCGGGTATTCCCATATCTCCGAAGCCAAGATCATCGATCAAGACACTGACTATGTTTGGGGGTTGCCCCTTGTTCCTATCTCGAAAAGCCGCCAGAGCCTCATCAACAGCGATGTCATCTTGCACCCATTTATCCGCGTGTTGTGCCTGCAAAACATAAAACTCAGCATCGTGTTGGATTGGGCCTTCCTGCGCTTGCAAGGGTGGTGCCGTAACGCCTGCACAAAAAACCAGAAGCCATTGTAGTTTCATTCCGTCTCCCCCAGGTTTGAAGCCGAGCTTCGGTGTTTGATCTTAGATGCGTTAACCATTTGTAACATCGTTATATTCAAATATTTACTTAAATTTGCGACGTCACTGCCAGCTCATGAATACATCACGGGTCAGTTCAGTTTCCGGACGCAGGTTTTCGATGCCCTCATAAGGGGTACCTTTGCCGATCTCTGAATGTGGATATTTGGCGATCATTTTCTGGTGGCGCTTTATCATATCCTGAAAAGATGCACCGGCCCAAAGCGAGTAGCCAACCAACGGGTGTTCCTCACGAGGGTCCCGATAGATGTTATAGGTTGGAGCAGCCGCGCCGGGTTGACCAGGGGCAGGAAGGTGCATCTTGAATTCTTGTTTAACGACCGAGCGCAAGACAGGACCTTCGTAGACATAGACATAGTCGCGCCGACCGTTCCCCTCGCCGTTCAACAGTAACGCCGTCTGGTCAATGCCGTCTATCACACGGTCCCTTGGGATAAAGGCGGTGGCTCCGGCAATTCGCGCCATTGTGGTGAAGATATCTGAAACATGAACGATGTCGCCAGCTGCAGTGTTGGGTTCGATCACACCGGGCCAGCGAATGAACGCATCGGTTCTTACTCCGCCTTCAAGATGCTGAGTTTTGCCTCCGCGATAGATTAGTTGGTTCAGGCCGGATGAGCCTTCATAGTGATACATCAGACCATTATCTGCCATCAGAACAACAATTGTGTTGTCCGCCGTGCCGGTTTCTTCAAGCTTGGCCAAGAGATCTCCGATCCATCCATCAAGCAGTTGCAGCTTGTCCGCATGAAACCCGCCATTTCGTGAAATTGCCTGATCCGGATAGACGAAGTTCAACGGGTACAGCGGCCAGTATTGCAAGAAGAACGGCGCATCCTCGGAGGCTACACGTTCGAGTTGCTCCAGCGCCTGCCGTTGATATCGTTCGTTCATCTCTTCATATTTGGCCTGCGTCCAAACCTCACCGGCTGACATGTCTACTTCCAGGGCGGGCCCACCGGCTTCGGCCTCGACACCGGTGACAAGACCATATGGCTTGAAGCGCTCATCCAGCAGGAACTGATTGTTCTGCCCCTCGGGCACGTAGCCGAGCATGGCGTTGGACCTCATTGCCTCGGGGATCATGAGGCTCAGCTGCACTTGCTGGTGTAGTGGAAATGCGGCCCAGTCGAATCCCTGATTGTGTGGGTACGATTGCTCAA
This sequence comes from Ruegeria sp. CDSA020, assembly GCF_059612345.1. Lineage (NCBI taxonomy): Bacteria > Pseudomonadati > Pseudomonadota > Alphaproteobacteria > Rhodobacterales > Roseobacteraceae > Ruegeria > Ruegeria sp. CDSA020. The sequence continues at coordinate 428,054 of NZ_JBXWQK010000002.1, forward strand.
TGTCACCTTGGTGCCATTTGCCGATATGCGCCGTATTGTAGCCGACTTGTTTCAGTATCTCCGGCAATGTCACTTCGCTGGTCGGAAGACCTTCTCCGACCAAAGCCACTTTGACCTCTTCGACACCGGCGCGTATTGGGTGGCGCCCTGTCAGCATGGCGGTACGTGTGGGAGTACAAGAGGGTTCGGTATACATGCGCATCAGCGACATGCCTTCGGTAGCCAACTGATTGATGCTGGGTGTCTCGATCCCCATGACGTAATTCATCTTGCGGTCACCCATCTGACCAAAGCTTACATCATCGATCAAGATGTAGAGGAAATTAGGAGGCTTGCCGCCATTGGCCGCACGAATTTCGGTCAGCTTGGCGTCGACTTCAACGTCTTGCGCATCCCATGCCTCACCAAACTGCGCGCGAAGGAATTCGAACTCGCCGTCATGAACAATCGGAGTTTCCTGAGCAAGCGCGGAGCCGGCACCAATCAACAACGCAGGCAAAATGTATCTAAGTCTCATGTCAAACCTCCAAATCTTTGTTCCGTACCGATTCCGAATCAAGGCCATGCGCCTGCAGCCGTCCGTCAATACTGCTGCGCAGGTCCGAAAGGCTTTCTGCCAGATCGGCGAGATAGCGCATCTGAAGAACAGACTGCGACCTTGGCGGCACCGCCAGTTCGGCGAAGACCTCTTTGTAGTCGCGGCAAATTCGATCAAACTCTTGGTCTTTTGCCCGCAGGTCCTGCAGCAGGCGACCCGCTTCGGGAAATTGGGATTCAAAGAACTCATCTTCCGTCATTGGCAGCGCCCTTCAGGCATTCGTTTGCCAAGCATGCATCCAACAGAATATGTATTGAACGTATAAAGCCGCATGCTACCGTAGCACCATGGCGACAAACCCTTATTGCGAAAGGATAGTTCTTTGACCGTCAGCATGGACGATCAGGAACAGAATGACACTCAACAGTTCTCGGCCGAGCAGGTGCGCGATGCGTTGGATAGGGTTCAGAAGTCAGATGAATTCAAAGGGTCCGCCCGCATGCGGTCTTTTCTGTCTTATGTTGTGATGGAATCGCTCGAGGGTCGTTCCAACGAGATACGCGCCAAAACCATTGCGATGGATGTTTATGGATACGACGCGGATGAGCTATTGAAACGCGAAGGCGTCGTACGCGTGGATGCGGGACGTGTTCGGCGAAAACTCCAAGCTTATTATGAAAGTAATGGGATCGCTGACGAATTGGTAATCTCATTGCCTGTCGGAAGTTACGCACCCGAGTTTTTGCCGGGCTCCAATCGAAGCAGACAACCATTACGCGGAAGGCGACAGGCTTACGCAGTCGTTATCTCGCTTTCACTTCTAGTAGCCGGTATTCTAGTCGGTGTTCTGATCGGCCGCGGTTCGAAATCTGTTGCTCCAATAACTGGCAAAACTGCGATCTACGACGTGTCGCCAGCCCGCGTCGAAGCAATGAACCTAAGCAACGCTGGCCGGGATCTGATTTTTCCGGTTACAGATTTGGCACGCCTTCAACCTGCGTTGTTGATATTCCAAACAGCAATTGAACGAGATCCGTTTTATTACGGGGGGTATGCTGGCGCATCTCAGGTCGAAACCATGTTCGCCATCATGAAATCTGGCGATCCCGGTTCTGATGAGTTTTTGCACGCGGCCGACAAGAATAGTGCTTATGCTTTGGAATTGGCTCCGGATGCAGCATGGCCGCTTTCAGCGCGAGCCTGGTTTGAATTTGGGGTGGGCAATTACGATAGCGCAGTTCGATTATCCCAACGGGCCGTAGGATTGGCACCCGATGATTCACATGTTGCTGAATTCGACGCCTTGATTTCCCTTTATACATCTGATTTTGAACGAGTTTTGTCTCAATCAGCGCGATATAGAGTCCTGGCCCCACAAGGAGGGGGACTTGTATTTGACAATGCATTGGGTGCGGCTCAGTTCCATACGGGAGACTATGCTGCCGCAATCAGGACGTTTGATGAAACAATATCGCGTGGTGGGCCGTTCGGACCAATTTCCGCAGCTTACCTTATGGCAGCCCACTGGAGGAACGGAGAACAAGCAGAGGCACAGCGGCTTGCAAAAGTATTTTCGGACACTTGGCCAAGCTTCCCTCTCGAAGCACTGAAGGCTCGAGTGTTTGTAGACCCACAGCCAGTTCAAGAGCTGATCAGTGCAATGAAGGCTGCGGGTTGGTCAGGAACCGTCAGGCCCTGATTCTCAAGCAGTAGGATGTGTCACAATCAATTTGCTCAGATTGGAATGACATAAAGACCAGCGTAAAAATGCCAGCGCCATGCCGCGAAGTGGAGTTTGTTTGCGCCGCCCTCGGACAGCGCAGGTGTATCGGTAATAGTCATTTAGTGGCCTCCAAGCACAATCGCGCCGCATCCAGCGGGATACGGGCATCTTTGATTTCAATAAAAGGTAATGAAATCAAGCGTGAGGCAGGGCGCGGGTCAAACGCGCGGGATCGAGATCATTGCGCTCGGCAACGCGTTTGGCGATAAATTCGAAAGTTCGCGTTGCTGTGGTCTGCACGAAGCGTGGACAACTGTCTTGAAGCAGAACGGACGTGTTGCTGATGCGGCAAGCTTCGCAATCAACGGTCACTGGTGCGCTATCGCCATCTATATTTCCGCAAATGCCGCTCAACTGCCCGCCTGCTGCGAGATAGGCGGTGAGTTCCGGCGTCGTAGACGTATGCGCAAAGCTCAGCATTCGTGACTTTGGGCTCAGAGCCGACCTCAGATGCGGAGCGGCATCTGCCAGTTTCGCAGAACTAGCCTCGTGGCAGAACGGCCCATAAGAGACATTCTACACCCGAGCGGATTACTGGAATACAGCGTTGCAAACGGGCCTTTTTTGCCCGTGCATACTCACTCTCAGAAAAATCTAGACTATCCGGGAAAGACCGGTATTGGTCACGACAGCGGTCGTTCTAACATTTTGGCTGCAGACAAGCTGTCAGGCGGTACAAAAATCTCGCAGTATCGAATTAAAGAGCCCCGGCTTCTCTAAATGCGTCGCGTGAGCACATCCAGGTATCACGGCGAGGTTGGCGTCGGGAATTGATTGCCACAATTGTTCGGTTTGGCTCCATGGATAGGTCCGATCCCGGTCACCCCAAATCACCAACGTACGGGTCATGATATCCGCCAAATGTTTGGCGCCGCTCCAACTTTCCATTGCGTCGAGCCCAATTAGCATGGTTTGCAGGCTGCATTGTTCTGCAATCATAGCACAGTCCTCATAGGCCACAGCTTTTCCCCGATCAAGAAACCAGGTTGCCGCAATACGTCTGGCCGTGGCTCTTGGTCCTTCTGTATTGGCCCGGCGCTTTGAAGTGTCGATCGTCTCAAACCGGCCGGGTAAAATGCCAATCGTTCCGGTGCCGTAAAGCACCAACCGGTCGATACGTTCGGGTGCACGGGTAACCATTTCCTGAACGATCATCCCACCCATTGAATGGCCGATCAGGATAAATCGCTCAATTCCCCGCCCGGTTAATTCGCACAGCGCCCACTCGGCAAAGCCAGCAATACTGGTGGGGGCCTCGAGATGCGCATTCTCACCAAATCCCGGTAAGTCCAGGGCTACGACGTTGAAACCGGCCAGGGCTTCGACTTGCCCTAACCATTGTCGACTGCCGCCCAAAAATCCATGGACGAATACGACAGGTGTCATTTGCGTCCACCCTGTACAATGCGATCAAGGATCATGGCGCAGAAAAGGATCGCAAACCCGGCGAGGATGCCTTGGCCCACATTGGCATATTGCAACGCTTCCAGCACGTCCTCACCCAGCCCCTTGGCGCCAATCAGCGAGGCCACGACGACCATCGCCAGCGACAACATAATCGTCTGGTTGATCCCCGCGCGGATCGATGGGCTTGCTAATGGAAGATCTACCTTAGTGAGCAAGTACCACTTATTGGCACCGAAACTAATAGCTGCTTCGCGCACGCTTTCTGGTACACCACGCAGACCAAGAACGGTCAATCGTACCACCGGTGTGCCGCCAAAAATCATCGTGACCACAACCGCCGCTGGCTTTCCAACGCCGAAGAACGCAATCACAGGCACCATGAACACGAAGGCTGGCATGGTTTGCATGAAATCCATGATCGGCTGGATAAACGCATAGAACCGTGGGCGACGGGCAGCAAACATGCCGAGCGGAATTCCGATAACAATCGACAGGCACGCCGCTGTCCCCAACAAGGCCAGCGTCGTCATGGCACCTTCCCAGAAACCCAGCAGGCCCATATAGGCCAGAAATGCGCCCGAATAGATCGCCGTGCTGATGCCCGCTGTCAGCCAGGTCAGCAAAATAATCAAGCTCGCAATCACGATCCATGGCGTCTGAACCAGTATGACCTCTAGCGCATCCAACAGAGTGCGGATGCCGAATGTCAGCCCATCAAAGAAGGTCTCGCTGTTGCGTACGCACCAGGCGATGAAATCTTCTACCCAAGTGATACTGGTCAGGCGGATGTTTGGGTCTGTCGGAAAATGGCTAAGCAGTGAAAAGCGCCCTGGGAAGCTGTAATGCAACATTGCCGCGGCGACGATCAACGCCATGAAGATTGCGCTGAACACGATCTGCGACACCGGCATGGCCGATCGGATCGAACGATCCGATAGCCACTCCGAGAAACGCGCCTCAAGCGCCCAGTTCGCCACCTGTGACTGTATGAATTTGACGATGATCAGTATGATCAGTCCGGTTAGAATGATGTAAGGACCTTCAGCTGCCATCGCCTCGGCCTCGGCACGGATACCTCCTATGTTTTCTTCAAGCGAGTCCACCGTTCGCTGATAGACATCGATCTTGTCCGAGTTGTTTTCGATAGCCGCCGCCAATTGCTGACGGCGCAGTTCAAGCGTCCCTTCAATCGATGCAATACGCTCCATTGCCTCGGCTGCCAGATCGCCGAACAACCCTCGCGCAATCTGCACAAAGGCTATTGTTTCGAGGATCAGAAATGGTAACGCCCATGACCACAGACCTCGCGCACCGAACCAGACCGGACCAAACAATCCGGCCATCAGATTGAAAGTTGGTGTAAAGCGGGACGATGCACCAATCTTGTCGAAATTACGAATGTAGTAGTCCGGGCTGGTGCGCACAAATGTGCGAATGTTTTCACGCCGCTCTTCGGCATAGGCAAGGGCCGCTTCGCTTTCGGTATCTTCCAGCGGGTTCACATCAGAAATGCTCATGACACTTCGGTCCCTTCGATCACGGTGCGCAACAGATCGGCACGGGTTATGACGCCAACATCCACGCCGCCGTCCTCCACAAGGATTGCGCTGCTGTTGTCGATCGCCAGATTGATCAGCGTGCTCAGATTTTCGTCTTCATTCACGCGCGGGGCATCCGCCGATAGCCGCCCATGGGCCGCAATATGTTCTGGAATTGGCCGCATGACCGCATGGGCGCGCACAACTTTGAGGCGTGAAATACCCGCAACGAAATCAGCCACATAGTCATCAGCGGGGTTCATCACGATGTCTTCGGCTGTCCCGATCTGCACCACCTTGCCGTCCCGCATGATGGCGATCCGATTGCCTATGCGGACGGCTTCATCAAGGTCATGGGTAATGAAGATTGTAGTCTTCTTGAGAATCTTGCTCAGCCGGATGAATTCATCCTGCAATTGTCGCCGGATCAGCGGATCAAGGGCCGAAAACGGTTCATCCATCAAAAGCACGTCGGGGTTGGCGGCCAAAGCGCGGGCCAGGCCCACACGTTGTTGCATGCCACCGGACAGCTCGTGTGCGAACTTTGACCCCCAAGCACCCAGTTCGACAATATCGAGAATAGCAGCAGCCTGACGCATGCGTTCATTCTTGCTGACCTGTCGGATTTCCAGTGGCATTGCCACGTTATCCAACACCGACCGATGCGGCATCAGCGCAAAGTTCTGAAACACCATACCGATTTTGTTGTTGCGAAACTGCTGAAGCTCTTTTGGCCCCAAAGCCATGACATCAGTGCCTTCGATTTCGATCTTACCAGCTGTCGGCTCCAGCAATCGGTTGAAATGGCGAACCAGGGTGGATTTACCGCTGCCTGACAGACCCATGATGCAAAAAATCTCACCCCGGTTTACCGACAGGCTGACATCAGCGACGCCGACAACACAGTTGTATTCGGCCAGCACTTGGGACTTGTTCAACCCACGGTCGCGGATCGCCTGCAGCGCCACTTCGGGCCTGCCTCCGAAAATTTTCCAGACATTCGAAATTTCGATAACGGTGTCGTCGCTCATAGGTCCTCCAGAGATCTGCTTTTGGGTGGCGCCAGCAGATGCCGCCACCCTGTTTCTGGAAGTGGGATCAGAGACCCAGCCAAGCGTCGACGCGATCCGGGTTCGCTTCGACCCATTCGCGGGCAACCTCTGCCGGATCGCGACCTTTGCCGCTGATCTCATAGGCGAATCCGCTGACATCATCCGCAGTCAATGCGAAATTCGCGAAGAAATCAGCAATCGCAGGTGAGCGGTCTGGCAACGTATTGGACCATGCGATCTGGACGTTCTTCAGGGCGTCTTTGGTGGCAACACTGGATTTGTTATACCAATCCGGATCGTCCGATGGCTGCACCATCACGTATTTTGCCGGGTCGAAAGTCGGCTCGCTCAGCATTTGAACGTCAAACATGTACCAGACCGCGTGTGGCTTGTAGCAATAGAAGGCATAGCCCTCGCCTTTGGCGATGCTGTCTTTGATACGCGCGGTCTTCACGCTTTCTTCCGCACGCACGGGCTCGATGAAATCAAGCAGACCGTAGTCGCGCGTTTTAACCTCATTCACATTGGCCGAAGCCCAACCCGGCGCTCCGATCCACATTTCACCCTTGCCATTGCCGTCGCTATCCATCAGGGCAGCGACGTCAGGGCGGCCCAGATCAGCTATGTCGGTGATATTGTTGGCCTCACCAAAGTCCTTGCTAACGCAAAAGCCCTGATTGCCTTCATAGGGGTTCGACGACAGGGTTACTGTGCCTGCTTCGTCTACATATTTCTTGGTAAAGCTTTCCTGATTGGGCAGCCACACATCAGGATGCACGTCTATGTCGCCTTTGCCCTGATCCATAGCCTGAAAGATGGTGGCATTATTTCCGGGCACATATTCAACCGTCCCTCCGATGCGTGTTTCGACAACTGCACCCAGAAGATGAGCGATTGCCTGCGCCCCGGTCCAAGACGGCACACCGATTTTAACCTCTTCCGCCGCGAATGCGGGCATCGCATAGATACCTACCGCCGCTGCCATACCAAATGCCTTTAGCTTTTTTCTCATGATAGTCTCCTCTGTTGAATTGCGCCGTATTTTGGCGTCGTTTTTTTAGTCAATCTCATTCCCATCGCTCGGCGGTGTCGTACAAAGTCGTCTCGGGCTGCGACTTCGGACGGAAGGGGAAAAGGGGGACAAACCGCCAGGCCCTAGCTTAAAGTCTAGAGCATGAGGTTTTCTGAGGGCCAATTCGAACATTTCATCAAACTATTCCCGCAATGCATAGTTTTGAGTATGCTCGACCAATGCTTCCTTGGAAATGCAGGTACACACATTGGATTTGAACTGGCTGCGCGACTTTGAATGCCTCGCCCGGACACTGAACTTCACCCGAGCCTCCGATGAACGCAACATCACACAATCCGCATTCAGTCGTAGAATCAAAGCGTTGGAGAGCTGGGTCGGGCTGCCTCTGGTCAATCGCGCCACCTATCCTGTTCAATTGACAGAAGCAGGTCAACAATTCTTGCCGGTCGCTTTAGCGGCGATCTCACAACTGTCAGAATCCCGTCAATCGCTGCGGGATGCCGATCGTGGGGATAGCCGTTTCATCCGGTTTTCGGTCCTCCACACGATCGCGGTTAATTTTTTGGCAAGTCGCATCGAAGAGTTGCAGATGCAAATTCCCGATCTGCGCACTCGAGTATTGTCCGATTCCCTAAGCACCTGCTGTGACCTGTTGGTCGAGGGCGCAGTGGACATTCTCTTGTGTTACAATCACCACTCGGTTTCACCGATGATTGATGAAACCGCATTTGAGCGAAAAGACCTGTTAAAGGATCGTCTGGTGCCAGTGGCTACAGCTAATTCAGCGCGTGCCATGGGTTGGAGTCTCGCAGAGCAGGATGGCCCACCCATCCCCTATCTGGCATATGATCGTTCTTCGTTTTTAGGCATGGTTGTAGAAAATACCATAGACCGCAAACCCCTGAACGCCGAGACGATTTATGTTGATAGTCTGGTTGAGACAATCAAGAGACGCCTGATTACCGGAAGCGGCTTTGCCTGGATGCCCGAAACTGCGATTTCGCCAGAGCTGGACGCAGGATTGCTGGTGCCAATCGGCGATGACGCGTGGTGTGCCACCTTGACGATTTCCGCATTTGCCAATCCGGCGACCTTTGATCACACAGCGCAACAGCTTTGGGACCAATTATGAACAAAGGTATCTGTTGACTTACAGATTGCCTCCGAACGCTGTGGCGCACTTATTCAATCGCCTAAACTTGCCCTGCGTGGGAAAATTCGACAATCGCCTGGACAAGCAGGTCAATCGTATCAATGGCATTGACCTCGGCCGCAACACTATCAGCGATAAGCGAGAATTCTGAGCAAGCCACAAGCTGCAGGTCTGCTCCTGCGGCAACAAGTTCTTTCGAGGCAACTCTTAGTGTTTCGCGCGCCTCTTCGCACGGACCGTCCGTCTTAATTTTCCGGATCGCTGCAAGCATCTTTTCATCACCTGCGGACCAAACCACCGACAGCCCGCGCCTGTGCAACGCTGTCTCGAATAGCTGCGTATGTCGTACGGCGGGCGAGGCAAGCATCCCGACACATCCCCCTGATCCGAGCGTCCCAGCCGCATGATCAGCCGTCAGTTCGACCACGTTCAGCAAGGGTATTTCCACGGAGTCCGTAATCGCCTTGGCATAGTGATGGGCGGTGTTGCACGGCATCGCCAGCGCTAAGGCTCCAGCATCTTCTAGCCGACGCGCCATAGCGGCAAGCGTCGGCCCCGGATCCTCGCCGACGCCCTCGAGCAGATGACGAACCCGCGACGGCACCTGCGGGTTCATGTCGATCAACAAAGGTATGTGGTCTTGGTCATCAGTTGCGGGTACGGCCGCCACCAGCTTGCGCTGGAGGAGGATCGTCGCTTCGGGGCCCATACCGCCAAGAATTCCAACCGGGCGCAATGTCATGGTTCAGACAGTCACCCAGCGGTTTTGATGATCAAAGGCAAAATCATACCCCCCAAGGGCTGCGGCACCCCCGGTGTGCAGGAACACAATCCGTTCGCCGTTGAACTCACCCTTGCGGGCAAGATCAATCAGACCGGCCGCGCCCTTGGCGGAATAGCACGGATCGAGAAGGATGCCTTCGAGCTCTGCAAACATCTGGATCGCCTCTATGCCGCTTTTCGTTGGCAGGCCATAGCCCTCGCCGACATAGTCAGTATTGGCCTTCACGTCTTCGCGCTTGACCACGCCTGCGCAGCCCAGTTTTTCAGCGGTTTTGCAGGCGAGGTCAAAAACCATCTGTTCTTGCTTGGGCTGAGGCGCCCTTGTGCCGATGCCCAGCACGGGCACCTGCGCATTCATGGCACACATGCCAGTCACCAACCCGGCCTGCGTTCCTGAAGAACCGGTTGCATGCACCAATCTGTCAATTTGCAAACCACTGTTATTTGCTTGTGCCAACAGTTCAAAGGCCGCGTTAACATAGCCAAGTGCGCCGGTCGGGTTCGATCCGCCGCCAGGGATGACATAGACATTGTGCCCTTCCGCGCGCTTCTTTTCGGCTGCTTTTTCCATCTCACCCGGCATGTCATGGCCGCCGGGAAACTTCTCGGTGGTTGCGCCATGCAAATGGTCTAGCAGGACGTTACCGTTCGTATTGTAGTTTCCATTTTGGTAACCGGTGCGATCCTCCAAAAGGATGTGACAGGCAAGCCCCAGCTTGGCGGCAAATGCAGCCGTCTGCCGACCGTGGTTGGTTTGCGTGGCCCCTTGGGTCATCACCATGTCGGCACCCTGCGCCTCGGCCTCAGCCATTAGAAATTCAAGCTTGCGGGTCTTGTTGCCACCGGTCGACATACCGGTGCAATCATCGCGTTTGATCCATATTTCGACCCCCAGCTCCTTTGACAATCGAGTCATGGGTTCAAGCGGTGTTGGAAGATGGGCAAGATGCAGGCGGGGAAAACGGGCAAGGTGCATGTCGTGGTTCCTAATATTTGCTTTTGTCAACTTACTGCGCGCTGAAGCACATTCCTAATTCGAACTTCGGTACATAAATTGCAGGAATTGCATGTTGTCACGAACTGCACTATCGATCCGCCATGCGTCTTGAGTGGATCGATGATATATTGGCCGTGCTTGATAGCGGCTCTCTCGCCCGCGCCGCTGAAAAGCGATTGCTGACGCAATCCGCCTTTACTCGGCGGGTGCGGCTTATCGAAGACAACATCGGCACAACCCTGTTTGATCGCCGCCGCAAGCCAGTCTCTTTGATGCCTGGTGTGCGGGATCTGGAATTTGAATTACGTGAGCTCAGCACCCGGCTGCATAGGCTTCGACACACCTTAAAGACAGCGAGTGATCAGACAGGCAAATCGCTGTCTTTTGTTTGCCAACACGCGCTCACCACGACAATTTCGCCCGAAATTGTTCGTGTTTTAACTGAAGGTGGCGAAATCTCGGTTCGCGTGCGTTCAGGAAATCAAGACGAGTGCCTGATGCATCTGATTTCAAAAGAAGTTGATTTTTCCATCATGTATGCGGTGCCCGATGACAGTATTCAAGAACCCGCTAACGCGTTTGAAACCAAAACGCTCGGGATGGATACTTTGATTCCGGTCTGTGCGCCCACTGTGCGCACGCAAGTGACGGAAGACGTAATTCCTACAATCAGCTACCCGCCCGAAGTCTTTCTCGGGCAGGTCTATTCCAGGATGATTGCGCCGCGATTACCTGAAGGTAAAACCGCAGTACCCAGGGCTGAAACCGCACTTACGTTGGCCATACTACAATACGCCTTGAATGAAATCGGCATCGCGTGGTTGCCCCGCTCTCTAGTGGCGACCCACCTTTCTGAGGGCGCGCTTGTGTGCATTGACGATGTGCTGCCCACACAGCTTCTGGCAATCAGGGTAGTCCGCTTGGCAGAATCTCAGCCAGATCATGCAGAGCAAATATGGAAACAACTTGAAGACATTTTCAGTTTCTAGTTTTCCCGCAGCACCCTCTATCCCAAATGGTATGCCGCCCCTGATCAGAAGGGCTTGGTTTCCCTTACACACCCTTCGCCAGACCGAAAAAAACGAAGCCCACACGCAAAACGCTTCGTTATCGCAAATACTGCTACATCCTAAGCACCTGATCCTGGCAGCAGTCGTCTCTCGAACATGCCCAGCTGCCAAAGAAGCGATACAAGCGAGTGGCCACTTTGACTGTTGTGGGTTTTGAAATTCGAATACGCGGCGAACGTCTGTTTCCCGCCCTGGCAGCTAGGTTTGCTGACTCTCCGTCGCTTGTGGCTGGATGAACAAAGTACGATTGCTTGCACTCAATTTCATGTGCGGCTCAGAGGAATTTGCCTCAATAACAGCACGCCTTAGTAGATCCGACACCTTTTAGAACCAATATCCATCCAAAGATCATCGAAACGGAATCCTTGCTTCTCCGATTGTCTCGATAAGCGGTGCTAAGTGAGATTCGTAGTTTCGCCATTTCTCCTTTGACGAGCTGTATAATGGCTGGCGCACTTGCTGAACACTTGCAGTGCGGACACGTCGTGCCCCTTTGTAAAACTCGAGACAACGATTATCCCACTCGAGGCCACAATATGCTATCAAGCGTCGCGCTTCGAACTCGATATCATCGATAAGGCTCTCATAGTGAATGGTGTGAAAGCTGCCGGCGGGGAGAACTTCCTTCCAATGCTGCATAACGCGCACATAGGCATTAAAGTATCGACCCAATTCGATCTGGTCGTAGCTGTGGAGCTGACTGCGCTGAAACACTCGGGTGAAGCAGGACAGACACGTATCTAGCGGATTGCGCGCGACATGCACGATCCGCGCATTGGGCATGATCGCATGAATTAGGCCAACCATCAGAAAGTTCGCAGGCATCTTATCAACGATATAAGGTTTACCAGGAGCGTGCGCATCGAGCCGCTGGACATATCGTTGGGCGCGTTTTGAAAGCTCCTGATCCGAGAGAGCCGCAATCAGACTTCCAGTTTTCTTGTTTCCACCGCGCAGTTGATCGGTGAAAAGTTTGTGCAAATAGTTAAGCTCTCCGGCTCCGAATACGTCTGGATGGCTGGCGAGGATCGACTCCGTCAACGTCGTTCCAGACCGCGGCATGCCAACAACAAAAATTGGCTGGCTGCTGTCCACCGAGCTCTGGTGAAGTTTTTCGAGCAGTTCCGGTGTAAAGGCCGTGATCAGGTCGTCTGCCGTTTCCTCGATTTGGTCGGCATCAAAATCGATAATGCTGCGCTTTATTGCAGCCCCTTTTGCAAAATGCTCAAAAGCGCTGTCGTAGCGCTTGAGGTCCTCATAACATTTTCCCAATGCGTAGTGATACGATACCGATTGTTCAGGAAGCATCTTGTCGGCTTCAGGCAACGCAGCCACAAGACCCTGAAAATCAAGGTTGTCTTCGGTAACTTTATCCAACTTAACCAACGCGATCTGCGCATTCAAACGCGCCTTGTCACTTTCTGCGGCCTTGTTGAACCAGCTGCGGGCAGCGTCAAAATTGCCCTGCTCCATCTCCAGATGGCCCAAGGCGATCATTGTGGCCGAGAAATCCGGTTTTAGCTCAAGGGTCTTCTCGTAGTTGGCAAAACCGGCCTCGAGGTCGCCAAGGTGCGATTTGCAAACGGCTATATAGTGATATGCAGGCGCGTGGCCGGGGTCTAGGTGCTGCGCTTTTTCTGCCTCGACAAGGGCAAGTTCATGCAGATTTTTCTCGATCAGGACCTGCGCAAGCCCGACATAAGCTTCGGGCTTTTTTTCATCTAGCGAAATCGCATTTCGAAAACAGCGTTCGGCTTCGTCCCATTCGCTCTGCAAAACGTGTAACCGTCCCCGATTGCGGTGCAACTCTGCGGAAATATGCCCCTTGCCAAGACAGTCATCTGCAAAATCTCTGGCTTCTTCTAGCTCCTCAGCTTCTATCATTACAGAAATGAGATTGTTGACACTCTCGAGATAGTCCGGGCGCAAATCTAGCACCCTACGATAGAACGAGATTGCCCCTTCCCTGTCCTCGTTGTCGCGCGCGATTGATCCAAGATTATTCAGCGCAGCAATCAGATCTGGATTAAGGGCCAGCGCTCTCTTCTGAGATGCCTCGGCTTCGGATAAATCACCTATATCGTAATAGGCAAGCCCAAGGTTTGAGTGCGCATTTGCAACCCCCGGGGCAAGCTGGACTGCACGTTTGCCAACCCTGATCGCTTCTTCAGGTTTTCCGTTCGTGCGTAACACCTCGGTGAAATTCGACAGGAACCCAGCATTGTCCGGCTGTAATCGGATCGCTTCGCGCATAGCATTTTCAGCTGGCCCGCTTTGACCGGTTTTAAACGCAATTACGCCAAGCAGTTGATGCGCTGGCGCGTATTCGGGCGCAGCCTTGAGCACTTGGTTCAGAACATTGACAGCTTTATTCAAATGCCCTGTATCGTAGGCCTGAACTCCTTGGTTGTAGGCCTCACCGATGGATAATGTCAGGTTTTTAGGCATTCAAGTAGCTCCGGGCTGGCGCATGACGACAGCCTGATCTCAAGCGCCGTCAAGTCGCCACATTGTGTTGCAGTTTTCCTACGAATTTCCAACAGCAATAGGTCATCCTGTGCAATGGAAAATTGGTAGATTGCATACATGTTAACGATTTATTAACGGTTCGTAAGCGGAGCCGATTGCAAAAACGCGACGAGTTTCGAGAAAAAACAAGATAATCTAACGGGATAGTAAATGACTAATAATGAGTCGAGGGCGAACGCCCCCAAGCTCCGTGGGGGGCGTATTTTCAAGTGGAAAGGCCAAATTGTCAGCGCGGCTCCAGCGGCGTTGCTGGCGCAAGTATCAATGGTTGCCCTGATGGCCGGGGACGTACATGCGGATACGATCTCGAATGTGGTGACGACACCTCAGGTTTTCTCGACCGATGCGGATCACAAAGTAACGGCAAGCGGCGCGATCGAGATAACTTCTTCCACCGCTGCAGCTTTGACGATCACGACCGATTACTCAAGCACGTTCACGAATAACGGGACAATCTCGGTCACGGCAACGGATACCGATATTGCGACGGCACTTTTGCTGGACGGAAATTTGCAGCAATCCGGTGCTTTGGTGAACAATGGCACCATTTCTGTAGATGTCACCGGGTCTGATCCTCAGGATATCTATGGCTTGCTGGTGAACGGTGACGCCGACGGGGTAATCCAAAACACCGGAACGATTGATGTCGACGTGTTGTCCACGGATGGCGATATCGAGGCCTGGGGTATCTACGTTGACGGTGACGTTTCTGAAACAGGTAAGATCGTCAACACCGGGACGATCAAGGTTGATGGGCTGATCACCGACGGAAGCACCGCATCAATCTACGGTATTGCGGTCGACCGCGACGTAGCGGGTGTGATCAGAAACAGCGGCACGATTGATGTCCGCGCCAGATCATTCGCCGATGATTATGCCTATGCCTGGGGCATTTACGTGCAAAGTGACCTGGAAGAAACCGGTCAGATCGTGAACTCGGGAACAATCAAATCGGTTGCCATATCGACCAGTGACAGTACCGCGTCTGCCTTTGGGATCGAAGTCAATGGCAATGCGGACGGTGTGATCCGCAATACCGGCACATTGGAGGTTCTGGCCTCTGCCCCGTCGACCTATGAGGCGATTGCCTATGGAATTTTGGTCGATCGTGACCTGTCCGGTCAGATCGATAACAGCGGTACCATCGAGGTAACCGCAATCGGTGTTGAATCCGACGCTTCTGCTTTCGGCATTTACGTCGATGATGACGTATTGTCCGGCGCGTCCGTACATAACAGCGGTACAATTGAGGCCTTTGCCAGCGCGGATACCGATGACGTAGCATATGCGGGCGGGCTTTACCTTGAGGACTTTGTTGACGGGATCGTGGTAAACTCGGGCACGATTACGGCCACTGCTTTGTCTCTCAACACCGCGGACGAGGCGACCGCGACGGGCATTTATGCCGGGGATGACGTTTCCGGTGCAATTCGTAACTCGGGCACTATGACGCTTTTCGCAGAAGCTGCCGAAGATTCTGCAGAAGCCTCGGGGTTTTATCTTACCGATGACCTAAGCGGCTCTCTGGCAAACTCGGGTGAGATTACAGCGACTGCGATTTCGCATGACACCTCTGCCGAGGCCTATGGGATTTATGTTGATGAAATCGTAACCGGTGACATCAAGAACACCGGAAGCATCACCGTCACCGCCAATGGTGCGCAACAGAATGGTGGGCCACCGCCAAACGCATCCGAGGCATTCGGCGTGTACGCCGGCGACATGCAGGGAACGTTCTCGAACACGGGCCCGATTACCGTGCACGCCACCGGCAGTTCCGGCACCCGTGCAGCCGGTATTCAGTTCGACAATTTCGACGGAACGATTCATGATCTGGGGACCATCAGGGTTTCGGGGAATGATGAGGTCTACGCCGTCTACCTTGGAACCGGCACGGGGACGCTGAATGTCGATACAATGGACGACGTTGAGGGTCTGATCCGCGTTCAGGACCATGACGTGAACCTAGAAGCCAAAGGCGGCAGTGGCGTGTTTGCGTTCGAAGATGCCGCGCCGGGTACGGGTACCTTCAAGACCACCGTGTCTGACGGGCAATCCGCTTGGTTCGTGCAGGACAAGGGCGGCGCGGCCCCGATCTATTCTGTGGTCGACGGCAATGACATTGCACCATCGGGCGATGTCGCGGCCTTCTACGGCAGCATTGTCGGCGGCAGTGGCAATGCGCTCAGCTATGGTCAGGGGCCGCAGGTCGCGCAGGGCGCAACTTTCGCTGGTTTCCGGCCCTTCGCAATGGTCGACGCCCAGTATCGAGAGTTCGAGAGCGGCTCGAACGATGACACGGACGTGACGATGTTCAGCGGAAGCGCCGGGTATACGGGGCAGATGGACAACGGAGTGTCTCTGGCTGTTGCCATGGGCGTGTTCACTTCGGATGGTGACAACAGCACCACTGATTTTGACACGAATGGCTTCTATCTTGATGCCGCAGTAGGCCGTCAGTTTGGTGCCTACACGCTGGATGCCGGATTCGGCATTGGTTGGCTCACGACTGATCGTAGCCGGTCGATCTCGGGCAGCTCTGACGCCAAGGCCGACTATAACAGCAGGCTGTTGACCGCGAACATCGGGGTCGAGCGTGCATTCGACGTCAGTGACGATTTCGGTTTGCTTGGTTTTGCCAGCGCCCGTTACACCAACCAAAAGGATGACGGCTATACCGAGACGGGGTCATCTGCGAATGCCACCGTCGGCGATATCACCACCGAAGTTGTCGAGGCCCGTTTGGGGGTTGAGGCATCAAAGGACCTTGAAAACGGCGGTGTTCTCAGCGGTCAGCTTGGCGGCGTGTTGCGGCGCGACCTAGGCAGTTCCGAGGGCGACGTAACCGTCTTCTCTCAGACTGAGTCTCTGGCCTTTGCGTCCACCGACTTTACCGGCGCCAGCGTCGTGGTCGGCTATGAGAAAGATCTCGTTCAGGACATGCGCCTTGAACTGACGGCTGAACAGGAAATCGGCAGCGACGCTCAGGGGCCATTCCTGCGCGCCGGACTTCGCTGGTCGTTCTAGATCTAAAGAGCACTGCGGCACCCAGAGCGGTGCCGCAGAAATCAGCTCCACGCTGAACTATGTCGGGCTATTTGGTGTATAGTGTTGACCCTTTCAAAAGCCTATTTGAGCTTTTCAAGTGGTCGACAATTATCCGAACATTTTTGCGGTTGCCTGAAACCTATTGTGTAACTGTTTCTTGAGCTTGTGTACCCGCCAATGCCTCAAGGAGGGCTGCGCCACAGCGAAGGGCCGGAATCCGCCCGATTCATTAGAGTAACAACGCGTTCCGGCGCAAAAAGTAACGGCGCAGCCAGCTCCGCCGCACTTGTTTTAGGGCCAGCGGGATTTGGGCAAGCCAAACGCCTCTGGCCATTAGGGGTAAGACGCTGCATTCCCCCTCGGGCAACCCTATTAGACAAAACCGTGTCCTCGGCTGCGCCTGCGGGCCGCACCACCCCTGTCGAATAGCATTGCCTCGCCCCCATCCGCGTTCGCCACGTGGCAGATCAGCAGGAACAGGCGGCTTCGGCGTCTGATCCGCAAATCAGCCCTGATTTTCCCAAAAGGAAGTCAGATCAAACCAAACTGTCTGCGGGAGTCTGAGATGGAGGCGGCGTGTTAGTTGATGACGCAAAGATCAAATTCAACTGATGTCCAACTTTGGGGGCGCCTTCTGATGTCGAACATTCACTGCTTTTCTGGTCCAACTGTGACGGTTGGGTCAGGTTCGTGTGACGTTCAACAGGAAACCAGTGGCGGACCGAGGAGGATTCGAACCCCCGACCCCTTGATTCGTAGTCAAGTACTCTATCCAGCTGAGCTATCGGTCCGCGTTGGTGAGGCGCTATGTAGACCCGGCATTCGGGACGTGCAAGTCGATTCTGTAAAAATAATTCAAAAAGCCCCATCGCCCCGCGGGAGGCGAATTTCAAAGGTGGTACCTGTTGACCCTGTCTCGGTCAGAACAAGGTCACCCCCATGGCCCCGCAACAGTTCCTGTGAGATCGCCAAGCCCAGACCCGACCCGCCTTTGCGGACGCCACCCTGAAAGGGTGTGAACAGATTTTCACGCGCTTTGGCCGGCAGGCCCGGCCCTGTGTCGCTGACCTGAATACACCAGTTGGCGTCCTGCTCTTGCCCGGACAGGGTGATCCGACCGGGCTTTCCTGATGCAACCAGCGCCTGACGGGCATTTCGAACGAGGTTCATCATGACACGGAAAATCTGTTCAGGATCAGCTCGTACGACCAACTCTTCCGACACATCATTGATGATCTCGACACAGGCATCGGCAACGGCAAGTTTCTCGCTAGCAACCACATCCTCGGCCACAGTGCGGAGCGGAACCAGTGTAAGCGACGGTGCAGGTTCTTCAGCGCGGCCAAATGCCAATGTGCTTTCGCACAGGGTTACCGCTCGGGTGATCGAGTTCACCAGCTTAGGGGCCATGCGACGCACCAACGGGTCTTCGCTGGATTCGATCCGGTCGGTAAACAGCTGGGCCGAGGTCAGGATGTTGCGCAGATCGTGGCTCACCTTGGCCACAGCCCCGCCCAGCTGCGCCAGACGCTCGCGCTGTTTCAGGGCCTGGGTCAGTTCGGTTTGCAACTGTTTCAGCGCCTCTTCGGCCTCGCGCAGCTCGGTCACTTTGGAATCCGGTGAGATGATTCCACGGGCATCTTCGGGGGCGCTGGCATAGCGCTGCATATATCCGACAACGCTTTTGATGGGCTTTACCAGAACCACCCGAACCGCAAGAAACAGGAAAAAAGCCGTGATGATCGAAATCACAAATGAAAGGCCCAGAATGCGTAACCCATAATCCGTCATCGCCATACGCAAAGGCATGCTGTCAGTCGTCACCTCAATCAGCAGACCTGCGCCTTTCACAGGCTCGCCAATAACACGGATGACTTCATTTTCCGGCGTGAACAACCGCACGACAGCATCCCGGATCAAAACCCATGGTCGCGCGTCACGCAGGTCATAGGTCTTGCTGATC
The DNA here is from genome assembly GCF_059612345.1 of Ruegeria sp. CDSA020. Lineage (NCBI taxonomy): Bacteria > Pseudomonadati > Pseudomonadota > Alphaproteobacteria > Rhodobacterales > Roseobacteraceae > Ruegeria > Ruegeria sp. CDSA020. Next base: position 446,948 of record NZ_JBXWQK010000002.1, read on the forward strand.
TGCCCTGGAATAGGAGAGGACAGCATCAACTGGCGCATCTCGTCTCGCCGCAGAACCACGTTATAGACGCCCGCATTGGCCAGCAGTTCAGCCTCAAGGTCCTCGGCCAGCATATCATCGGCCAACAAAGCGAGCGAGGCGATCTGAGCGCGCTCCAGCCGGTTCAGCAGGAAATCTTCGCGGAATCGCGCAATCGAAGGGACAAAAATCAGAACCTCGGCCAACATCACGAAGACCGTCGTCAGGATCAGAAATCGGCCTGACAGCGAGTTCACATTGCTCTCCCTTCCAGGTCAGGGCATCCAGCGCTGGACGAACCTGACCACACGTTTAACCGTTTGATTCTCAAACAGCCTTGGTGAGAAATAAGCGCCCGCCACCCGTTTGTTAAGCTCTCCAATCGTCGGATAGGGCGAAACCATGGCGGCAACCTGCCCCATCTTCAGATTATTGGCCAGCGCCAGCGACCACAAGCTGATCAGCTCACCCGCCTGATGGCCAACAATTGTGGCACCTACAGGTCGGCCTTTGACGACCATGACCTTGATGAAACCATTCGTTTTACGCTCGGAAATGGCGCGGTCGTTGTGGTGATAGTCAAACCGCGCAATTTCCATCTTATCGCCATGCTCGGCGCGCGCCTGCACCTCGGTCAGGCCAACCTGCGCCAGCTCGGGGTCGGTGTAGGTCGCCCAGGGGATATGTGCGGTTTTCGCCTTGGAGGGCAGCCCAAACAGCGCCGAACGAATGATAATCCCCGCGTGATAGCCCGCCACATGAGTGAATTGCAGCCCACCCGCGACATCTCCGATCGCATAGACCCTGCGGTTTGTAGTGCGCAGAGAGGCATCCACCTTGATGCCGGATCGCGTTGGCTCAATTCCGGCGGCGGCAAGATCAAGACGTTCGATATTGGCTTTCCGCCCCGCACCCAGCAGCAGGTGCGTGCCCGAGAAGATTTCCCCATTCTCTGTCACGACCTCAACCGCGCCATTTGTACTGCGAATCTGTGCCGCCATCGCCCGTTCATGGATCTCGACGCCTTCAGCGCGCAGGCTGTCCAGCACGACCTCTGCCGCCTCGGGATCATCCTTGCCCAACGCCTTCTGCCCTTCGATGACTGTGACCTTGCAACCGAGCCGAATATGCGCCTGCGCCATCTCCATACCGATGGGGCCGCCGCCGATGATCAGCAGATGATCGGGCTTGTCGCGCAAGTCGAAGACGGTCTCGTTGGTATAATACGGCACTTTGTCCAAACCGGGTATCGGCGGGACCAAGGGGGATGAACCTGTTGCAATCACAACCCGCCGCGCGGTGATCAGGTGATCCCCCGCCTGAACCTGTGTCGGAGAGACGAAGCTGCCAAATTCCCGGATTACCTTGACACCAAAGCTTTCGAACCGCTCTTGGCTGTCCATCGGCTCGATCTGCGCAATCACATCATGCACGTGGTCCTTGGCGGCGGCGTAATCCACCTGTGGCACCACATCCGCCACACCCAGCGCCGAGGCATGCGCCTGCCCATAGGCGGCCTTGCCGCTGGCAATCAGGGCCTTGGACGGGACGCAGCCGAAATTCAGACAATCCCCGCCCATCTTGTGACCTTCCAGCAGGATCACATCCGCACCCATCTGGCTCGCCCCCGCGGCGACCGACAGCCCACCTGACCCGGCCCCGATCACCAGGATATCGGATTTCAGTTCTTGCATGATCAGCTGTCCTTTTGGCCGCGCAGCGTTTTGATCAGAATGGGCAGAGCCGCCAGCACGCACAAGCCAACAATCGGGCCGATAACGAAGGGCTCCCACAGCAGTGAGACGTCCGGCGTCTCACCCCGGTCGAACACTCCGCCCAGCCCGACGCCAATCCAAGTATAGACAATACCGCCGGGAATGATGCCCAGCGCCGTGGTGAACAGAAAGTTGCGGAACTTCACCCCCACCAGCGCCGGCACCAGATTGGCCACAAAGAACGGAACCACCGGGACAAGGCGCAGCAGGAACAGGACCGAGATCTCATTCTCGCGCAGGCCGTCCTTCAGCTTTTTGATCGTGCCTTCCGAGGCCTCAAGACGCGCCGTCAAGGACGCCCCCAACCCCCAGCGCGCCGCCAGAAAGATCACCGAGGCGCCGATAGTTGCTGCAAAAATGTTGAAGACCGTGCCTGCGAAAAGGCCAAACAGGAACCCTCCGGTCATCGAGGCCACCGCAGCACCGGGCAGCGAGAACGCAACGATGGCAATGTAAATCGCTATGAACGCACCTGCCATTGCCCAGTAATTGGCATCACGCCAACCCAAAAGGGCCTCTCGATTGTCGCGCAGGGTCTCAAAAGTCAGGTAATCACCCAGAGTAAAGAACCCCACAGCGGCGACGGAAAGAATCACCAGCAAAGGAATATGTTGCGCAAGCCCGCTGCGCGGGGCCTGAGTTGTATCGCTCATGGGGTTGTCCGGTTTTATACGTTTCATTCTGGCCCCAACATGCGACGTCGCGCCTCTGTGCAACAGGGGGTCTCACGTTGCCTTGATCTTCTCGACAGTGAATGTGAGGGTTTCGTGCCGCAAATCCGCGTTTTTGAAATCTTTCGCCCCGCCGGATTACAGAATTGTTGCAAAAGGCGGCAAAACCCCCACCAAGGGGTTTGACTTACCCCCCGCTTGGCAGTAGAGGACGGGCTTCGAACACCACGGGCAGGCGAATCCGCGCTGCACCCGACCGAATAGATTGGAGACGGAGCGATGAAACGCACCTATCAGCCTTCGAACCTGGTTCGCAAACGCCGCCACGGTTTCCGCGCGCGCATGGCCACCAAGGCCGGCCGCAAGATCCTGAACTCGCGCCGCGCACGTGGCCGCAAGTCGCTGAGCGCATAAACCGCTCACCGATCAGGTTATGAACATGACGCCGCCGGAGGCCCCTGAGGATGGTAAGAACCAACCTGGGGATACGCCCCCGGCGGCGTCCGTTTGCGCATCCGAAACTTTGACCATTCTCAGGAAACGATCCGAATTCCTGAACGCTGCGCGTGCGCGTCGGCAGGGCACATCATCAATGATGGTGCAGGCGCGCAAACGCGCCGAGGGCGAGGCGGACGGGATTCGCGTCGGCTTCACCTGTTCCAAAAAGGTCGGCAATGCCGTGGCTCGCAACCGGGCCAAGCGACGCCTGCGCGAAGCTGCGCGCGCGGTACTGCCTGAGAAGGGGCAGGACGGCTGGGATTACGTGCTGATCGGTCGCGCCGATGTCACAGCCGGACGCCCCTATGCGGCGCTGCTGGATGATTTGCGCTATGCTCTGCGTAAAGTCCATGCTGCGCGGAAATGACATTGCTCTCGCATATCCTTGCCTTACCCATTCGGGCGTACCGGTTGCTGTTCAGCCCTTGGGTCGGGTTCAACTGCCGCTATCAGCCTACATGCTCGGCCTATGCGTTGGAGGCGCTGGAAAAACACGGTGCCATCAAAGGCACATGGCTGGCCGCGCGACGGATTGGGCGCTGCCACCCTTTGGGTGGTGACGGGTATGATCCGGTTCCGGACCGTGAAGATCCCTCCTGACCCGTCGTCGGACTTGACCGGAGCGCACCTTCGCTGAACAGTTGTGCTGTTCAATTCGAGGGCCAGATGACATCTGACGCGCGCCATTCCCTACCCACGCATGACGTTCTGAACCAGCCGCCTGTGCGCGGAGATTTAGACCTTTGGGCCTCTGACCCAGTACTGCAAAATGTGGCAGGCGCGCGAAGCTCTATTCTTCCCAACTATGGTGCAGACCTTGGGCGTGCTGCAGTGAGAGACATGGCGCGCGAGGCCAATTTCCACTCCCCAGAACTTGTTCTGTTTGACCAAGGTGGACGCCGCCTGGATGAAGTGCGTTTCACTCATTCATACCATCACCTGATGCAACTCAGTCAATCATCCGGATACGCAGCCGTTGCCTGGTCTGACCTACCGAATGGTCACGCCACCCACGCCGCCATGGTCTACCTTGCCAGTCAGGTCGAACCCGGTCATTGCTGCCCGCTGACCATGACTTACGCAGCCGTTCCAGCACTTGCGGCGAATGAAGAGATTGCCTCGATCTGGGTTCCCCGATTGACGGAATGGAACCACGATTCCTCTATCGCTCCTATCGCCTCCAAAAAAAGCGCCACGCTGGGCATGGCGATGACTGAGAAACAGGGCGGCTCGGACATTCGCGCCACTACAACGACGGCCACACGCGACGGAGATCACTGGCGGTTGCGTGGGCATAAATGGTTCTGCTCGGCCCCGATGTCCGACGGTTTCCTGACACTTGCCCAGACCCCCGGCGGTCTGACCTGTTTCCTTGTGCCCCGCTGGCTGGGCGGCGAACGCAACGCAATCCACCTGATTCGGCTGAAGAACAAGCTGGGCAATCGGTCCAACGCTTCGGCCGAGATTGAATACCATGATGCGCTGGCCTATCAGCTTGGCGATGAGGGCGCGGGTGTGCGCACGATCCTGGAGATGGTGCATCACACACGGCTCGACACTGCGATGGCCCCGGCAGGTCTGATGCGGGCGGCCCTCAGCGAAGCGCATCACTGGGTCAGCCATCGCAGCGCCTTTCAGCGCCGGTTGATTGACCAACCCCTGATGCGCATCGTTCTGGCCGATCTCGTGCTGGACTGGGAGGGGGCGCTGACACTGGGAATGCGTGTGGCGCAGGCTTTTGACGGTCATACACCCGAGGATAAAGCCTTTTCCCGCATCGCTGTTGCACTCGCCAAATTCCTCAACAACAAACGCTGTCCAGCCGTCGTGGTCGAAGCCATGGAGGTGTTGGGCGGCATGGGCTATGTCGAGGACACCCCCCTGCCCCTGCTCTACCGTGAAGCCCCTTTGAACGGCATCTGGGAAGGTTCGGGCAATGTGATCTGTCTGGATATCCTGCGCACCCTGACCCGCGACCCCTTGGCCGCCCAGGTCCTGCAGGCCGAGCTTGAGGCGGCAACCGGAGTGAACCGCCACTATGATGCGGCGCTGAGGGACCACCGCGCCCGCTGGACCAATATCCCACCCGAAGCCGAGGCGCGCTGGTTTGCGGAGCGCACTGCTTTGCTGCTGACGGCCTCTCAACTGATACGCCAAGCGCCCGGGCCGGTCGCTGATGGATTTGTGGCGTCTCGGTTGACAGGTAACAATGGCCGCATCCCCGGTTCGGTGTCCGGGCTGGACACTGGTGCCCTGCTTGCGCGGTTGGGCTGACCCGCACACTTGCCCGGATACGCCATCTGCTGTAGGGGCAGCGCATGTTTGACGAAGCTGACGATATCCATCCGCTGTTTGCCGGCGCGCCTTCGACCACCGAGTTCAAGAAGCTGCGCAAACGCATCGTTCGCCACACCCGCGAAGCCATCGAACACTATGGCATGGTGGACCCGTCCGCGCATGAGAAAGACGGCAAGCCACCCCGCTGGTTGGTCTGCCTGTCAGGCGGTAAGGACAGCTATACCTTGCTAGCGGTTCTGTACGAGCTGAAATGGCGCGGCCTACTACCGGTCGATCTGCTGGCTTGCAATCTGGATCAGGGCCAACCGGGTTTTCCCGCTACCGTCCTACCCGAGTTTCTGGAACGCATGGGTGTACCGCACCGCATCGAATATCAGGACACTTACTCGGTCGTCATGGACAAGGTTCCCCAAGGCCGCACCTTTTGCGCGCTATGTTCGCGCCTGCGCCGGGGCAACCTGTACCGCATCGCGCGGGAAGAGGGCTGCTCGGCCGTGGTGCTGGGTCATCACCGTGACGACATCCTTGAGACGTTTTTCATGAACCTGTTCCACGGCGGCCGTCTAGCAACGATGCCGCCAAAGCTGGTGAACGAAGAAGGCGACCTGTTCGTCTTTCGCCCCCTTGCCCATGTCGCCGAGGCGGATTGCGAGAAATTCGCCAATGCGATGAACTACCCGATCATCCCTTGTGACCTGTGCGGCAGCCAGGACGGGTTACAACGCCAGCAGGTCAAACAGATTCTCGATCAGTGGGAAAAAAACAGTCCCGGACGGCGGCAAGTGATGTTCCGCGCCTTAACCAATGCGCGCCCTTCGCACCTTTTGGACCCGAAATTGTTTGATTTTGTTAATCTTTCCATCAATTCGAGCGAAAAAACTGAAAAAACGGATGATATTCCACAGCTGCGTTAACGAGTGACTCAGACTGATTTTCTACGGTTTGACCTGAGCGCAAGATGCTCAGGGTAAAGGCGAAGACGAACCGATGAGGAAATCTGTTTCCGTTGATCAATTTCTCGATACTCTCACCACGTATCTGAGTGGCCCGCCGGTGCTGGCCTTTGCTCCCGCCATTTCGCTTGCGGCTTTCTGGATCGGTGGCGAACGTGCGCTTGTCGTTGTGGCACTAAGCCTACCGTTGCTGATCGTCGCCTTCGCCTCAGTCAGACGCACGCAAACTGCACGCAACTCTCCACTGCACCAACACGGAAGACTCGCGCCAACGGATAAGTTTGCCGCCGAACTTGAAAACTTCTTTGACCGTACCGATCACAATAACATGGGATCGGCTTGTATGATTATAGCCTTAGACGGGTTCACTGAATTTGTTGACCTGCACGGAAATGCGGCCGCGACCCATCTGTCCAGCCAATTTTGTGACCGCATCTTCTCGGTCATTCGAACCGGCGATATTGCAACACGATTAGACGAGTGCAAAATAGCCATCGGCCTGCGCCCGTCACAGCATCTCGATCTCGAAGCCTGTATTCAAATGTCGGGCCGCATCCAATCCGCCGTTGAAGAGCCGATCACCCTAAACGGCACCACTGCCTATGTCTCGTGTTCAATCGGTTTTTGCCTGCAATCCGCAGTTCGCGGATCCGGGTTTGAAAATTGGATTGACGCCGCATCTGCTGCGCTATGCGAAGCTCAGCGTAATGGGCCCTCAACGATCCGCGCCTTTTCAAACGAAACCCGCCGTAGATCCAATATCAGGGCCAACCTTCGCAAAGAGTTCGAGGCTGCGCTGGACAACGGACAAATCCGCCCCTGGTTTCAGCCTCAGGTTTCCACAGATACAGGGCGGGTTACGGGGTTTGAAGCCCTGGCCCGCTGGGAGCACCCGGAAAAAGGCATCTTGAACCCACAGATATTTCTGCCTTTTGCCGAACAGGCCGAGCTGATGGAGAGGCTTGGCCAAACGATGCGGCATCATGCATTTTCCGCGATGTGCTGCTGGGACCGGAACGGGATTCACGTCCCACGAATCGGAATCAATTTTTCCTCGGACGAGCTACGAGACCCCGCTCTGCTGGACCGATTGAAATGGGAACTGGACCAAAACGACCTGACGCCCGACCGACTGGCTGTCGAAATTCTGGAAACCGTGTTTTCGCGACGTCCGAACGATGTGATTACCCGCAACGTGACCAGCCTTGCAGCACTTGGCTGTTGTATTGATCTGGATGATTTCGGCACTGGACATGCCTCGATCGCCTCGATCAAACGGTTTGATGTGACGCGGATCAAGATAGACCGAACTTTTGTGGCCAAGGCGGACAGTGATGCATCGCAACAACAATTGGTCAGCGCAATTCTGACTATGGCCGAAAGGTTGAATGTAGAAACACTCGCCGAGGGTGTTGAAACCACCGGTGAGCACGCGTTGATGGCACAGCTTGGTTGTGACCACGTTCAAGGCTTTGGCATTGGCAAGCCCATGCCGTTCGAAAAGACCATGGATTGGATCTCGGCCCATCAGAACAAAGTCAAAGGCATTCCCAAGATTGGACGGCAAGCGGGTTCCTGATCGCAGGTTTTCACCACAAAAGCCCAATCTGGAACCATAAGGCGGGCGAATCCGCTTGACCTTTGGGGCTGCACTCTGTTGAACCCACCGGGTGTGTTTCACTGCTTAAGGTGGCTGTCCCAGATGGACGATCAGAACAAGAATCTCATCCTCGCAACCGCGCTCAGCTTTGTCGTGATCCTGGTTTGGTTCGTGCTGTTTCCACCGCCCGAGCAAACCACCATTACTGATCAGGCTGAAATCAGCGCCATCGAAAGCGATGAGGTTCAGACCCCCAGCGCCTCTAGCGCGGGTACCGTAGGCGAAGCCACGGCGAGCGCAGAAGAAACGCTGCCCGGGTCCGAGGCCGCGCGGATCAAGATCGACACGCCCCGCCTTGAGGGCAGCCTGTCGTTGTCCGGTGGCCGCATCGATGAATTGTACCTAAAGGATTATAAAGTCTCGATCCAGGACGACGCACCGATTGTCGAACTGTTCTCTCCGGTTGGATCTGAGTCTGCATATTATGCGCTCTACGGATGGGCGCCTGGCGCTGGTGTCACCGGTACGGACGTACCCGGGCCGAACACGGTCTGGATCGTCGAAAATGGTGAAACACTTGGGGTGAACGCTCCAGTTACGTTGAAGTGGGAGAATGGCAACGGCTTGACCTTCCGCCGTACCATCTCGGTGGACGAGAACTATATGTTCGAAGTCACACAAGCGGTGGAGAACAACACACAAGCCGAGGTAGGCATGGCGCCATATGGCATCCTCGCCCGCCATGGTATCGGCGAAGATGGCGACCTGCCCGGACTGAAGAATTTCTTCATACTGCATGAAGGCGTGATGGTCATGGCCGACGGTGTTCTGGATGAAATCGACTACGGCGATGTGCGCGACTTTGACATTGATCCGAACGAACGGGCGCAAGCCGAGGTCTTTCAGGTCAAAGATGGTGGCTGGGTCGGCTTTACTGATCACTATTGGATGACCACCCTGATCCCGGCTGAGGGCACGACCTTCAAGGCAGCAGCCAAGTACGATGCCCGTCGCAAGATCTATCAGACGGAAACTGTACTGCCGACATTGCTTGTCGCACCTGGGGCTACTGAAGAGGTAACAACCCAGCTGTTTGCCGGTGCCAAGGAATGGGAAACCATTCGTGAATATCAGGCCGAAGGCGTTCAAAAGTTCATCGACAGCATCGACTGGGGCTGGTTCTATTTCCTGACCAAGCCGATCTTCTGGCTGCTGCACAACATTAACGCCCAGATCGGCAACATGGGCTGGTCGATCATCGGCCTGACCCTGATCATCAAGGCGATCTTGTTCCCGCTCGCGTTCAAGTCCTATGTCTCGATGGCGAAGATGAAGGAACTGCAGCCGCAGATGGAGGCCCTGAAAGAGGCCGCAGGCGACGATCGTCAGAAAATGCAGCAAGGTATGATGGAACTGTACAAGAAGGAAAAGGTTAACCCCGCCGCGGGCTGTTTGCCGATCCTGATGCAGATCCCTATCTTCTTCTCGCTGTATAAGGTGATCTTTGTCACCATCGAACTGCGTCAAGCACCGTGGTTTGGCCCGTTTCAGGATCTCAGCGCACCGGATCCCACGTCAATCATGAACTTCTTCGGCTGGCTGCCTTGGGCCGGGCCGCAACCTGACACCCTTATGGCGCTGATCTTCATCGGCATCCTGCCACTGTTGCTGGGGATTTCGATGTGGCTGCAGCAAAAGCTGAACCCGGCACCAACAGACGCGACACAGGCAATGATCTTTGCCTGGATGCCTTGGGTCTTCATGTTCATGCTCGGTGGGTTTGCCAGCGGCCTTGTGGTGTACTGGATCGCGAACAACACGATCACCTTTACCCAACAGTATCTGATCATGCGCAGCCAGGGTTATAAACCGGATGTATTTGGCAACATCAAATCCGGTTTCAAGCGCGCCGCTAAGACGGATGACAAATGACGGCTGAAGTCACCCATATTTGGCGGCATCCTATGAAAAGCCACGGCCACGAAGCCGTGCAGACCGTGTCAGTGACCCCCGGGCAGACAATGCCCGGGGATCGCGTTTGGGCAGTTGCGCACGAAGCGTCAAAAGCCGATGGCACGAAATGGGTACCCTGCGTCAATTTCAGCCGAGGGTCAAAAGCCCCAAACCTGATGGCCATTTCCGCCAATCTGGACGCGAATCTGCTGACCCTGACCCATCCCGATCGCCCCGATCTAACCTTTGACCCGGATCGGGAACAGGACGTTTTTCTGGATTGGGTGCGCCCGCTGATGCCCTCGGACAGGGCGGCATCTGCCCGGATCGTTCGGATACCAGGGCGTGGGATGACAGACAGCGATTTCCCGTCAATCAGTCTGTGCAACATGGCCTCTCACCGGGCGGTTGAACAAAAACTGGGGCAAGACCTGTCAATCAAACGCTGGCGTGGTAACATCTGGTTCGATGGCCTGCCCCTGTGGGAAGAATTCGACTGGCTCGACCGCGAATTGCAAATCGGTGAGGCCGTATTCCGCGTCCGCGAGCGGATTGTGCGCTGTTTGGCGACCACTGCGAACCCCGATACCGGCGACCGCGATGCCGACACTTTGGGCGCGCTGAACAGCTGGGGCCATCAGGATTTCGGCATCTATACCGAAGTGGTTCGCGGCGGGGTAATCTCGGTCGGTGACAAGGTGATACCGTTATGAGCACCCTACCCTTCCCTCTGGCCCAAGATCCCGATGAATTCTCGTTGGAGCGCGGACGCAAGCTGTTTGCGGGCCCGTCCGAGTTTGTCAAAGGTGTCGTCGCCATGACTGGGCTGCCCGACCCCGACCGTCTTGAGGTCTGTTTCGCAGGCCGTTCAAATGTTGGCAAGTCCAGTTTGATCAATGCGCTGACCGGAACCAAGGGGCTGGCGCGCGCGTCGAACACGCCGGGTCGGACGCAGGAAATCAACTTTTTCACCCAGGGCCCAGAGCTATATCTGGTCGACCTTCCCGGCTATGGCTATGCCAATGCGCCGGTTAAGGTGGTGGAAAAGTGGCAGCGGTTGCTGAAACAATATCTCAGTGGCCGACAGACCCTGCGCCGGGCCTTTGTCCTGGTTGACGCGCGCCATGGGGTAAAGCCTGTTGATGCCGAGATTATGAAGCTGCTGGACACCAGTGCCGTAACCTTTCAATGCGTGCTGACCAAGGCAGACAAGGTCAAGGCCAATGAACGCGAAAAGGTTCTGAATCAGGTGCGCTCGGCCCTGTCAAAACACCCCGCCGCTTTCCCCGAAATCGTGCTGACGTCGTCCGAAAAAGGGGATGGTATCCCAACGTTGCGCTCGATCATCACGCATCTGGAATAGCTTGGCCCTTGGCAGCACCTTTCAAAGGCCCTAACACGGTGGGCCAGAGGGACCTTAGCCATGAAGACAAGAGATATGAACCGGGATTGGATCGCCACCGCCGCCACATTGAACAGCGCACTGCCCTATCTGCAGCGCTATGACGGGGCCATTGTCGTCATCAAGCTGGGCGGACACGCCATGGGCAGCGATGAAGCGATGGAAAGCTTTGCCCGTGACGTGGTTCTGATGCGCCAGGTGGGCATCAACCCGGTTGTAGTACATGGCGGCGGTCCCATGATCAACGCGATGTTGGACAAGCTCGATATCCAATCCGATTTCGTGAACGGTAAGCGTGTGACGGACAAGGCAACTGTCGAAGTGGTCGAGATGGTCCTGTCCGGCCTCGTGAACAAACGCATTGTTCAGGCCATCAACGGACAGGGAGGGACTGCGGTTGGCCTGTCGGGCAAGGACGCCAACCTGATGATCTGTGATCAAACCGATGCCTCGCTGGGGTTTGTTGGCTCTCCTTCCGAGATGAAACCCGAAATCCTGCACGATCTGTTTACGCATGACGTGATCCCGGTAATTGCGCCTCTGGGCGCCGGGCGCGAGGGTGAGACGTTCAACGTCAACGGTGACACCGCCGCCGGTGCCATCGCCTCGGCCTTGAAGGCAGACCGTCTGCTGTTGCTGACCGACGTATCAGGCGTCAAGAACGCTGCCGGAGAGGTCGTGACCGAGCTAAAAGCCGGTCAGATCCGCGAGATGACCCTGGACGGGACCATCGCAGGCGGAATGATCCCCAAGACCGAAACGGCGCTGGACGCACTACATAGTGGGGTGCGGGCCGTAGTCATTCTGGATGGGCGCGCGCCCAATGCGGTGCTACTGGAACTGTTCACCGAACACGGGGCTGGGTCGCTGATCCGACCCGATTGATCGACCGTGACGGAGGTGACATGACAGAACAAACCGCACCTTCTCCGAACATTTATCAACGTGTCGACAGCGCGGCAGCTGAGGTTGGGCTTATCGTGATGGGTGCGTTGCATCCTGGGCGCGCTAATGCCAAGCAATTGGACAGCGGCACCCTGATCCTGCTAGGTGCAGGGCCCACGTTCTGGCCTGTTTTGAAATCAGCCCTTGAATGGCAAGGTCCCGACCCTGTTGACCGGTGGTCGTACCGCGTCGTCAATCAGATGGCGCAGGATTTGGGGGCGCAAGCCTATTTCCCATTCGGTGGCCCACCCTATGTGCCGTTTGTCGACTGGGCGCTGAAATCGGGGCGTACATTCAGCAGCCCGGTTGGCGCCTTGGTGCATGACACGGTCGGTATGATGATCTCGTATCGCGGCGCGCTGCATTTTGATCAGGAATTCGAGATTGCCGGTGCCCATAATTCATCGCCCTGTGTTACATGCGATGCCCCTTGCGCTCAGACCTGCCCAGTCGGGGCCCTGAACACCCACAGCTTCTATGACGTTGAGGCCTGCCACGGGCATCTGAGCACAGAGCAGGGCCAAACCTGCATGACCGGTGGCTGCCTTGCGCGCCTGGCCTGCCCTCTCAGCCCCGGGGCCGGGCGGGACCCAGAACAATCCGCCCACCACATGAGGTCTTTTCACCCGTCATGACTCGCACCCTGATCCTGACCCGCCATGCCAAATCCAGTTGGGATGAGCCGACGCTCAGCGATCATGATCGGCCACTGAACAAACGTGGACGCTGCTCCGCACCTGCTGTGTCCGGCTGGCTACTCAGGAATGGCTGGCTACCGAATGAGGTGCTCAGCTCTACCGCCCTCAGAACCCGCGAGACGTGGGATCGAATGGGGCTGCAGGCTGATCTGATCCAGTTCGAACGCTCGCTGTATCTGGCCGGTCCCGATCTCATGATGCGGGCCCTATCACAGGCTTCTGGCCAAACCGTGCTGATGCTGGGCCACAACCCCGGGATCGCTGAATTCGCCAGACAGCTTGTGCGGCAGGCGCCAGATCACGGCCGTTTCGATGACTACCCGACCTGCGCAACAACAGTCATACAGTTCGAGATCAACTCCTGGGCCGCGCTTCGGTGGCACAGTGGGGATGTCTTGGGGTTCGTCATTCCACGCGAGTTGCCGGAATAAAAAAGGCGGGGCAAAAACCCCGCCTTTCAAGGTTCTTCCGATCGGGATCAATGGCCCAAAATCTGGCTCAGGAACAGCTTGGTCCGCTCGCTTTGCGGATTGTTGAAGAACTCTTCTGGTTCGTTCTGTTCCACAATCTGACCGGCATCCATAAAGATCACGCGGTTGGCGACCTGACGGGCAAAACCCATCTCGTGGGTCACACAAAGCATGGTCATGCCTTCTTCGGCCAGCTCGATCATAGTGTCGAGCACCTCTTTGATCATCTCAGGGTCCAGCGCCGATGTAGGTTCGTCGAACAACATGATCCGCGGCATCATGCAGAGCGAACGGGCAATCGCAACACGCTGCTGCTGACCACCCGAAAGCTGGCCAGGATACTTGTCGGCCTGTTCTGGGATTTTCACCTTCTCTAGGAAGTGCATCGCACGCTCTTCAGCCTCTTTCCTGGGCGTCTTGCGCACCCAGATCGGGGCCAGCGTACAGTTTTCCAGAATGGTCAGATGCGGGAACAGGTTGAAGTGCTGGAACACCATCCCGACCTCGGACCGGATCTTGTCGATGTTTTTCAGGTCATTCGACAGTTCCGTCCCATCCACCATGATCGTGCCTTGCTGGTGTTCCTCCAGCGCGTTCAGACAGCGGATCAGGGTGGACTTACCCGACCCTGACGGCCCCGCGATAACAATCCTCTCGCCCTGATTGACGGTCAAATTGATGTCGCGCAGCACATGGAAAGACCCATACCACTTGTTCATGTTGTTGATTTCGATGGCGACCTCGTCGCTCACCTGCATCTTGGATCGGTCGATTTCGCGGTCTATTGCAAGTTCAGACATGTGTTGAACTCCTTAACGATGGCCAGTCTGAAGCTTGCGCTCCAGATACATGGAATAACGGGACATGGAGAAGCAGACGACGAAGAACAGCGCGCCGATAAAAGCGAACAGTTCCCAGTAGATGCCGTTCCAAGCGGTATCAGCGCGGATCGCGTTGGCTAGGCCAAGCACGTCGAACAGTCCGATGATCGACACCAGAACCGTATCCTTGAAGATCCCGATGAATGTGCTCACGATGCCCGGAATTGAGATTTTCAGGGCTTGTGGCATGATGATCAGTCGCTGTGCCTGCCAGTAGTTCAGGCCCAAACTGTCGGCGCCCTCGTACTGACCGCGTGGCAATGCAGCCAGGCCACCCCGGATCACTTCGGCCATATAGGCGGCTGAGAACAGGGTCATCATGATCATCACCCGCAGGATGATGTCAAAATTGGTGCCTGGTGGCAGGAACAGGTTCAACAGCAGCGAGGCCACGAACAGTAGCGTGATCAGCGGTACGCCGCGAATGAACTCGATAAAGCCCACACACATGTATTTGACGATAAGAAGGTCCGACTGACGGCCCAGCGCCAACACGATACCGATCGGCAGCGAGACACCGATGGCCACAACACCCAGCAGGATCGCCAGCATGAAACCACCGAACTGACGACTTTGCACGGCTTCGATACCGATCGGCAGGATCGAATCCAGGGCACCAACGAAGTAGCTCGATAGAAACAGCCACCAGATCAACGCAGCCACTGCACCACCGATCATCCCGAGCAATTCGCTTTGTTGCTTGCTGACGACGGTGTAGACGGCCCAGCCGGCAACAAATCCAAGTGCCGCCGACAATGGCCCCCAGATGGTACCACCCCACATCAACCAAGGCATCAGGAAGGGGTAGATCGCGCTAAAGATCAGCAACTTGCTCGGAACACGGTCCGAATACAGCACTGGCGCCAGCGCAACCAGCAACAGAACAAGCGCCAGAATCGGCCGCCAGTACAGATGGCTCGGGTAGAATCCGAACAACAGCTGCAGCCAGCGATCATTGATGACAGCCCAGCAAGCATGACCATGGGTGTCTCCCCAGGTTGCCATCATGATCTCACGGCACTCAGTCAGTGAATTGGCATTCCAGACGGATTGGAACGTCCATGGCAGAACGCCCGACAACACATAGTAGATCGCATAGAGCGAAACCAAAGTCAGGATCGAATTGAACCAACCAGAAAACAGATTGTGCTTAACCCAACCTACTATTCCCACTTCGGACGCTGGTGGCGCTTTCTCCGGCAACATTTCCGCGCGGACAAATGAAACATCACTCATATTACCGCTCCACCAATTTGACACTATTGTTGTACCAGTTCATCACTGCCGAGATGCTCAGCGAGATGCACAGATAGACCAGCATCAGCAGTAGAACGCATTCCAGCTCGCGGCCGGTTTGGTTCATGGTGATGCCACCTAGGGTACCTGTGATATCCATATATCCCACCGCAATCGCCAGAGACGAGTTCTTGGTCAGGTTCAGGTAGTTCGAGATCATTGGCGGGATGATCACGCGCAACGCTTGCGGCAGGATCACCAGACGCATAATCCGGCTCGGGCGTATACCCAGCGCGGCGGCGGCCTCGGTCTGCCCCTTGGAAATGGCGAGAATTCCGGCCCGCACGATCTCAGCGATGAAAGCTGCAGTGTAAAGGGACAGGGCCAACCACAATGCGATAAGCGAGTTCCGCAAATGGGTGCCGCCTTTGAAGTTGAACCCTTTCAGTTCCGGGTATCCCAAATGGAATCCCAACGCAGTCAGCAGGATCAGCATCGGCACAAACAGAATACCCAACTGAATGTGCCAGATGGTTGGGCGATCACCAGTTGCTTCCTGTTTTGCAGCGGCATTAGCGGATACTTTGCGCATCACAAAAATGCTGCCCGCCAAAACGACCAGAAAGGCGACCAGATCCAATGAAATGTCGAAGCGTAAGCTGGACGCACCAAACAAGTGGATATCGCCAAGACTGCGTGAAAACAGGAGCTCTGGGATATAGACACCGCGATTGGTGACGGCGACAGAGTTGAAAAAATCCATCGTGGCCGTCGGGGTTTCGCCTCGGAATGCATTGGGTGCCGGTAAACCTTCGATCAGAATGGCCATAGCCAGAACGATCCAAAGCAGCACAGGCACGTTACGGAACATCTCGACATAAACAGTCATGATCCGCGCGATCAACCAGTTGTTTGAAAGCCGTAATACACCAACGAAAACACCGATAATCGTCGCCGTGATACAGCCGAGAACTGCAACAACAAGTGTGTTTAGCAATCCGATAAGCCCAGCACGCAAGTGGCTGTCTCGAGAATCGTATTCCAGCAGTCGTTGGTTGATATCGTAACTTGCAGGTTCGCCGAAGAACCCGAATTCTACGGGTTTACCAAGTGCTTCGAGGTTCTGAATGGTGTTGGAAATGATCCAGGCTGCCAAAAGCATGAAACCGATCATTGCAATGACCTGGATGGTCGCAGATCGGTACCGCGTATCGTAAAGGAGCATGGACAGCCGGAACTGCTCCTTTGGCGGGTCAGTGAGAGTCGACATGACCTATGTATATCCCCGTGTCATCCCGTTATTCGCAGACAGAGTTGATCTCTGTTCAATCTAACCGGGACTGTTTCTTATGGATTGAAAAAGGGCGCAGGATGAACTGCGCCCTCTTCAATGGATATTAGCGGAACGGCGGCGAGTACAGCAGGCCGCCATCGGTCCACTGACCGTTCAGGCCGCGTGCCAGACCGATTGGGGTTTCTTCACCGATGTTCTTGGCAAAGACCTCACCATAGTTACCACCCGCCTTGATAGCGCGCATTGCCCACTGTGCGTCCAGACCCAGCATCTCACCCAGAGTGCCTTCGCTGCCCAGCAGACGGTTCACTTCGGGATTGTCGGTGCCAGCAGACATCTCGTCGATGTTCGCCGAGGTCACACCCAGCTCTTCAGCCGAAACCAGTGCGTTCAGTGTCCAGCGAACAACGTCGCCCCACTCGTGGTCGCCATGACGGACCAGCGGGCCCAGCGGCTCTTTCGAGATGATTTCGGGCAGCAGGATGTGATCACCGGGGTTTTCGAACGTGGCGCGAGTTGCGGCCAGGCCCGATGCGTCGGTAGTGTAGACGTCACATGCGCCAGCCAGATACTGCTGCTGCGCTTCTGCGTTGGTTTCGATCGGAACCGGCTCGTAGCTGATGTTGTTCGAGCGGAAGAAATCCGCCAGGTTCAGCTCGGTGGTGGTGCCGGTCTGGATGCAGACAGTCGCGCCGTCCAGTTCCTTGGCCGAGCTTACGCCCAGCGCTTTGGGAACCATAAAGCCCTGACCGTCGTAATAGTTTACACCGACGAATTCGAACTTCAGGTCTACGTCGCGGCTGAAGGTCCAGGTGGTGTTCCGGGCCAGCATGTCGATTTCGCCCGAAGCCAGTGCGGTAAAGCGTGTCTTACCTGTGGTCGGAACGAATTCAACGGCGCTTGCGTCACCCAGAACCGCAGCGGCAACGGCGCGGCACAACGAAACGTCAAAGCCCTGCCATTCACCATTTGCGTCGGGCGCGGCAAAGCCGACCAGACCGGTGGTCACACCGCAGTTCAGCTTACCGCGCGCCTTGACGTCGTCCACGGTTCCCGCCATGGCTGCGCCTGCGGCCAGACCGGCAACTGTGGCCGCGCCCAAGATTACGGATTTTTTCATTTTTACCTCTTCCTGATTGTCCATCCCGTTCAGGGACGGTTCTATCCGGCACCTCAGGTACCAGAAAGGTTTCCCCAAAGGTGTCTCCCCTTTAGTGCGCACGAGTTTGGTCGCATTCATAAACAAACGTCAAGGGTCGGATCAGGGAAAACGATGGATCAACTCACAGATGTCCATCAGAGCGGTAAAAATTCAGAAATCTAAGATCAATCAGAGACGTCGTAGAAGCGTTTAGCGTGTAAAAATGCAGAACGTTTGACTTCGGCTGCTTCATGCGCCTCGTCGTCATGGCCCCATTGTTCGATTTGCCACAGCTCGTCCAACCGCGAAATCCGCCAGATCTCTTGCGCATCACACCAATCGGAAGTGGCCGCAAACCCAAGGATCAACGAGCCCGAAAGGCTGACCAGATCGTGAAAGGCAGCCAGTTGGAAGTTGTTGAAATCATGCACTCGTCGGCGCAACTGTTCCAGCGCCGCCACGTCTTGCGGCTGATGCAGGATACCTGTGACGGGCTGCAGGCGAACCGACATGGCTTCCGCGGCCCAGTCCAACACCGGGTCCCACTGCTCAGCTTGCCGCTGCTGCAACTCTTGCGGGTGGGCGGCGCGATAGCACAGCAAATCCGAATCGCCATAATCGGCCAGCATGTCTGCAACTTCGGCGTGCTGAATCTGTACCTTGTCGATGGCTGCATTGGCCGAACGCGTGTAGGGCATCGTCCCTGGGTCAACCTGTTCTTCCTGCGCGTCCCATTCGGCCGCAACGGCCTGAGCCATCGGCAAGGTCGGCAGGATCAGTCCGGCCCGCGCAGGTGTTTTGACCCGACGACCGTCCAGTTCGACCGTAAATCCGCCATCGGCCTCGACCACCTGACATGCAGTCCAAAATCGTTTCGGTTTCCAGTCACTCATGTCTTCAGGTCCAGATATCGTCCAGTGCGCCCGGCAACTGGTCAAACGTTTCGATAATACGAGAGGCAGCGGCCAGGGCAGGCCGTTCGTGATACCCCCAGGTGACGCCAATTCCCGTGACACCGGCGGCGGCGGCCATATCCATGTCGAATCGGGTATCCCCGATCATGACAGTATCAACCGCATCGACGCCGGTTTCGGCCCGTGCCGTGTCGATCATCGAAGGATGCGGTTTTGACGGGTGGTGATCTGCGACCTGCCGGGTCACGAAATAGCCTTGCAGACCGTGACCTTCGATCAAAGCATCCAGACCACGTTGCGATTTGCCTGTCGCCACGCCCAGCAACATCTCGGGGATTGCATGCAGTGCCTCGATAACCTCACGGGCTCCGGGGTAGAGCGGCGAACTGGCCATTCCCTGTTCCAGCCGATGTGCGTGATAGGCCTGTTTATAGCCCTCTACCAACCGCGCCTGATCCACAGCAGAACACTCGGGCACCAACTGCGCCATGGCTTGTGGCAGAGATAATCCGACTATGGACAAGATCCCCGCCCTATCCGGTACCGGAAGAGACAAGGCATCAAAGCTGGCGGTCATGGCCGCGATAATGCTGCCTTGGCTATCGACCAGGGTACCGTCCACATCAAATAGAACCAGACGCAAGGGTCTGCTCATTGCAGAGACTCGAACGGATCATCCGCGGCCAGGTCTTCGGCCCATCCGAATGTGTCCCAGCTGTGTTTCATGTGATCAGGCAAGGGTGCGGTAACAGTGATCTTCTTACGCGTCACCGGGTGCTGAAACGAAGCCTGCCGTGCATGCAGGTGCAGCTTTTTGCTGATCACACCGCCCAACTGCGCACCCCAGCCATCGCCAAGGTTCTCTTGACCCGAACCGCCGTATTTTCCATCCCCGATGATTGGGTGCCCAATCGCTGCCATATGCGCACGCAACTGATGGGTGCGGCCGGTGATCGGCTCCATCGCGACCCAGGCGGCGCGTCCGGCCACGCGGTATAGCGTAGCGTAAAGTGTATGGGCCCGCTTCGCTCCTGGCGTGTCGTTGATTTCGTTCAGATGAACGGGGATCATCTTTTCGCCCTCGCCCTGGCTGCCATGGCCCGGGGCCTTGACCAAACCGGTCTTGATCTCGCCCAGATAAGGGGTCGGCACCCCAGCGACCAGGGCCCAATATATCTTGCGCGTGTCCCGGTGACGGAAAGCGGCGGTCAGTGCTTTGGCGGCCTCGCGTGTGCGGGCCAGCAACAGCACGCCCGAGGTATCCTTGTCCAGTCGGTGCACCAATCGGGGGTTTTCGTCATATCCAAAGCGCAGCGCCTCGGACAGGCCGTCCACATGCCGGGTCTGGCCGCTGCCGCCTTGCACCGGCAAGCCTTGCGGTTTGTTCAGCGCGATCACGTGATCATCACGATAAATCACGCAAGCCTGCATCATCTTGGCATCCGCATCTGTGATCCGCGGTTTCACCTCGACCGGTTTGTGGTCCGCATCCGGCAGAGGTGGCACGCGTACAACCTGGCCGACCTCAAGCCGGGTCGAGGCCTTGGCCCGTCCGCCATCCACACGCAGTTCGCCCTTGCGGCACATTTTCTCGATGCGCCCCTGGCTGACATGCGGAAACAGACGCCGCAGCCAGCGGTCCACCCGCTGATCGCCATCCCCATCCGCAACCGTAATCATCTGCACGCCACTCATGCCATTGCCCCTTGCGCCGCGCGGCAGACCCGCCCGGACCACGCTGTAAACATTGTCCCAGAAAACATGCGCGTCTGTCGCGCGCATCGGCCAAAGAGTCAAGCCGGTGCTAGTCTGGTTTCCGTTGCGAGCGCAGCTTGGCAAAGTAGTCCAGCCGTTTCTTCAGCTCACGTTCAAACCCACGCTCGACAGGTTGATACAGAACAGAGCGCGATATGGACTCGGGAAAGTAGTTCTGCCCAGAAAACCCATCCTCGGCATCGTGATCATAAGCATAGCCCGCACCATAGCCCTGATCTTTCATCAAAGAGGTCGGTGCATTCAGAATATGTTTGGGCGGCGGCTCACTACCTGATTGCTTGGCCAGACGCATCGCGGCCTTGTAGCCCACATAGGCTCCGTTCGATTTCGGAGCCAGAGCCAGATAGACCAGCGCCTGCGCCAAAGCCAACTCGCCTTCGGGACTGCCCAGCCGCTCATAGGTTTCCCATGACTGCAGACAGATCGCCTGAGCCTGCGGATCAGCCAGACCAATGTCCTCGACCGCCATTCGCGTGATCCGGCGTGCCAGATACCTTGGGTCCTCGCCTCCCGTCAGCATTCGCGCGAACCAGTACAGGGCGGCATCGGGGTCGGACCCCCGCACCGATTTATGCAGGGCCGAGATCAGGTTGTAATGCTCATCCCCCGACTTGTCGTATTTCGCAGCACGGCGCATGAGCCGGGTCGACAAAGCGTCAGTGTCTAGCGGGCCATCCACTTTCCACGCGGCCACCTGTTCGATCAGGTTCAACAGCGCTCGTCCGTCACCATCGGCCATTTCCTGCAGCGCATCACGGGCCGCAGGGGCCAACGGCAACCCGCGGTCCAATTCCTGTTCAGCGCGCTGCGTCAGACGCTCAAGATCAGCCAGGCTGAGCCGTTCCAGCACCAGCACTTGTGCCCGACTGAGCACAGCGGCGTTCAACTCGAACGATGGATTTTCCGTGGTCGCACCGACCAGGAGGATCGTGCCATCCTCCATATGCGGCAGAAACCCGTCCTGCTGCGCCTTGTTGAAGCGATGGATTTCGTCAACGAACAGCAACGTCCCCTGCCCGTTCTGACGCCGGATCTTCGCAGCTTCGAACACTTTCTTCAGGTCGGGTACACCAGTAAAGATGGCACTGATCTGCACAAAATGCAGGTCCGTCTCTTGCGCCAAAAGCCGCGCGATCGTGGTCTTGCCGACACCGGGCGGCCCCCAGAATATCAGGCTCGACAGACTGCCCGAGGCCAGCATCACGCCCAAAGGCGCATCCGGGCCCAACACCTGTTCCTGCCCGATCACCTCGGCCAGCGTTTGCGGGCGCAATCTGTCGGCCAGCGGGCGATGTACAGGTGGCGCAGGGTCAGGTGACCCGGTATCGAAAAGGTCACTCATCCGGTCACAGCCTGAACCGCAAGGAAACCGGCCGCCCGCCCCTGAGGATATCCAGATTGATCCGACGCCCCGGATCGGTCAGCGCCTTCACGACATCAGCAGGTCGCTCGACCCGCGCGCCGTTTATCCCATCGACCACATCGCCCGGACGCAGCCCGGACCGACCGCCATAGCGGCCGGCGTCGACCACAACCACCCCCGTCTGCGACAGCAAAAGCCCCAGCCGCGCGATAACAGCAGGGTTGATCCGCGACACGGTCAGGCCTGGCATCACGGTTTCATCGTTCAGCGTCGTCACTTCCGCTGCCGGAACCTCGGGCGCTTTGACCAAAGCGACCTCAAGTTCAGCTCGGTCCTCGCCGCGCAGTCGCGTCACCACCGACGTGCCGCCCACACCGGCCACTGACATGCGGAATTTCATCTCTGCCGGCGAGTTCACCTCATCCCCGTCGACATGGGTCACGACGTCCCCAACCTGCAACCCTGCCTCGGCCAACGGGCTGAGCGCATGGAGATCCGAAATCACCACACCCTGCGGGATGACCAAGCCCAGAGACTCAGCGATATCCGCACTCATGTGCTGCCCTGCCATTCCGGCCCAGGGGCTGACAAAACTGTCATTGCCGGCCTGCGCTTGCCGCAGGAATTCGGCAACCAGATTGGCAGGGATGGCAAAGCCGATCCCGTTCGATCCGCCAGAACGTGTCAGGATCGAGGTGTTGATGCCAATCAGATCACCGTTTACATCGATCAGCGCCCCGCCCGAATTGCCGGGATTGATCGCCGCGTCCGTCTGAATGAAATAGCCCCGCGCATTGCCCGTCGCCGTACCGGTCCGCGCCAGCCCCGAGATAATGCCCGATGAAACCGTCTGCCCGACGCCGAACGGGTTGCCGATGGCCAGAGCCAATTCACCCACCTCAACCAAATCGGAATCCCGCATGTCGATCGAAGGCAACGCCTCGGCATCTTTCAGACGCAGAATGGCGATGTCGCTTTCCTGATCGCCCAGAACCACCTCGGCCGAAAACTCGCGCCGGTCCGTCGTGACGACCCGTATTTCTGTCGCTGAACCAACAACATGATAGTTAGAGACCACATAACCGTCATCCGTCAGGATCACACCCGACCCCAGCGAATTCTGAACGCGCGGTCGCGGTTCGCCAAAGCCGCCGCCAAAGAAATCCTGAAAGAACGGGTCAGAGAACAGTGAATTCGAGCGCCCTTCGCGTACGATCTTGGCGTAGATATTCACCACAGCCGGCGCGGCCTGTTTCACCACCGGCGCAAACCCTAGGCTGATTTCGGCCTGAGAACGTGGCACCCTGGTTTCCGCCGCGGCAGAGGCAGACAAAAGCGATAAAGCGAAGGCCGTGGCGCGAAGCATCATAGTTCCCGAAAATTTTTGGACTGTTTTGGATATGCGGCGCGATGTCTGGGTTTGCAAGCGCGGTATTGGAGTTTCTGCCAGACTTCAGTCATCACCACCCTTACAAGATAAAGCCAGTCCAGCCACATTTGACATGTCCGACCGCCTGACTACGACGTTCATAGTCAGACGGTTAGGTATTAGCTGAGCTGTCTCGGTTTCAAGCGAACCGATCTGTATGCCAAAACGACAAGCGTAAGTATGGCCCCCTGCCCTACGAGTACTGCGGGCCAGATCAGGGGAAACTGCGCGTCTGCGTACTTTTGCGGTCCGAAGGAAACCGAAGCAAGAAGTGCTGCTAAAAGTGTCAGGCATATACCGGCCTTTGTTTCCGTGGCGCCAAGGAGGATCGCAGCGCAGGCTGCGCTGAGTGCGGCTCCAATAAAAGGCGCGATCCCAAACAGTGGTGTAGCTGTGGGCGGATGTGGCGGTACTCCGGCATAGAGAGCACTCAGCATAACGATCTGCAAAACGATAAGTGTCAACAAAGCAGCATTGGCCGCCCGATCTTTCTCATAAATCAAATTCGCCTCCTTTTTCCGTAACAAAGTGTACGGTTGCGTTAAGCCGTAACCCAATGTACGGCTTAGTGTCAACACCATTCAGGAGGCCAGATTGAAAGATCACCTACGCACTGCCCGGCAGGAACAGATCGAAACAGCGGCTTATGAACTGCTCGCAGAAAAAGGTTTCGCGGGAACTTCGATGCTGAGCATCGCCAAACGTGCCCGCTGCTCAAACGAAACGCTCTACAACTGGTATGGCGATAAGCTTGGCTTGTTCCGCACCATGGTGTCACGAAACGCTGCGGAAGCAAAAACGTTGCTTGAAAACGCGCTTGCACAGCGTGAAGCCTCGATCGAAACACTCGACGCCTTTGGGCCGGTATTGCTGGATATCATATTGGGCGAGAAGGCAGTTTCTCTGAATCGCGCGGCCGCAGCTGACGCAACCGGCCAACTAGGTAAAGCCTTGTCAGAGGCGGGTCGGGAAACGATTTCCCCTCTCCTGGCACAGCTGTTTGAAGCTGCCAGAACCAATGGAGAGCTAATCAGCAGCGACGATATTTCGGACGTGGTTGATTTGTATTTGGGATTGTTGATTGGTGATCTTCAGATCCAGCGCGCGATCGGGCGCACAGAAAAGCCCGATCCGGGAACATTGGCAAGGCGCGCCGAAGCAGCAACCAGACATTTGCAAACGCTTCTCGGGCCCTGACTAAAGCTGACACATACCATGAGCAGAGCGGACTTGCGACTGGCTCCATAAGAAAAACCCCCGCGTCCGAGACACGGGGGTTTTCACATGAAAGCCAGGCTTTCTTATTCTTCGTCTGCGGCCTCTTCGGCGGCGGTACGCGCTTTGTCTGC
Source organism: Ruegeria sp. CDSA020 (assembly GCF_059612345.1). Classification (NCBI taxonomy): domain Bacteria; kingdom Pseudomonadati; phylum Pseudomonadota; class Alphaproteobacteria; order Rhodobacterales; family Roseobacteraceae; genus Ruegeria; species Ruegeria sp. CDSA020. The sequence goes on from NZ_JBXWQK010000002.1 coordinate 471,612, forward strand.
AGCGCCTTTGGCGTCCAGATCGCGGTCAACGAATTCGATTATCGCCATCGGGGCCATGTCGCCATAGCGGAAGCCTGCTTTCAGGATCCGGACATAACCGCCCTGACGCTCGGCGTAACGGGGGCCCAGGATTTCAAACAGCTTTGCGACGTCTTTGTCTTCTTTCAGCTGCGATGCGGCCTGACGACGGGCGTGCAGGTCGCCGCGCTTGCCCAGAGTGATCAGTTTTTCAACGATCGGGCGCAGTTCTTTTGCCTTGGGCAGAGTTGTTTTGATCTGCTCATGTTCGATGAGCGAGCCAGCCATGTTCGCAAACAGAGCCTTGCGGTGCTCATGAGTACGGTTCAGGCGGCGGTAACCACGTGCGTGACGCATTTTCTAGTTCCTTCTTTAGCGTTTTGCTTTGTCTGGCCGGCGATGCGTGTCACCGACTCTCCTTGGGGCAAGATCGCCCTTGATTCCCCGGCAGCCCGGGCATTGGGGAAGACGCGCTTAAAACGCGTCTTCGAATTTCTTCGCCAGATCTTCGATGTTGTCGGGCGGCCAATCCTCGACATCCATGCCAAGGTGCAGACCCATGCCGGACAGCACTTCTTTGATCTCGTTCAGCGACTTGCGGCCAAAGTTCGGGGTGCGCAGCATCTCGGCTTCGGTCTTCTGGATCAGGTCGCCAATGTAGACGATGTTGTCGTTCTTCAGACAGTTTGCCGAACGGACCGACAGTTCCAACTCATCTACCTTCTTCAGCAGCAGCGGGTTGAACTCCAGACCATCATCCTCGTCCTGACGACCAGCCGCTTCCGGCTCATCGAAGTTGACGAAGATCGACAGCTGATCCTGCAGGATGCGTGCGGCATAGGCCAACGCGTCCTCGGGGGTGATCGAACCGTCAGTCTCAATCTTCAGGGTCAGCTTGTCATAGTCTAGAACCTGACCTTCACGCGTCGGCTGAACATCATAGGCGACCTTTTTAACCGGCGAATAGATCGCGTCGATCGGGATCAGGCCGATAGGTGCATCTTCTGGCTTGTTCTTTTCAGCCGAGACATAGCCCTTACCGGTGTTGACGGTCAGTTCCATGAACAGGTCGGCACCATCATCCAGGTGACAGATGACGTGATCGCGGTTCAGAACCTCGATGCCAGCGCTTTCGCTGATGTCCCCTGCGGTGACGATTGCCGGACCTTTTGCATTGATCGACAGACGCTTGGGGCCTTCGACCTCCATGCGCAGAGCGACCTGCTTGAGGTTCAGGATGATGTCGGTGACGTCTTCACGCACGCCCGCGACCGAGCTGAACTCGTGCAGGACGTTGTCGATCTGAACGCTGGTGATGGCCGCACCTTGCAGCGAGCTCATCAGAACGCGGCGCAGCGCGTTGCCCAGTGTCAGACCAAAGCCACGCTCCAGCGGTTCTGCAACCAGCGTTGCCTGGCGCGCAGGGTCGTTGCCCGGCTTGCTTTCCAGCTGGGTCGGCTTGATCAATTCTGCCCAATTCTTGTGGATCATGTAATCCCTCCATTCCTGTCCGCGCCCCATGACCAACAAGGTGCAGACGCCCGAGGTTCAAAATGACGTGCTGGGGCCGTGCGAAAATGCGGGCCCCAGCTCAATTCTAATTCGCTTAGACGCGGCGGCGTTTCGGCGGGCGACAGCCATTGTGAGCGATCGGCGTCACGTCGCGGATCGACGTGATGTTGAAGCCCACTGCAGCCAGTGCGCGCAGAGCCGATTCACGACCCGAACCGGGGCCCTGAACTTCGACTTCCAGCGTCTTGACGCCGTGATCCTGCGCCTTTTTACCTGCGTCTTCCGCAGCCATCTGAGCAGCATACGGTGTAGATTTACGCGACCCTTTGAACCCCATGGTCCCGGCCGACGACCATGCAATGGCGTTGCCTTGCACGTCCGAGATCAGGATCTTGGTATTGTTGAAGGTCGAATTCACATGGGCCACGCCCGATGCGATATTCTTGCGCTCTTTTTTCTTGGTACGAGTCTTTTCGCGTGCCATCGGTCAGACCCTCCTTATTTCTTCTTGCCAGCAATGGCCTTTGCGGGGCCTTTGCGGGTACGAGCGTTGGTATGGGTACGCTGACCGCGAACGGGCAGGTTACGACGATGACGCAGACCGCGGTAGCAACCCAAATCCATCAGGCGCTTGACGTTCATCTGAACTTCGCGACGCAGGTCACCTTCGACGGTGAAGTTTGCGTCGATATGTTCGCGGATGGCCAGAACTTCGGAATCCGACAGCTCATTGACGCGACGGTGCGCTTCAATGCCTACGGCTTCGCAGATGGCCTGCGCCGAGGTGTTGCCGATACCGGTGATATATGTGAGGGCGATAGGTACCCGCTTTGCAGTCGGGATGTTTACGCCGGCAATACGTGCCACGTGTCACTTTCCTTTTTGTTGCGGTTCCGTAGCTCCGGAACCTTTTTTCACAACACTTGACCGTGGCAGTGACGCCAGAGGGCCCAGTATTATTCGAGGTGGTCGGGGCAGTTAGGACGAATCCCGCCTGCGATCTTGATTCCCTTTAGGGATGGGGGTCGATATGGGCTTTTGCGCTTGGCGTCAAGGCCATATTGGAGCTAGCCGAGTACGGCCTCGATCGACGCAGTCACTTCCTTGATATCGGCCAACCCATTGACCGGGCGAAGATCGCCTTTGGCGTAGTAATAACCAATCAGCGGCGACGTCTTTTTGTAGTACTCCATCAACCGCGTGCGCAGGCTGTCTTCGTTGTCGTCGGCGCGACGCGTGAACTCTTTTTGCTCACCACAGTTGGTGCAGCGACCATCTGCCGGAATCGGCTTGGTCTTGTCATTGTAGACCTCGCCACAGCCCGAACAGGTCGAACGTGCGGTGATCCGATCCACCAGGGCATCGTCATCCACCCGCATCTCGATCACAGTGTGCAGTGACTGGCCCAACTTGGTCAGCAGAGCCGCCAATGCGTCGGCTTGTGCCAATGTGCGGGGGAAACCGTCAAAGATGAAACCGGCACCAGTTTCGGTGGTCAGCTTCTCTTCGATCAGGCCGATGACAATCTCATCGGTGACCAGCTTGCCGGCATCCATGATGGCTGCAACCTTCAGGCCCATCTCGGTGCCCGAGGTTTTGGCTTCGCGCAGCATGTCTCCGGTGCTCAGCTGCACCATGCCGCGTGTTTCAACAAGATGACGCGCTTGCGTTCCTTTACCCGCCCCCGGGGGGCCCAGAAGAATGATGTTCATCGACGAGCGGGTCCCTTCCTGCCGCGTTTCTTACCCTTCCCGCGCAGTTGGGACTTTTCGATAAGCCCTTCGTATTGATGCGCCAGCAGGTGGCTCTGAACCTGTTGGATCGTATCCATGGTCACAGAGACGATAATCAGAACCGAAGTACCACCGAAATAGAACGGAATAGCAAACTGGCCCCGCAGGATTTCAGGCAGCAAACAAACCGCCGCCAGATAAGCCGAACCCAGAACCAGAACGCGGTTGACCACGTATTCCAGATACTCGGCGGTTTTCTTACCCGGACGGATACCCGGCACAAAACCGTTCTGCTTTTTCAGGTTATCCGCCACGTCATCCGGTTTGAACGACACGTTGAACGTGTAGAAATAGGCAAAGAACACGATCATCGACGCAAAGAACAGCAGGTACAAAGGCTGACCGGGTCCAAAATTGGCCAGCAGCCAGGACATGATCGGCCCGTTGGTCGCACCCGATGAGAAGGTCGAGATCGTCACCGGCAGCAACAGCAAAGAGCTGGCGAAGATCGCCGGGATAACGCCAGCCGGGTTCACTTTGACCGGCAAGTGGCTCGAGCCGCCTTCATAGATCTTCATACCGGCCTGACGGCGCGGGTATTGAATATGGATCTTGCGCAAAGCGCGCTCCATGAACACCACAAAGGTGATCACGGCGATGACCATGACGATCACTCCGATGATCACTGCGGGGCTGATTGCGCCACTGCGGCCACTTGCGAAGAACTGAGCCAACGCTGCCGGAACCTCGGCGATGATGCCGACGAAAATAATCAGAGAGATACCGTTGCCGATGCCGCGCGCGGTGATCTGCTCACCCAGCCACATCAGGAACATGGTGCCGCCAACCAGTGTAATCATAGTCGACAGACGGAAATAAAGGCCCGGATCGGTCGCCAAATCGCCAGACTCCAGCGAAACGGCCAAGCCATAGGCCTGAACCGTGGCCAGCGCCACGGTGCCGAAACGGGTATATTGGTTGATCTTCTTACGACCCTGCTCGCCTTCTTTCTTGAGCTGTTCGAGCGCGGGAACCATCGAGGTCAGCAGCTGAATGATGATCGACGCCGAAATGTAGGGCATGATACCGAGGGCAAAGATACCCATCCGCCCCAGCGCCCCGCCGGTGAACATCGAAACCATGCCGCCGATGCCCTGCCCCGCTTGCTCCATGAACTCACGCAGGGCCTGTCCGTCAATGCCCGGCACCGGGATAAAGGTGCCCAGACGATAGACGATCAACAAACCCAGCGTGAACAGGATGCGGTTGCGCAGATCGGTGGCTTTGCCCAAAGCAGCCCAGCTAGTGTTGGCTGCCATTTGTTCTGCTGCTGATACCATAAATCGGTCTCTCTTATGAAAACACCGCCCGGAACCGTTTTCCGGCTCGGGCGGCGTCTTGGAAAACTCTGAGGTCTATGTAAGCGGGTCTTGGCCCGCTCACAAGCGCTTACTCTGCCGCAGCGGCTTTTGTGACCGTCAGTGAACCGCCCGCTTTTTCGACTGCCTCAACGGCAGCTTTCGAAGCACCAGTTACTTCTAGGGTCACCTTGGCGCTGATTTCGCCTTTGGCCAGAACGCGGATACCGTCCAGTTTACGGCGAACCAGACCGGATGCAACCAGTGCGTCCTCGGTGATCGCGGCTTTGGCGTCCAGCTTACCGGCGTCGACGAATTTCTGGATCAGGCCCAGGTTAATAACGGCAAACTCCTTGCGGTTCGGCTTGTTAAAGCCACGCTTGGGCAGGCGCTGGTACAGCGGCATCTGGCCGCCTTCGTAGCCATTGATGGCCACACCCGAACGGGATTTCTGACCTTTGATACCACGGCCACCCATTTTACCTTTGCCGGAACCGGGACCACGGCCGACGCGGGTCCGTTTCGGTGTGGCGCCTGGGTTGTCGCGCAATTCATTCAGTTTCATTTCGCTTCTCCTTCGCCGGAAATGACCCCGAAGCGTGATGGGTCAAACACGGCATTTCTTGGTTTTGATTCTTGCGGCGCAGTACGCCACCGGAGCCCGATACAGCTTTGTGGCTGAGGATGCAAGTTTTGAAGTGAACAACGCCCAAACTGTCTAGCCTTCAGCATTTTGGATTGGCGCGTCCAGTGGACTAATCCGGTGTTTGGGCAGCCATGGAGGAATCCGATATGGGTCCGTTGTATATTCGATGAGCAGATCCAGCGCCGGGCAGTCTGACGGAATACCCAATACGCCAATCTGATAGTCTCGCACTGTGTCAGCCTCGTGATCGCGTTATTGGGACATAGCCCCCTCTAATAATTCTCATGGAAAATTTCCAAACGATCCACAATGCAGAGCGACCAATTTCACCGTGCCTGTGCCTTTCAAGCACGCAGAATCAAAAGAGGCGCCAAATGGCGCCTCGGTGTTGTTCAGCCTGCCAGGTTCTCAGCAGTAGACGTGCTTATGCGCAATATCACTTATATCGCACCGGCGGATACCAATGTCGTTCAGTTCACGATCAGTCAGGTTCTGAAGCTCTGAATAGGTGCGGCCGAATTCGGCGCGCAGGGCATAGGCCTCTTTCACGCGTGCGATCAGAGTTGCGATGCGGGCGGTCAGACCAAAGCCTTCGCGGGAAAAAGTTGCTGTGTTTGCCATTTCTATATTCCTTTCTAAACCGGAGCGTATTCTCCAGATTTCGTTTGCGTTCCTATTTGGGACAAAGCTCAAATAAGAACGCCAGATAACGCTAACAACAGAAGATTCGGTCTGGCCGGTATGCATTGGGGGAATGGCAATGAAAACACTGTTTAGACATCCCACTACAGGCTTTCGTTGAAATAGACCTGTGGATTTCTCGGCTAAAGATAAGATCTATCAAATTTATATATTTTAATATCTTTTTTCTTTTACGGACCCATATTTTCACTATTCTATCACATATCCGTGAACTATCGGGCTATTTCGGCCTGTTTTACCATTTTCGCCTCGCACGTTTAGGGCGTCCTCGACTTCATGAATGAGGATACTCCATGCCTTTGGTTTCAAGCGTTATTAGAAGGTTGCGCTGGATTCAGCGCCGTCCTTCCTTGAAGCAATCGGCAAACCTGTTGCGCAACGTTCGGGGCTATCTTCTTCACTCTCAACAAGCCGCCCCGCTGCCGTCACTGGTGAAAATTGATATTTCGCCGCTGTGCTCACTAGCCTGTCCACATTGCGTCCATGCGAACCCGTCCCGACGCAACCGGCCATTACTCAGCGATCAGAATTTCGGAAAGCAGGACAAACTCAGCCTTCAGCAGTACCGGCATATCATTGGCCAGATCAAAGATCGCGCGCTTGGTGTAAGCCTGTTCTACTATGGCGATCCTCTGGCACACCCGGACCTCAACGACATGATCCGGGCCACGACCGCAGCCGGTTTGGAAAGCCATATCACCACCCATTTCAGCTATCGGCTAAAAGCCGAGAGGATTCATGACCTGGTCGATGCCGGGCTTAGCCATATCACAATCTCAGTTGATGGCGCGACGCAGGAAAGCTTTCAGGTTACCCGTGTTCGCGGACGCCTGGATTTCGTTCTGAACAACCTGCGACTACTGGCTGGCTATAAAAAGAGGAAGGGTCTGAAATCTCCGTTCGTAGAAATACAGCATATCTCTTTCCCCCATCACGCCGAGGATGAACTGGATCAGGTCAAGGCCATCGTAGACGAGATTGGTATCGACGCCTTTACCACGTTTGAAGGGCTACGGTTCGATGCAAATGGAGATCTGTACAACGTCGTAGACGACGATCCCGATCGGATTGAAAATGGCCCGCCCCTGTCATCATCCCTCACCCCAAGGTGCCATTGGCCCCACAGCAGCACGGTCATTCGCTTTGATGGCGATGTGATTCCCTGCTGTCTCTGGCGATCCGGCCGCCAATATGTTTCCGACAAGAACCGTGATCCGCATGTGTTGGGAAATGTTTTCGACCAACCACTTGAAACCATCTGGAACAACGAAAAATACAAAGCTCTGCGCCGGCAGGTCTGGAACCCGCGTGCTCATTCCAAACGCGAAGCAGCAGCCAGTTTTTGCGATGGATGCCCCAGGCTGTACGAAAAACCAGGCAGAGAACCCCCGTTGCGCCATGAAGTCGACATTGAGTTTGCAGAATAAAAGACGCTCGGGTCATAGCCGAGTTTGCGCCGAGGCACTGAACAACACCATATGATGAGCCGGAAAAAAGACGACCGGCCAAACAAGAAAACGCCCCCGATCAGATCGGAGGCGTTTTTAAGTCTTCAAAGAACTCGCGATTAGCCGCGTTCTTCGATGATCTCTACCAGATGCGGGATCTTGTTGACCATGCCGCGGACCGAAGGAGTATCCTCCAGCTCACGGGTTTTGTGCATCTTGTTCAAGCCCAGACCGATCAGGGTCGCGCGCTGTTCGGCGGGGCGGCGGATCGGGGAACCGATCTGCTTGACGACGATGGTTTTTGCCATGGGTCGCTCTCCTTATGCTTCTGCTTCAGCAGCAACAGGCGCTTCGTCCCGCTTGGGCAGGATGTCAGCAACTTTCTTGCCGCGACGCTGTGCAACCGAACGCGGGCTCTGCTCTTTTTGCAGGCCGTTGATGGTGGCGCGGATCATGTTGTACGGGTTCTGCGAGCCCAACGACTTGGACACAACGTCCTTGACGCCCAGCATTTCGAACACAGCACGCATCGGACCACCGGCGATGATACCAGTACCTTCAGGTGCCGAGCGCATAACCACTTTACCGGCGCCGTGACGGCCTTCGATATCGTGGTGCAGGGTCCGACCTTCGCGGAGCTGCACGCGGATCATCTGACGCTTGGCTTGTTCAGTTGCCTTACGGATGGCCTCGGGTACTTCTTTTGCTTTACCCTTGCCAAAGCCGACGCGGCCTTTCTGATCGCCGACAACCACCAGAGCGGCGAAGCCAAAGCGCTTACCACCTTTTACGGTTTTCGACACGCGGTTGATCGCGACCAGACGGTCTGCGAATTCCGGAGTTTCGTCGCGGTCGCGGCCACGGCCCCGACGGTTTTCACGTTCTGCCATTTGGCATCCCTTTTCTCATGTGGCGCATTGCGGCGCCGTTGTTTCAATCCAAGTGAGCCTCGACTATTGCCGAGGCCCCCGGATCATCGGGGCAGCTGAGGCGCTGCCCGCAAGTCTTAGATCTTCAGACCACCTTCACGCGCAGCGTCGGCGACAGCCTTCACTTTGCCGTGGAACAGGAAGCCGCCACGATCGAAATAAGCCTCTTCGACGCCTGCCTTCTTGGCACGCTCGGCGATGGCTGCGCCCACTTTCGTAGCCGCTTCGACGTTGTTTGTGCCAACTACACCCAGATCTTTTTCCAGGGTCGAGGCCGAGGCCAGGGTCACACCACGAACGTCGTCGATCAGCTGAGCGCTGATGTTCTTGTTCGAACGGTGAACCGACAGGCGTACACGACCTGCATTGACCTTGCGAAGTTTGTTCCGAACGCGCAGGCGGCGCTTCAGAAACAGGGTTCTTTTGCTGTTTGCCATTGTTTGCGTCCTTACTTCTTCTTGCCTTCTTTGCGGAAGATGAATTCGCCCTTATAGCGGATACCCTTGCCTTTATACGGCTCGGGACGGCGCCATTCGCGGATTTTCGCCGCGACTTCGCCCACCTGCTGTTGGTCGTTACCTTCCACAATGATCACGGTCTGCTTCGGTGCGGTGATGGTGACACCTTCCGGAGCAACGAAATCAACGTCGTGGCTGTAGCCCAGGTTCAGCTTCAGGGTGTTACCCTGCATCTGAGCCCGGTAACCAACACCCTGAATCTCCAGCTCTTTTTTGAAGCCTTCGGTCACACCGGTTACCAGATTGGCAACCATGGTGCGGCTCATGCCCCATTGCTGACGGGCACGCTTGGACATGCCACGCGGGTTGATTTGAACCACATTGTCTTCGACCGACAGCGTAACGTCATCAGTCGCGGTGAAGCTGCGGGCACCTTTCGGGCCTTTGACTTCGATGGTCTGGCCGGAAACCGAGGCGGTTACACCGCTGGGCAGTTCGACCGGACGTTTACCAATACGAGACATTGACAGACCTCCTTAGAAGACGGTGCAGAGCACTTCGCCGCCAACATTGTTGGAGCGTGCATTCTGGTCCGACATCACACCTTTCGGAGTGCTGACAATCGACACACCCAGACCCTGACGGACCTGCGGGATGTCATTGACGCCCATGTATACGCGACGACCGGGCTTGGAGACCCGCTTGAGTTCGCGAATGACAGGGGTGCCTTCGTAGTATTTCAGGCTGATTTCGATGGCCGGATGACCGTTTTCACCAGTCATCTTTTCGTAGCCACGGATGTAACCTTCGTCCGCCAGCACGTCCAGAACCCAGGCGCGCAGTTTCGACGCCGGAGTGTTTACAGTGGACTTGCCGCGCATTTGCGCGTTGCGGATACGGGTGAGCATATCGCCGATAGGATCGTTCATATCTATGTCTCCCTTACCAGCTCGATTTCACCATGCCGGGGATCTGACCTGCAGAACCCAGCTCGCGCAGCATGATACGGCTGACCTTCAGCTTACGATAGTAAGCATGAGGACGACCTGTCAGCTGACAGCGGTTGTGAAGACGAGTTGCCGAGCTGTTGCGCGGCAGTTTCGCCAGTTTCAGACGCGCTTTGAAACGCTCTTCCATCGGCTTGCTCTCGTCATTCGCGATTTCTTTCAGCTCGGCACGCTTTGCGGCATATTTGGCCACCAGGCGTTCGCGCTTCTTCTCGCGTTCGATCATTGCTTTTTTAGCCATGTCTCAATCCTCCCGGCGCTTAAGCGTTGAACGGCATGTTGAACGCTTTCAACAGGCTTTTCGCTTCAGCGTCGGTTTTCGCTGTGGTGGCAATTACGATATCCAGGCCCCAGACCTCGTCGACCTTGTCGAAGTCGATTTCCGGGAACACGATGTGCTCTTTCATGCCCATGGCAAAGTTGCCACGACCATCGAAAGAAGGCTTAACACCGCGGAAGTCACGAACGCGCGGCAGCGCGATGGTGATCAGACGATCCAGGAATTCATACATCCGGTCACCGCGCAGGGTAACTTTCGCACCCAGCGGCATGTCTTCACGGACGCGGAAACCCGCGATCGACTTCTTCGCCAGTGTTGCAACAGCCTTTTGGCCTGCAATCGCGGTCAGATCTTCAACAGCGGCTTTCGCCTTCTTCGAGTCTCTGACGGCCTCTGCACCACAACCGATGTTCAGAACGATCTTTTCCAGCTTGGGCAGCTGCATATCGCTCTTGTAACCGAACTCTTCTTTCAAAGCGGCACGGATGGTTTCAGCGTACTGAGCTTTCAGACGCGGGGTGTAGGTTGCGGTATCAAGCATCGATCACGTCCCCCGTGGTCTTGGCAAAACGAACCTTCTTGTCACCTTCCATGCGGAAGCCAACGCGGGTTGCTTTACCGTTTTTGTCCAGCAGAGCCAGGTTCGACAGCTCAATCGGGTTTGCCTGAGGCAGGCGACCACCTTGCGAGGTCTGCGACTGGCGGGTGTGGCGAATGGCGATGTTCACGCCATCAACAACGGCTTTACCGGCTTTCGGGTCGACCGAGGTGATAGTTCCCTCTTTGCCCTTGTCCTTGCCAGCCAGCACGACGACCTTGTCGCCTTTGCGGAGTTTAGCAGCCATGATTACAGCACCTCCGGAGCAAGCGAGATGATTTTCATGAAGTTCTTCGCGCGCAGTTCACGAACAACAGGGCCAAAGATACGAGTACCTACAGGCTCGTTGTTGTTGTTCAGAATGACGGCGGCGTTGCGATCGAAACGGATCGCGGTGCCGTCTTCACGACGGACTTCTTTGGCGGTGCGTACGACGACGGCCTTACGGACGTCACCTTTCTTTACGCGGCCGCGTGGGATGGCTTCCTTCACCGAGACGACAATGATGTCGCCTACAGAGGCGTATTTACGCTTGGAACCACCCAGGACCTTGATGCACTGAACTCGGCGTGCGCCGGAGTTGTCAGCGACATCCAGATTGGTCTGCATCTGGATCATGTGGTTTCTCCCGACCTGTGGGGGCTGGTCTTGTTAGATCCCCCAGGGTTTCGACAAATGGGAAAATCCCAGAGGCTTACGCTTCCAGAACTTCCCAACGTTTCGTCTTCGATTTCGGCGCGCATTCGATGATGCGAACTGTATCGCCGACCTTGAAGGCGTTCTTTTCATCGTGAGCCCGGTATTTCTTGGACTTACGGATGGTTTTCTTCAGAACCGGATGCGTAAAGCGGCGCTCGACGGATACGGTTACAGTCTGTGCGTTGGCATCGCTCGTTACGGTGCCGGAAAGGATACGCTTAGGCATAGGATTACTCCTCCGATGCCGCAGCAGCGGCCTTTTCGTTCAGGATGGTTTTAACGCGGGCGGCGTTGCGGCGGGCCGCTTTGATGCCAGCGGTGCTTTCCATCTGACCGGTTGCCTGTTGAAAGCGCAGGTTAAAGCTTTCTTTCTTCAGGTTGGCCAGTTCCTCGCGGAGCTGGTCAGGGGTCTTGTCACGCAGTTCTTGGGCGTTCATCGCCTTTTCCTTTGCTCAAAACACCAGAAGGCCCCTATGCAGGGTCACCTTTGACCTGGTGGATGAATGATAGACATACGAATCCCCCGACTCGGCCGGGGGAACGCAAGATGCCGCTCTATAGGGGGTTCTGGGGTGGGTGGCAAGGGAAAGTATGGAGGATTGATCGAGAGGCCGTTTTTAGCGCTCTGCTCACTTGAGCAACCAGCGACGGGCACGAGATGTTTGAACCGAATTTGGAAGCCTATTCGCTCTTGGAGCGAATTCCATCGAAACCTCTTCCCCAAACCAATCCAGAGTTCGGCAGCATATGCGCCTGCTTCAAAACTATCTTTAGCTCTGGAGAATACAGCACCTTTACCGTTCGTTCGTCATCCCCTGATACATGCTCACGCACCAGAACTTCCCAAACTTTGTATTTACACGTTCCAACCCGTTCAATTCGATTTTTCTGGAACTCAACCGTTACAGTGCCGAGTAAGGCTTCTTTATCGCCATCTTGTATCGTGAAGCCTGACTGCCACTCTTTTTGCTGCTCTAGGTCATCTAAGGAACTAACTGATTGCTCGTATGAACGCTTTGAGGCGGTGAACTTCATAAAGGTCTCGCCGAACAGCAAAGGATGCGCGTAGTGGCTAGCGAAACCTATGCGCCTAGAGTCTTCGGTTCTCAACTCAACGACAAACCCCGTCTCAACAACGGTTTGAACTCGTAAAAGCCATGTTCCGCCATAGTCCAACCAGACGCCTTTACCGACATCTACACGGGTTGGGCACGTCGCAAGTGCAGGTGCGACGGCCAACGCCAAAAAAAGTGAAACCGCTAGTACAACCTTTGCTGGTTTTGGCGCGCCCATGGTTTACTCCCACAAAATAGAAAAGCTGGCATTAATCCCGCCACCCTAGGCCTCGTTGACAGGTGCGTTGAATGCACCAGCCATTACAGCATGTAGACATCCCACTCACAAACGCAAAACGCGGCCTCGTTTGCACGAGACCGCGTCTTCAACTGTCTAAGTCTGAGTGACTTACGCCAGAGCGATGTTCACAGCCGACTCACGACCGTCACGGCCGGGTTCGATGTCGAACGTTACTTTCTGGTCGTCGGCCAGGCCGGTCAGACCCGAGCGCTCGACAGCAGAGATGTGTACAAACACGTCTTTGCCACCGGTCTCCGGTGCGATGAAGCCAAAACCTTTAGTTGTGTTGAACCATTTTACGGTGCCGTTGGCCATATCCGTAGTCTCCTAGTAAATTGCTGTCCGCGGAATTGCGACAGCGCGGCGTTGTCGGTCTGGATCGAAAGACTGAACGCCGATATTCGGGAGACAGTGGTCGAAAAAGAAAAACGTAAGCGCCCTCCACATCGTTTATCTGACGACACAATGCAAGAACTTTTCACACATTCCTTTGAATCAGAGTCCCTTAAACGACCGTGCTAGTCCCATTTATAGTTAAAGCTGACGGAAATCCGCTCATCCTCGGCCATGTTCATCGGCACCTCGTGGCGCAACCAGCTCTCCCATAGCAAAACATCTCCAACCAGAGGCTTCACATAAATGAAAGGCTGCAGGTCCCGACGGCCCCCTTTCATACGCGTGGGCGCTGCCATCATCCGGCCCGAGCGCGGGTCTTCAAGCTTCAGCGCGCTAGCACCTTCGGGCATCGAAACATAAGTCGTGCCCGAGATCACGCTATGTGGGTGCAGGTGGCTGGAGTGCATTCCGCCCTCGGGCAAAATGTTGATCCAAAGGTCTTCAAGCTTTAGTTCACCCTCACCCAGATCAAACTCCAGATCCTTAGCAAAAGCTGCAACGTGCTGGTCCAGCACCTTAACCAGATCGGCAAAGATCGGGAACCGCCAGGGCAGATCGGTCAGCGAGGCATAGCTGGTGTAGCCGGGATAGCCGTTTTCTTCGCACCATTCCTGCCCGGCCTCATCATCCTCGGCGATGACAAGACAGGAGCTTTCCAGCTCCTCCGGGTCGATCTTGGGATCAAACTCGGACAAAGCTGCGCGATAAAGACGGGTGACAAAAAGTGATTCAATCTGTGCCATGGGCCTGTCTTAAACCAGCCTCTCGATGAAGGCGATGGGTGTTTTGCGAGGCTGTGGCGGAGCAACGCCCTCAAACCAAAAACCCCCGCCGGTTTCCCGACGGGGGTCAATCTTGTCACGAGCGGGGTCGCCCCCGGGTCGCTTACCAGTCTTCGCGAACCACGACGCGAGTCTTGATCGGCAGCTTCATCGCAGCCAGGCGCAGGGCCTCGCGGGCGATGTCGTCATTGACGCCGTCGATTTCGAACATCACGCGGCCAGGCTTGACTTTGCATGCCCAGCGGTCGACCGAACCTTTACCTTTACCCATACGAACTTCGATCGGCTTAGCCGTAACCGGAGTGTCGGGGAAGATGCGGATCCAGACACGGCCCTGACGCTTCATGTGACGCGTCATGGCACGACGTGCAGCTTCGATCTGGCGTGCAGTTACACGCTCAGGCTCAAGAGCTTTCAGTCCATAGGTGCCAAAGTTTAGATCAGAGCCGCCCTTGGCTTCACCCTTGATCCGGCCTTTGTGCATCTTGCGGAATTTAGTACGCTTTGGTTGAAGCATATCTTTCCCTCCTTAGCGACGACCGCCACCAGCACCACGAGGTGCAGGGCCGTCCTGGAGTTCCTGTGCTTTACGGTCACGTGCCTGCGGATCGTGCTCCATGATCTCACCTTTGAAGATCCAGACCTTGATCCCGATGATCCCATAAGGAGTCATCGCTTCGGCTTGTGCGTAATCGATGTCGGCGCGCAGCGTGTGCAGAGGCACACGGCCTTCGCGGTACCACTCGGTCCGTGCGATTTCGGCGCCACCCAGACGGCCAGCGACGTTCACCCGGATACCCAGAGAGCCCATACGCATGGCGTTCTGAACAGACCGCTTCATCGCGCGACGGAACGAAACCCGGCGCTCCAGCTGCTGAGCGATAGACTCGGCAACCAGCTGTGCGTCAAGCTCGGGCTTGCGCACTTCGACGATGTTCAGGTGCAATTCGCTGTCTGTCATCAGGGCGATTTTCTTGCGCAGAACTTCAATGTCCGCGCCTTTCTTGCCGATGATGACACCCGGACGTGCAGTGTGGATCGTAACGCGGCACTTCTTGTGCGGACGTTCGATGATCACACGGGCGATGCCGGCTTGCTTGCACTCTTTGTTGATGAACTCACGGATCTTCAGATCTTCCAGCAGAAGATCACCGTAGTCCTTGGTGTCGGCGTACCAGCGGCTGTCCCAGGTGCGGTTCACCTGAAGGCGCATGCCGATCGGATTTACTTTATGACCCATTAGGCTTGCTCCTCAACTTGACGCACCTTGATGGTGATCTCCGAGAACGGCTTCATGATCTTGCCGAAACGGCCACGGGCCCGGGGGCGACCGCGTTTCATGACTAGGTTCTTACCAACCCATGCTTCGGCAACGATCAGCTCGTCGACGTCCAGGTTGTGGTTGTTCTCAGCGTTGGCGATTGCGGACTGCAGGCACTTTTTGACGTCCTGCGCGACACGCTTGTTCGAGAAAGTCAGGTCGGTCAGAGCCTTCTCAACTTTCTTGCCGCGGATCATCTGCGCAACCAGGTTCAGTTTCTGCGGGCTGGTACGGAGCATGCGCGTTTTCGCCATTGCTTCGTTTTCAGCCACGCGGCGGGGGTTCTTTTCCTTGCCCATGACTTACTTCCGCTTCGCTTTTTTGTCAGCGGCGTGACCGTAATAGGTGCGAGTCGGCGAATACTCACCGAACTTCTGACCGATCATGTCTTCCGAGACGTTGACGGGGATATGCTTCTGGCCGTTGTACACACCAAAGGTCAGACCCACGAACTGGGGCAGAATGGTGGAACGACGCGACCAGATCTTGATGACTTCGTTGCGGCCCGACTCGCGCGCTGCTTCGGCTTTTTTCAGCACGTAAGCATCGACGAAAGGACCCTTCCAAACAGAGCGAGACATGGATTAACGTCCCTTCTTCTTGGCGTGCCGCGAGCGGATGATCAGCTTCTGGGACGCTTTGTTTTTGTTGCGAGTACGCTTACCCTTGGTGTCCTTACCCCAAGGCGTAACCGGTGTACGGCCACCCGAGGTACGGCCTTCACCACCACCGTGCGGGTGATCGATCGGGTTCATTGCGACACCACGAACCGACGGACGCACGCCTTTGTGGCGCATACGACCGGCTTTACCGAGGTTCTGGTTGCTGTTGTCGGGGTTGGACACGGCACCAACGGTGGCCATGCATTCCTGACGAACCATGCGCAGCTCGCCCGAGCTCAGACGGATCTGAGCATAACCGCCATCGCGGCCTACGAATTGCGCGTAAGTACCGGCCGCACGTGCGATCTGACCGCCTTTACCAGGCTTCATCTCGATGTTGTGGACAATGGTACCAATAGGCATACCCGAGAACGGCATAGCGTTGCCCGGCTTGATGTCGGCCTTGGCCGAAGCCACAACCTTGTCACCAATAGCCAGACGCTGCGGAGCCAGGATATATGCCTGCTCGCCGTCTTCGTATTTTACCAGTGCGATGAACGCGGTCCGGTTCGGGTCATATTCGATCCGCTCGACGGTTGCCGCGACATCAAATTTATTCCGTTTGAAGTCAACGATCCGGTAGAGACGCTTTGCGCCACCGCCGCGGCGGCGTGAAGTGATCCGTCCGGTGTTGTTCCGGCCGCCCGATTTGGTCAAACCCTCAGTGAGAGACTTGACCGGACGTCCTTTCCAAAGCTCCGAACGGTCGATCAGCACCAGCCCGCGCTGGCCCGGCGTCGTCGGCTTGTACGACTTGAGTGCCATGCTTTCTGTCTTCCGTTTAGCAAGTGCGAGGCATTGCCCCGCTATGTGATAGGCCCCCGTAGGTGCCAAGGGTATAGGGCCCCGAAGGTCCCCGGTTACAAATATCAGAAGCCCCGGAACGAATCCGAGGCCGCAAGATTGGGTGCATATAGCCGTGTTGGGGGTGGGTGTCTATAGGGCAGTCTAAATTCGTTTCATCCAAAACTCCTGACCAAGAATAAGCTTCAAGGTATCAATCAGGTTTCTACATCTAGCAGTACTCTTCTACGTATTTGTTTCGTTTTTCCGGATAACCGCCGGGTGAGCTTGTGGAAGCGCACGCAATAGGTCACGCGCATTCCCATGCTGCCCCAAGGCTCTTCGCAACGCGTTCGGGCTATGTAAGCGAAACTCTTCCAAAGATAACATCACTCTCCAAACCTCCCTAGGTATTTTGAAACTTATAGTTCCATTGCGATTAGGAACGACGAGCGAAGGTCGATTAATTAAACGCTTGCCTAGCAAGCTGATGGCAATTTCTGAGTCGGGTATGATATTTACTGCCCTGTCTTCCTTTGCACGAGCTGCGCTAAGTTTCTCCACCTCACTTAGCTCTAGGTCCAACAGCTTTTTTTTGATCATTCGCCTTCGAAATGGAGCAGCAACAAATGTTGAGGCACTTCGGAGAAGCTTGAAGGTCCAACCACCAAACAAGAGCAGGCCCTTAATTACAGAGGTCAAAGCCAGACACCCAAAGAAAATGAATACCAACCACCCCAGCGGCAGTGCCCACGGCGGGAGCCCAGCAAATCGCTCAGGCCAATAATAATCAACTAGGAGTATTGTGCAGCTAACAGCTAGTACAGTCCATACGACCTTCGCTGGCGCCTCAACTACTGCTTTTACCCATTCAAAGTAGTTCAAATTAAGCGCCTCTGAATTCTTCGCCATTTATTAAATACGTAACATCGGTCTAAACGAGATAAACTAAAGTCACTTACAGGCACAACCGCACTGCCCATCTCGCCTCAACATCAGGGATGCTTCCAATTTCGCAACACGAATCCAGCGCGGAATCAAGGCCGAAGGCCGCCGCGCCAGTGACTGCCCGTCCCGGCGGGCTGGCGCTTGGGGACGTTTGCGCCTCGCTCTGAGGTTGGATGTATTTGGCACTATAAAGCGCGCAGATCAGTCGCTGCGGCGCCATCCCACGGGCAGTCACTGGCGCGGCTTGCGGATAGAGACAACAAAAAACCCGCTTTCGCGAGGGCCCAATATCTCTCTCCAAAGACGAGGCCGACCAGAGGCTGGCGAACACATCAATGGATGCCATTTTCCAGTGTTACACCAGAAGCCTCAACGCTCACCCATAGCCCCGCACGATCACTTCTTGTCGCGCGCGGCCTTCTCTTCTTTGGTCAGCTTGGCGTTCCAAACATTCTTGCTCAAACCCAGCTCAGCGGGCGCGGGTTTGGTTTTGCCGATGCTGACTTTGCCTCCTTTATCCAGGAACTCCTGAATAAGGGCCTCATCTGTTGTTTCTTTGGGGACATGTTTCATAAGAGCGACCGTATCCGCATCACACGCCGGGGGCAACGACCGGATTTCCGGCTATCGTTCACACCCTCTGAGCGATCCCGTTACCCATACAGCGCGCGCGCTTCGGCAAAGGACAGCAGGCGGCGGTTTTTCTCATCCCACAGGTGTAGCCGTGCGTTGGCGAGGCTCTCGCGGATGGTCATCCGGTTGCTGTTGGCCAACTCGTCATGATCCCGCAGCACCTCGGTCAGGCGATAGAACGGGATGCGGCTGTACAGATGGTGTACGTGGTGGATGCCGATGTTGGCCGTGAACCACTGCAATACGGATGGCAGGATGTAATGCGAGCTGCCGTGCAGGGCGGCCTCGTGCAGTTGCCAGTCCTGATCAGGGTCCCATTGCGTCTCTTCGAATTGGTGCTGGACGTAGAACAGCCAGACGCCAGCCGTTGCAGCGATCAGGGTCGAGGGCAGGAAAATCAGCAGCACCGGCATCAGGCCACCAAAATAGTAGATGGCCCCCAGTGCGGTCAGAATGGCCAGGTTCGTCGCCATCGCGCTGACCCAGAATTTCGGAATACCGGTCAAGCCAAGCGGGAGGCGGTTTTGAAACAGGAACAGATAGCCGGGCCCAAAGCCAAACAGGGTGATCGGGTGGCGATAGAGCCGGTAAAACAACCGGTTCAAGGGCGTCAGCGCCCGGTATTCGGCCACCGTCAGCGTATGGATGTCCCCCATCCCGCGCTTATCCAGATTGCCAGATGAGTTGTGATGCGAGGAATGTGTGCGCCGCCAAACATCGTAAGGCGTCAACGTCAGCACCCCGAGCCCCCGACCGACCCAGTCACTGACCGTCCGGTTCGTAAAAAATGCCCCGTGACCGCAATCATGCTGAATGGCAAACAGGCGCAGCAGAAAGGCCGCGTTCAGAACCGAGATCGCAAGCGCCAGCCAATAGCTCACCGACAAAGACATCCAGGCCAAGGCCCAAAGCGCTATGAAGGGGACACAGGTAACCCCCAGCTCGAACCAGCTACGCGGTTGGCTTGGCTCCCGATATTTGGCCAGCGTCGACACCCAGTCCCGCGCGACAGTCACATCCGGGTTGTCCCGGGTCGAGAGAGTGGATTGGGTCATGCGCCTGCCATATCGTTTGTTTGTTCCATACCGGATAGACGACCCCACCGGCATAGCAATCATTTTCTGTTCGAGACGCTGGGAATGGCGCTCAACTTTTGGTGTCACTACCTAAAGAAAAACCCCCGCTTTCGCGGGGGTCTTAATGGTTTGTCCAAAGACAGGCCCGATCAAAGACCGGTGGAAATGTCGATGGTGTTACCCTCTTCAAGGGTCACATATGCTTTTTTGACGTCTTTCCGCTTGCCCAACTGGCCGCGGAACCGCTTGACCTTGCCTTTGGTCACAGAGGTGTTCACCGCTTTGACCTTCACACCAAACAGTGCCTCAACGGCCTCTTTGATCTGTGGCTTGTTGCTGTCAATCGCAACCTCAAAGACAACCGCGCCGTTTTCGGACGCCATGGTCGACTTTTCGGTGATGATCGGCTTGCGGATCACGTCGTAGTGTTCTGCCTTCGCGCTCATTTCAGTCGAGCCTCCAGTGCTTCGACAGCCGCTTTGGTGAGCACCAGAGTGTCACGCTTGAGGATGTCATAAACGTTTGCACCCATCGACGGCAGGATATCCAGACCTTCGATGTTGCGCGACGCCTTCAGGAACCCTTCGTTCACGGTCGCCCCGTCGATGACCAGAGCGCGTTTCCAACCCAGGTTTGCAACCTGCTTGGCCAGAGCAGCGGTCTTGCCTTCGGCTTCGGCGTTCTCGATCACGACCAGTTCACCAGCTGCCATTTTGGCAGACAGCGCGTGGCGCAGACCAAGTTTACGGAACTTTTTCGGCAGGTCATGACCATGCGAACGCACGACCGGACCTTTGTAAACGCCACCACCCCGGAAGATCGGTGCCGAACGGGCGCCGTGGCGTGCGCCACCGGTGCCTTTTTGGCGATAGATCTTCTTGGTCGAGTAGGACACTTCCGAGCGGGTCTTGACCTTGTGGGTGCCAGCCTGCGCGTTGTTACGCTGCCAACGGACCACACGGTGCAGGATGTCCGCGCGCGGCTCCAGGCCGAACAGGTCTGCATCCAGCTCGATGTTGCCGGCTTTGCCGCCGTCCAGTTTGATTACATCAAGTTTCATGCTTCACCACCTTCCGCGGGAACTTCTTCCGCAGGTGCTTCGGTTGCAGCCGATTTCACAGCAGCCGGGAAAGGCAGGCCTTCCGGTGCTTTCTTCTTGACGGCGTCCTTGACGGTAACCCAACCGGATTTCGGTCCGGGAACGGCGCCTTTGATGAAGACCAGACCACGGTCGGCGTCGGTTTTGACGACTTCCAGGTTCTGGGTGGTTACACGGGCAGCACCCATGTGACCGGCCATCTTTTTGCCTTTGAAAACCTTGCCCGGATCCTGACACTGGCCAGTTGAACCGTGCGAACGGTGGCTGATCGAAACACCGTGTGAGGCGCGAAGACCACCGAAGTTCCAGCGCTTCATTGCACCGGCAAAGCCTTTACCGATCGAAGTACCCGAAACGTCAACTTTCTGACCTTCCAGGAAATGCTCTGCCGAAATCTCGGCACCTACTTCGATCAGGCCATCTTCGGAGACGCGGAACTCGACCAGCTTACGCTTGGGTTCAACCTTGGCAGCGGCATAGTGACCGCGCATGGCTTTCGAGGTGCGTTTTGCCTTGGCAGCACCGGCACCCAGCTGAACAGCAGTATAGCCGTCCTTCTCGTCCGTGCGCTGTGCAACAACCTGCAGGTTGTCCAGGTGAAGAACGGTTACAGGGATCTGCTTGCCGTCTTCCATGAACAGGCGGGTCATGCCGACTTTTTTTGCGATAATACCAGAGCGCATAATCTATACCCTCCGATCTTACGACTGCAGCTTGATCTCGACGTCCACACCAGCAGCGAGGTCGAGCTTCATCAGCGCGTCAACGGTCTGGGGGGTCGGATCAACGATGTCGAGCAGACGCTTGTGCGTACGGATCTCGAACTGGTCGCGGGATTTCTTGTCGACGTGAGGACCACGGAGAACCGTGAACTTCTCGATCTTGTTCGGCAGCGGGATCGGGCCGCGCACGTTCGCGCCGGTCCGCTTGGCAGTGTTGACAATCTCTTGCGTGCTGGCATCCAGAACGCGATAGTCAAATGCCTTCAGCCGAATACGGATATTTTGGCTTTGCATAATAACAGCCTTTTATCAGGCGTTGAGGTTGAGAGGAGGACAAGCGCGCATCGCCAACCCTCATCGAACCCAAAAGGCGGGAATCACCCCGCCTTGATGTTCTTACAGAGAACTCGCGCGACCTACAGGGGTTGGTGGGGTTTGGCAAGGGGGTTTAATGTATTTCGACACGTGTAATCGATGCCGCTCCAGCTACTCACACCATTTTATCAGATTGGTATCAATTGAATGCTCAAAACACTCAGTATACGGGAGCCAAAGAAAAGCATTGCCGTCCACAATGTAAAGGCCAGTAGGTTTGTCATCAACGACAACTCCAAACCTTAGAGAGGCGGCTTCCAATTCCATCTCGCAAATGGACTTCGGCTCTAGGACAACTGAACCCGGGCCATTATACGAAGGGTACTCGACTTTGCTGGCGTCAACGCGCGAATTGATCTCAGCGTTTTCGCATTTCCGATAGAACTCTTCAGTCGCAGCGGCAATTTCTGCATACATGCTTTTTCCTATGTGTTCTTTCAGCGGAAATCCACCGTTCGCAAGAACAAACTTTTCATTGGCTTCAATCAATAGCGAACAGTTCTCTTCACTATCGAATACTGCAAGCGCTTTACCGTCAGGTTTAAGCGCTCCCTGATACCGGTTTCTAATGAAATCAACTTCGAAAACGCCAGGCAAACTGATACGTTTGAAGCTCGGATCTGAAAAGCCTGCGCCGCAATGCCAATCGGCATCCAAAGCAACGTCCCCCAGGATGGTCAGCTTTTTTCTTGAAGAAACTTGTGTCGTTTCAAGCGTGGTGCAAGCGCACAATACGAGGCAAGAGAGGATCAAAAACGTTGTTTTGTTCAAAATTTTCTCGTCAGTGTTTGTTCGTATATACGGTCCAAAAGCAGAATGCTGAGTGAGCTTAAGTCAAAACGCCAACTAAATATCAAGTTGAAAACGGAAACAGGAAAGGGCGCCCCGAGGGACGCCCTTTCCGTTTGATCATTCGCTTGCGCGACTTACTCAACAATCTTCGACACAACACCGGCGCCGACGGTGCGGCCGCCTTCGTGGATCGCAATGCGCAGGCCATCTTCCATCGCGATTGGCTCAACGCCTTCGCGGACAACACAACTCGCGTTGCATGCGGAAAGATGCCCTTAGACTATGTCTTGGCTACGCGTGCCGCCATACGTGACAGTCTGGTATCCTGATAGTCGAACACTGAGCTTTCGAAAGGGGCAAAGATGGCATCGCAATCGGTCGCTTCCGCAGACGGTGGCCTGACGAATTCGTGCAGCTCAAACCCGTGATCTGCCATCGCGGCGACAAAATCGCTGAACCTATAACCGCCATGATACCGACGCCGTACAGAGACTTCAGCCAATACAAAGGTGCATTTTTTTAGCATCTCCGATGCACCTTTAATAACCTCGATTTCAAAACCTTCCGTGTCGATTTTCAATCCGAAAGGTTCCTTGTAGGAAGACGCAATCTCATCCAGTGTTTTTACCGGGACTTGTCGCTCTTCAACTTGCGAGGTGTGCTGGATTGCCGCTTCGTCAAACTCCTGCATCGTTGCCCGTGTGCCGAGCCAACGATCGCCGACCGTTGGAATTCGAAGAGTCGTCTGTCCGCTTTCGGCACCAACTCCGCAAGCATGGAAATCAAAATCGATCTTGTCGCCCCAGTTTTTCCGTACCTTGGTTTCGTAATCCGAAATGGGCTCAACCAACACAAACTTGGCTGCGGGGAAAGCTTCGTACAAATGCTCGGTTCCCGAGGCCACCCCGACATCGAATACTGTCTCGACCTCAAAACCCAGATTACCGATATAGGCACCCGTCTCCTTCATTGGCGAAACCTGATATCCTCGCCGCTTCAGGCGTTTGGACAGTCGTTCTACGGTTTCGTCCATGTCGAAGTATCCTTCTTGCGGTTTCGCCCGATGCAATCCACTGAAACCAACTAGAGAGCACTTCAACGGCAAAAGCGCAATCTGGTATACTGTGTCGCTGGCAAGCTAGCCTAGGCGCGGCAAAATGCTATCGACCCGCCCCGTCCCCGACCAGTTCAACTTTTCTGAAAGTTACTCAAGCGGTTTCCGTTTGCCATGCGGGGCATCTTATGACCATGAACGCGTGCATCAAACAGGAAACAGCGAGATCACTCCAATGATAGAACGCATCGAAACCGGCGAGAGATCGTCCAAAATCGTTAAACATAATGGTGTGGCCTATTTGACCGGGCAAGTCGCCGAAGGTGATACCATTCAGGAACAGGTGCGTATTTGCCTTGGGAAAATTGACGACCTGCTAGAGCGCGCAGGTTCATCACGGGAAAAAATGCTGCGTGTGACCATCTGGCTAGCCGATATGAAGGACTTTGCTGGTTTGAACGAGGTCTGGAATGCTTGGGTTCCTACAGGATACGCACCTGCGAGGGCGTGTGGCGAAGCAAAATTGGCGCGGCCCGAACTTAAGGTGGAATTCATAGTGGACGCTGCATACGACTAAAGCATGCTGCTTCTTTAGGTATTCCCCGTCTTGAATTACCAAATTCAAACAGAAAAAGCCCGCCCCGGTTTGGGGCGGGCTTTTTTGTTTCGACGGTTAGGTCTGAGACTATTCGGCGAACGATCTCATCACCGCCTCCGATCACTCAACACTCTTTAGTGTACGATATGGGCGCGTCGCGGGCTTGTCGAGATCAAACGAGAAAGGGCGCCGGATGGGCGCCCTTTCCATTTGATCATTCGCTTGCGCG